>PLTX01000018.1 GCA_003164675.1 Verrucomicrobiota bacterium | reverse complement strand
GTCCAGTCAACGGGTGCAGGTCATGCCCCCTCACCTTAATCCTCTCCCCCGCAGGGGAGAGGAGACGGAGCGCGGTCCCCTCGCCCTTCTTAAGGGAGAGGGTTAGGGTGAGGGTTCGTTTTCCAGCCGTGACGCACCCATCAAATCAAGTGCGTCGCAGCACTAGTGACCATCAGGGTCTTTCAGCACGCAAACTCCGAACGATCCTCGCCGGATTGCCTGCAACCAGTGAATCCGGCGGAATATCTTTCAAGGAGACGACGGCGCCCGCGCCGACGATAGAGCGGTCGCCGACGGCGACACCCTTTAATATGATTGCGTTCGCGCCGATGAGCACATCGTCGCCAATTACAGTCGGCGCCGACTTGCCCTGGGTCCTGTCCTGCTGGGGATCGCGGCGGGCGAGGTGATCCACGGGATGAAAGTCGTGATCGTAAATCCGGGCGTTCCCGCCGATTTTCACATGCTTGCCGATGCGGATGCTGCTTTTAGAGGAGAGCACCGCAAACGAGCAGCCGCTGTTGTCGCCGAAGGTGATCTGGCCGTTGCCCATGCAGTGGAGAATTGTGGGATTCGTGCGTCCCACCAAATTGGAGCCGGTGCGGGAGTTGATCGCGACGTTCTGGCCGAAACGGATCGCGCTGCGGCGTGCGACGCGGATGATTACGCGGCCATCCACGCGAAGGTTCCGCCCGTAAGAACAGCCCAAGAAGCGCAGGAGCAGCTTGGTTTGAAGCGTCCAGAAGAAGGTGGAGAGGTGTCCGACAGCGATGTCAAACAGCACAAACAAATGCGCGGGGAAATCGTACTTCCCGATGAACTGCCGCCAACGGGTCTTGCTCATAGAGCCGTCTAATCAATGACCTTCAGGGGAGAGGGGCAAAGTTGCCGTCGCTCGTGGCAACGGAGCCGGTTGTGTCCATCCGTGGTGGAGGATTCTTGCGCTCATGCGCTGACCGCTTTTCTAAAATCCAAAAGCTGGCGAAAAGCCCGAGCACAGGTTTTCACGAGCTTCCATCGCCGGATCGACACGACTCCCGTGGTGCGGATGCGATGGGGAACCGGCTGCTGCGCGATGGAGGGCCAGCGCCGCGCCATGTAAATGGCCAGGAACAACGAGGGCGTGATCGTCCCCTCTGGGATAAGGGCACGCGCTTCTGTCCAGATGGATCGGCGAAAAATCTTAAACGGACAATTTGCATCGCGAAGACGGACGCGGAAAAGCAAAAAGATCGAGAACCGAACCGCTCTCGTTAGCACCAGACGAAAGAGTGGATCCCGGCGCGGCCAACGGACCCCTAATGCACCTTCATGTGCTTGGGCGACTTGCCAAAGATCCGCAAACGCCTCCAAAGGCACCTGCCGGTCGCTGTCCAACAAGAATACATATTCCCCTCGGGCGAGGTCCAGTCCCGCGCGTAACGCCGCACCGTGACCCGCATTCTTCTGATGGACAACCCGCAAGCGTGGTTCGCCGGAGGCCAACTTGTCGAGTATTTTCCCGGTATCATCCCGGCTGCCATCATCCACGACGATCAACTCGGCGTTAGGAACCGCGGCGAGCACCCAGCATTGCAGCTCACGCAAAGCGTCTGCGATGGCTGCCTCCTCGTTGTAGGCAGGCATGATGCAGCTCAACGTGATTGGGTTGGAATTCGTCATGATTCAAATGTGCAAAGCCGGATCATACCCATTGAAGATGGGGGCGGCAAGCCAAAATGAAAAACTTCGCTCCCTCTTGTTGTAAGCGTATCTTATTCGGTGCCGCCGCTCTCACCTCCGCCAGATCGTGAAGGAGGGCAGCACCTGTGACAGGCCGTAATGGCCCTGTTGCAAATACGCTCGGAGACGTTGTCCCGGGTCATGTTCGATCTTGGATGAGTAAACGACCACTTGCGGTGGAGGCTGGCTGGCCAGCAGGCGCTCCGTGGGATCCACCAGCAGCCAGACCTGACCCGGAGCGGGGGTGCTATTCGGTTGGGACATCGGTACGCCGTAGTAAATGCCCGCGCCTCCGTCGGCGCACCACCACACGTGCTCGCCGCGCGCCGCAGCCGCCGTGGCGATGACCGCAGCCGAGCGGTAATCTTCTTTCGCGTGCCGTTCGCTAAAGCGCAGGTTCAGATCCGAAACGAAGCTCAACCCTACGAAGGCCGCCACCACGATCCGCCCCGATCTCGTCCTGCGGCTCAGCAATGTTGCCACGCCGGCTCCCAACACGAATAACACCGGGACAACTGCGGAGGCGCAATGCCGCCCCAGCACCCTCCACTGAACCTTCGCACCGACGATCGAAATGAATCCCACCACGATCACCAGGGCGGCTACCCAGCATACTCGCGTGCGTCGAGAAGTGAAAGTCGTGACCTGCCTCCAACCTTGTATCAGCACAATGAGGAGCACCACACCATATATTGCCAACCACGGCACCCATGGCCGAAAGGCGCCCAAACCGCCGTTTCGGATGGCCAGCCGTCCCGGTCCCAGACCGCCGAAGCCGAGCAACTCATAGATCACGAACACGACGTTCCTAAAGCCCGTGGCAGGAAGCGGAGCGCCGCGCGTCCCCCGGCTCAGCGTCCAGAGATAAAACAACCCCTCGGCACAGAGCAGCGCCAGCGTCGGAACCCAATACATCCGATAGTCCCGCGCCAGTCTGCGCCGATGATCTTCCGGCGCGCCCAACACTCCAGCGCCCAAATAGGCTCCCAGCCAAAGCATTGCCAATAGGCTGACGGCGCCAAAGAGCACTGACCCAAGGCAGAGCGCGATGACCCAGCCTCGTTCTTGTGTGGATCTGTTCTGGGTCGAGCCAATTTGGTAAAGGGCAGCGAAAACAATGAGGCTCAAGCCGATCTGCATTGCGTACGGGCGGGCTTCGTTAAGATAATACCAAACAAAAGGACTACATAACAACACGGTAGAAAAGCTCCAGCGGAGTAGCGGTTTCCCCGCCAGCGCGTAAAACATCACAAGCACGCCGGGCAGGAACCACAGCGCATTGCCGGCACGAATGCCGGCTTCTTGAAGCCCTACCACTTTCTCCCACCCCCAGATGAAAAACGTGTAGAGCGGTAGCTGCAGATCTTCTCCGTGGTGTAAAACTGCCCGCCACCATGTGGCCAGAGTGGGCTGCTTCGCCACGTGGCCGCCACCGGCCTCATCGATCCAGAAGCTCTGGTTGCTAATGGCTAAACAACAGATAACCAATGCCAGCAGGGCGACCGCCACGAGCAGAGGGGATTGGTCAGTGTCAGAAACGGCCGGCCGATCGGCTCGCGTTGAGGATGTGCGTGCGCCGCTTAAGGGAGCGATTTGCTTGAACATAGCAATATCTTCTAGGGCAAGCTATCATACGCTCATCGTTGGGCGCCTGTCAAACCAGTAAACTGCTGGATTTGGGGCGGGGGCCAGAATCCTGCATGTCAGATGTACTCTGCCAGCTGGCTTGGTAATTGCCCCCGTATTGATGACTTACTCTCCTGGTGCGGCGCTGCGTGGCACGTCAGGGAAATACCAAAGGGATGCCATGAACACCTTTTTGGGGCGGCTCCTAAATGCTGTGGAACACCCGTGCCGGATTGCCGGCTACCAATGAATCGGTTGGGATGTTCTTCAGTGCCACGACTGTACCGGCACCAATGACACGACGATCCCCGATGGTCACGCCCTTCAAAACAACCGCGTGAGCGCCGACCGAGACATCGTCGCCGATCACCACGGGTGCCGTTTTGCAATTGGCGATATCGTTATCCGGGCTGCGGCGCAAGAGATAATTCAGCGCGTGATAATTGTGATCGTAGATGCGGGCGTTTCCGCCGATTTTTGTGTGGTCGCCGATGCGGATGCTGCTCTTGGAAGAGAGCGCTGCAAAGGAGTAGCCGCTATTATCGCCGAAGGTGATGTGGCCATCCCCCATGCAGTGCAGGATCGTGGGATTCGTTTGTCCCACCAGATTGGAGCCGATGCGCGAATTAATGGTGACGTTATGGCCAAAACGGATCGCGCCGCGCCGCGCGACCTGGATGATGACACGGCCATCTGCGCGAAGGTTCCACCCGTAGGAGCGGCCCAGCAGAAGGAGGAGCAACTTGGTTTGGAGTGTCCAGAAGAGGGTGGACACATGTCCGACGACGACATCAAACAGTACGAACAGATGGGTGGGGAAATCGTATTTGGCGATGAACTGCCGCAAGCGGGCCTTAGTCATGGAGCCATCTAATCAACGACGTTTTCAGTCTTCAAGCTTCAAGATTTCCTGGTACGCCTCCACCGTCTGCGCCGCGACATGCTCGGGCAGATGGCGGTCCCGGGCTCGTTGGCGTGCGGCCTGGCCCAGGCGCGCTCGTTGCCCGGGGTCGTTGAGCAATTCGAGGATGGCATTCGCAAGTTCGGCAGAATTACGAGGAGGGATCAGCCAACCGCTTTGGCCGTGCTGGACCATTGAGGGGATCCCGCCGACGGCGGTGGCGATCACGGGCAGGCCTGACACCATCGCTTCAGCGAGCGTGTTGGGGCTGTTCTCGTTCCCCGACGGTAAAACGAACATTTGGCTTTTGAGGTGGCGTTTGGCGATCTGCTCGGCTGACTGAAAGCCCAGGAACTGAACGTTGCCGGTGATCTGCAGGCGTTCACACAGTTGCCGATACGGCGTCTGATTCCCGCCGCCGATGACTGTGAGCATGGCCTTCGGCTTCGTTTGCACTACCAGCTTCAGCGCCTCCAGAAGGATATCCAGACCCTTGCGCGCTTCGAGTGAGCCGACGTACAGAAGCTGATCCTCATCACGCACGCGCCATTCGTTCTGAAAATAGATGGGGTTCATGGCTTCGTGGATCGTAAAAATACGTGCGTCGGGGTTGACTGATCGGATGAACCCCGTGTCAAAACTGGTTCGACAGGCAAAGTACTTGGCGCGGCGCACACAATCCTGCTCGTAATGGCGGACGATTCGGGACCGCAGACACGGGTCTGTCTTGAAGTACTCCGTGATGATGCCCTGGATGGAGATCAGACACGGCAGCCGCGTCTGAATAGCCGTGAGTGCGTAGGCAGCTTCCGTTCCGTGTGCATGAACGATGTCAGGTTCTATCGCCTGAACTTCTTTGAGCAACCGAACGACGTTCGCTTGAAAGCCGGTGAGGGTGTCGAGCGGTAACCAAGGTGGAAAACTGCGGTTCAGGAAAGGGATGCCGGTCTTCACGACATGGAATGCAATGCGACCTTTCTGCGTGCGCTGAGTGGATGAGACACGGCTGCTTTCCGTGACCAGATGCAATTCCACGTCCGATCTCTCCGCAAGCGCATTCGAGAGGTTCACGATCCAACTGCAAGGGTGTTCCGTGGAGGGTCTTCGCTTAACGTAAACCTCGGGCTCCAATGACAGGATCGGATAAGGCGCGAGCCAAACCACCTTCGTTTTCATGTGGAAAGCAACGGTCTTCCATTGTTGCGGGAAAGAGATTTTGTGGTCAGTACCGGGGCCGGGGAAGGAGGGGTATGTTCACTCATGCGCCAGACCAGTGCCAGCAGGCCGATCACGAATATTTGTTCAGTTATTTCCATATCATACGATCCGAAGATAAACGTGTAATGAATGGGTGCCCACACTAACTGGACGGCGAGGAAGATCGACACAGGCAGCAAGGGTGTGTCACGGCATCGACGAACACATTTGACAGAGTAAACGGCTGCCGTAATCGTGAGCGCGTAAAGCAGAACCAGTCCCACCACTCCTGCATGGCGAATCGCAGTCAATGGGCCGTTGTGGAAGCCGCCAGTCACTGTAGTTGCTTCGTCGAAACTGAGCCTTTGTCCCACCATCGCCATCCAATCCTGTTCACTCACGCCAAAGCCATCACCAACCCACCAGTTGTCAACGAAACTTCCTTCTTTGATCATCTGGAGCCACCAATCCCAGCGCGCATTACTTGTCTTCACGTCTCGCTTGACGGCCTCGTCCCACTGACCGGGCAGGGATCCTAGCGCGCGCTGTGCAGTCAAGGGCAGATCAAAGAGGCGACCCTGACCAAAGACCAAGAATCCGAGGAAAAGTGTGCCGATCAAACCTCCAATGACCACATCGTGCCAGCCACCGCGGAACCATGCCGCCAACGCCAGATATGCGAGTGCAAGCAGCAGATGGTTTCGGAAGCCCGAGGCGAGGATTGCGGCAAAGCCCAGTAGGCACAGATAAGACTGCCATCGCAGCAGGTTGGCTAACGCGCGCGGTGGGAAATAGGCCGACAAACACTGTACGAGCATGACCCCAAACGGGCCAAATGATGTGAATCGGTGAACCTCCGCCTCCTGCCCGGTGATGTTGAGACTCCCCAGATAACCACCGACGTCGATGTCACTATAAAAGAACCAGACATACGGTGTAAGGGAGGGAAAAATGTAAACGGAGGCGGCGATCACGGCGGTAAAGGTGGCGCTGAGCGTCAGCCATAATGGAATCCTGGTGACGTCCTTGTAGGATTCGGGCATATGTACGATGATCCAAAAGGCGCACCAAACAATGAATACATTAAAGTAAGGGTGACCGCCCATCGTTCCTGAGCCGAGCACCCGCACGCCAACGGGGTGAAGAAAAAATGTGAAGGCAATGTAGGCGCAGTTGATGTTTACGAGCGTGTTCAACACGCCCCTCATTGGTTGAACGGTCCGGCCGAGAGCCCGCTGGGCAACATACGAACATGCCACCACCATGACCACAAGATCACGGGTTGTCACCGGCAGGGGAAGCGCGTGGATTGAACCTCTGAAGCCCCAGCAGATGACAATCAAAATCCAGGCTTTTCGTTGCATTCCTACGGTCACGAAGGTCGTTGCGACCAGGCCAGCCAAGACGGCAAACAGGAAAAACCGCTGGTCGACAATCCAGTTCGCAGCGACAACGGCGACCACCATGCATACAGCCATGGTGATCCAACGGCGAATGGCCTCGGTGGCCAACTGCTGGTCACTGATAATCTGGGAAAACTTCATTGCGTCGGCCGATTTTTCACGTTCAACGTGTTGATGATACTACATGAACCTGCACTGAGCTGCAAGTGCCGTGCCACCAAGCCGGACTGCTCGAACCTACGGATTCTCGCGACAACGGTTTGGATGTCGGCAAAGATGGTCAGGAAGGTTGTCCGGATGCGCCCCCGGTTGAGCCAACCGACGCGAGCCAATTAGGTAATCGTAGCAGGCGAGCAGAGCGAAACTGGCAAAGATCATTAGCTCGGGGATGATCATAAGAGTTCAGGGCGGAGTCCCGTAAAACAGTAAAACCCTCGGCAGGTAGCCGGCCACGACGACGTACAGTGGGGAGCAGGCACGCCACCTCCGGAGGGCAGCAATCGTACCGCTCAAGCTACGGCCTGCACTTCCTCAATTCCCAATGACTACCAGCTCAGAACCCGAAGATTCTGAGTTCACCTCTGGCAATTCTCATAGAGGAGTCATCCACGCGACCAAACTCGGAAGCGAGACCGTATCTCGCGCCAACGGGCGCGGGAACAGCAAGCGAACTGGAGAACATTAACGGTTTCTACACGATTCCGCGGTCCCTGCCAGTGGAAAGCAACACTCGCGCGATGCGCTTGCCTGCCCGACCGTCACCAAACAAGGAACGTGCATGAGACATGCGCTTTCGCGCGGCGGGTTGCTCGATCAATCGCAACATGTGCTGCGCGACCACCTCACGCCGGGTACCGATGAGCCTGGCGACACCGGCTTGGACCACTTCAGGCCGCTCGGTGCGCTCGCGGAGGATCAACACCGGTTTTCCGATTGCCGGCGCTTCCTCCTGGATCCCGCCGGAATCCGTCACAATGAAAAGGCAGCGCGCCATCAGCAGTACAAACTCCGGGTAGTCCAGCGGCTGGAGTAGCTTGACGCATGGCAGATCGCACAACGCTGCGCGCATCTTCACGCCGACAGCAGGGTTGGGATGCAGAGGGATAAGATAGTCGCATTCCGGGTGTCGCCCCGCCACTTCCCGAATGGCTGCACAGATTTGCCGCAAGGGTGGGCCATGGTTTTCTCGCCGATGACAGGTCAGGATGATGTAGGGACGCCCAGCCAATCCGTACTTCTTCTGCAATAAGGTGAGCTTCTTCTTCTGTTTGGCAATGGCAAACCGAAGCGCGTCGACGACCGTGTTGCCAGTCACATAAATCTGCGCCCGAGCCACGTGTTCCCCCAGCAAGTGCTCTCGGGCCAACCGGGTGGGCGCAAAATGCCAACGCGCCAAGGTGCCTACCAGCCGGCGGTTGGCTTCTTCGGGATAAGGATGATTCATATCATAGGTTCGCAGCCCAGCCTCGACGTGACCCACGGGGATCCTCTGATAAAAAGCTGACAGCGCCGCAGCGAAGGCACTGGTCGTGTCGCCTTGCACAAGAACAATGTCGGGTTTTTCTTTGATGAGCACCGTCTCCAAGCGGGTCAGCACCGCAGTTGTCACATGGGTCAGTGTCTGACCTGGAATCATCACCTTGAGGTCGTAGTGAACCGGGATATCGAAGAACTTCAGCAAGGGCGTCACCAGTTCACGGTGTTGGGAAGTCAGCACCACTCGGACTCGCGCGGTGCGGTGCTGGCGAAGGGCATGGACGACAGGCGCCATCTTAATGACGTCAGGGCGTGTGGCGATAACGGCGATAATTTTCATTAGGTGCACACGGAAAAAGGGCGGGTGACGCTCCCCCTACGGCAGACCGAAACCCGCGAATCGATGGTTGTTTAGGGGCGTAGTATCCCAATATTGAGCCTGCGCTTCAACAGCAAAACAAGGGTCTGACGAATCGTGCGGCCCACACGCATCTTGCTCTCACCTTTTTTCAAGTCGTACCGAAGCACCAGCGGGATTTCCGTGACCCGCGCGCCCAATTTGTGCAGTTTCAACAGCGCGTCGATCATGCAAGAAAAGCCCTGCTCGCTAACGAAACTCTCGCCGTACAATTTTACGGCTTCGCGCAACAACCCTGCGCGGTAAGCTCGGTAGCCGCAGGTGTAATCACGCGCTCCGTGAATGGGGTAGCAAGCCTGAAACAACAGCCCGGCTCCCCGGCTGAGCAGTTTGCGCCCGGCCGTCAGTCCGTGGATCTCCGCGCCCGCGCGATAGCGGGACGCAATCACAATGTCAGCCCCCCTTCTCAATCCCGCCAACATCTCGGGGACTTGCTGGGGCTTGTGCGTGTTGTCCGCGTCCATCGTGATGATGACATCGTCGGAAGCGGCTATCTCGAGCGCTTTCCTGAGGCCTTTTCGGAGGGCACTAGCGAGACCTTCGTTGGGCATGTTTTGCTCGAGCAGGATCGGCAAGCGCTTCCCATACTCTTGCGCGACGGCGTAGGTGTCGTCCGTGGAGCCATCGTCGACCACGATGACTCTGTAGGCGAGCGCCGCGTGTTCCATCGCGGTGCAGATTTCCTCGAGCAATGGACCGAGGTTTTCAGCTTCGTTGTATGCCGGCAACAGAAAAATGACGGTCATACGCCGCCCCACAAAGGCATCCTACGGGGGCCAACAAAGTGATCGTAGCAAGCAAGCAGGGCGAAGCTGGCAAAGATCAGCAACTCGGGAAAAATCAATAGAGTGAATCGCGGCGTCCCACAAAACAGGAGAACCGTCGGCACGCAACTGGCCACGGCGACATACAGCAGCGAGGTGGTGCGCCACCGGCGGATCGCGGCAATCATGCCGCCCAGAGCAAACGGCGCGATAATGCCATACGAGAGTAGATAGACAATTTGGGCCCGCGAATTGCCCTGGAATACTGCGGCCCGAGGGAACAGGCCAAAGGCGTTGTTAAGCTTCTTGGGCATCAGAGCTAAAAACCGGCCCGGGTTCTCGCGAATCCACGCCAACGCCAGCGAGCGGTAGATTTCGAACTTCTCCGGCTCATTGGCGGTCTTCAATCGCTCCGCGAACCCGTGACTGACGATGAATGCGTGAACGGCAGGGTTGTTTTCGTCCGAATCATTGTACCCAACAGATAAGGGGTTGTTGCCCACCCACAAGCTAAACCCGCCATTCGCAGGCAACAGGTGTGCCTGATGACCGGGCGACATTGAGCTGGCAATCGGTTGGATGAGTGCAGTCAAAGCCAAACCCGCGATCCATGTGCCGACACACAGCACCCGCCATTTTACGCTGCCGCGGGAGAAGACGGCGAACCAAATTATCAGCAGGGCCGGGAAAAGGAAAAGATTCGCCTTCACCAACTGGGTCACTCCAACGACCATGCCAACACCGAACGCCCGAAACGGCTGCGGATCCGCGGCAAGGGAGAGCGCCAGGAGCAGGCACCATATCAGCAGCAGGATGTACAGCGACTCAGGCATTAACCGCCAAGCGAAGAACGCGTGGCCCGGATAAACCGCCAGCAGAATACCCGCGATCAAACCCACGCGTTCCGAGAACATTTTGGTGCCGAGGCGGTAGACCAGCAGACACGTTGCCGCACCGAGACCGGCTTGGACCAGGCGGGCAAGGGGCCACGACCGTCCGAACACCGCGTAATTTAGCGCCAGAAACAAGGGGTACCCGGGCGTGTACAGGGTGTTGGCGTACTCATGCTGGCTTACCAGGCGATAAGCAATATCGTCGTAAGCATGGTCGTCACCCCGATCCCACGGCAGCGCTGTCGGGCCGGAGGCAAGGATGAACGCAACCCGGACTGCGAATGCAGCAAGGAACAGAAGCAGAAGCCGGTGAGTACGGCAGAAGGCGAGAATCCGCGCGGCGAACGGAGCTTCCTGAAGCTGGGGGACCCCACTGGATTCCGTACCCGATTGGCCGACGTCTGGAGTCTTCATATCGACGCCCCTTGGGTGGGAACTGTGTAGACGTTTGTGCTACCGACTAACCGGATGGCGGGTTTCGACGATGAAGTGAAGCGGGGGCGCGTCGGAGCGATCCGGGTGCTCGCGATGATTGTCGGCGCGGCACATCCAGAAACGGGAGGTGGCACAAACGCATCCACCAGCCGCGGTTGGCAATGAATCCCGCTGTTCCACAGAACTCCTATCACAGGCCGCCTCGCTCTCGCACAGTTTTCCTTGCTTTTGGACTCTATACTAGCTTGGGGGGGGAATGGCAAGTGGGATCCTCTATGATCTGGGAATCTCACTTTGGCGAACCAGTGAAACAATGTCGTGGGTTGTTTCTCTCAAATGGCCAAGCTGCCTACCGACCACATCACCCGCTACGCAGCGCCGTGTTGTCCGATGGAGCGCAACACCTCGCTGGAAGGAGCGACCGCCAAATATGAGTCCTGGTATCTGGTCAAATTTCAGCGCGATTAAAACCCGCCGCCAGTCCTTTGTATCCGTCTGAGGGGAGAGCGCCCAACCGTCATGGCGCAGAAGTTGGGGAGGGAGGTTAAGCTCCTGCCTATCGAGCCGCGCACCGTAGAGGCCTGTTACGCCTGCGTCCGCCAGCTCAGTGAGTCTTATGCCAAATCCCCCGACCTGCCGTTTGCAAGGCTTCAATCGAAGCTCAGGTTGCGTCCCCGCAGAGCCCTGTCTCCGCTGAAGCGCCTCACAGAATGAATCCCTTTAGAAATCAGGCAACCACAGCATCGCGCTCGAACACGTTATTCCACTTTTGATCGCATCACGACAGTTAAAAAGCTTGCGTCGCCCAATCCCTTCTGATAGCCAAAACGGGTCGTGGCGCATCGATGTTTCATGTTGGCCACATTTGAAATATGCTCTTCAGACCATTGCATTGGGTGAGCATGCGGGGGTGTCAAGCGCCGCCGCGGCACCAGTTTGGAGTCGTGGCCGCCCTGCTTTCCGGGGCCGTTTCGAGCAGGCCATGTGCGGAATAGCGCGCTCCACCCTTCGAGAGTTCGCCCGCGAAACGGATTACTTCGATCTGCGCGAAGTTGAAGAACTGATCCGGCGCCGACGGACTACCCAGATGTGGTATCTCTGCAATTTTGTCCTTTGGTGGCAGCGCTACATCCGGAACCAGCCTAGTCCGGCAAGTTGAAAGAGCAAATCGCATCATGAAAACAGTCGTCTTTCTGGCCGGCGCGCGGCCTAATTACATGAAAGTTTTTCCGGTCTGGAAAGCCGCTGCCGCGGCCCGCCTGCCGATTCGTCAGGTGCTCGTCCATACCGGCCAGCACTACGATGAACTGATGTCGGACGTTTTTTTCAGTGACTTCGAGATGGAGAAGCCCACGCATTTTCTTGGAGTCGGTTCGGGGCCTCACGGAGTGCAGACGGCCAAGGTGCTGATTGCGCTGGAAGAACTCTTCACGCGGGACCGGCCCGACCTGCTGGTGGTAGTGGGCGACGTCAATTCAACGATGGCGGGGGCGTTGGCTGCGGTAAAACTGGGCGTGCCGGTGGCCCATATCGAGTCGGGCCTGCGCAGCTTCGACCGCACGATGCCTGAAGAGATCAACCGTCTTCTGACGGATGCCGTGTCGGACCTGCTGTTGACCAGTTGCCGCAGTGCCGACGAACAATTGCTCCGGGAAGGGATACCGGCGAGCAAGATCCGCTTTGTAGGCAACGTGATGATTGACAGCCTGGTGATGCTGCTGCCGCGCGTGGCGGCCTCGACCAAACCCCGCGAGCTGGGAGTGCAAGAGCGCCCGTTTGTCCTGGTGACACTCCACCGCCCGTCCAATGTCGATGCGCCGGCACGATTGAAACTCCTGAGGGACAACCTGGTGGAATTGAGCCAACAGTTGCCGGTGGTTTTCCCCGTGCATCCGCGCACGAGGAAGATGCTGGACCAGGCTGGCATTGGCACCGGAGCCCGGGGCTTGGTGCTGACGGAGCCGCTGAGTTATCTGGATTTTATCGCGCTGGAAACACGGGCGGCGCTGGTGGTGACCGATTCGGGCGGCATCCAGGAGGAGACCTCTTATCTTGGCATTCCGTGCCTGACCGTGCGGCCGAACACCGAACGGCCCATCACAATCACCGAGGGGACCAACCGTCTGCTGGACCCAGAAAAAGAAAGTCTCAGCGCGGCGGCCCAGGCCGCCCTTCAGCGCGGGCGCCGCCTTGGGGCCTGCCCCATCGAAGGCTGGGACGGCCACGCCGCCGCACGAATCATTTTGGCGCTGCAGGAAAAGCTGGGAGTCTGATATGAAACAAGTTCTGCAGGAGTTGAAGACCGCGCGGTGATCGTCGCCGAGGCGTTGGAGCCGTCACCGGCGCGCGGCCGGCTGCTCGTGGGCGCGTTGGGCAGCGGCCATCACTACATCCCGCCCCAGGCCCACACTTGGCAGAGTGACGTGGAAACCGTCCATCGGCTGCAAGAAGACGAGTTCTTCGACCGCGAGAGCGTTGCCGGTCGCGCCGAGTTCTGGGCCAAGCTCACCACCTGCTGGCGCTTCTTCAATATCGCCCGTCCCAACCGCAACCAACAGTGGAAGACTCCGCTCCAAATCCTCCGCCAACGCAATCCCAAGCTGGATCTGGCCATCGCCTCGTGGCGTCCACTTGACCTTGCCGCCGAACTCCGTCAATACTTCCCCGGCTATCCTCCCAAGAGGAGTCACAATCTACCTGTCCATCCCTAATAAGTCCACGGCCACAGCGGCCAGTGCAAGCAGTTCCTGAGTATCGTGTGGCAGGGCAACAATATTGTGTTGGCACTGTAGCTGCCCCCGGGTAGACTTGCTGGCTGGTAAGTATCGAGAACGATTGCATGTCGAGCGACCAGGAAATTGAAGTGTCAGTGGTGATACCTTGCCTCAACGAGGCCAACTCGCTGGCAGCCTGCATCACCAAGGCGCAGACCGCTTTTCGGGAGCACAACATTGCGGGTGAAGTTGTGGTGGCAGATAACGGCAGCACCGACGGTTCTGTGGAGATCGCCGAAGGATTGGGGGCTCGGGTAGTCCGCGTCCAAACCAAGGGTTACGGCAACGCGCTGGCGGGGGGGATTGCGACGGCTCGAGGCCGGTTTGTAATCATGGGCGACGCCGACGACAGTTACGATTTCTCGGAAGCGCCCCGTTTTGTTGCCAAATGGCGAGAAGGATTTGAGGTCGTGATGGGAAACCGTTTCCGGGGCGAAATCAAACCCGGCGCGATGCCCTGGCATCACAAGTATATCGGCAATCCGGTGCTATCGGGTGTATTGCGGGTATTGTTCCACACGAAAATAGGCGACTCACATTGCGGGATGCGCGGATTCACCAAGTCGGTGTATCAGCGGATGGATCTGCGGACCACTGGCATGGAGTTTGCCAGCGAGTTTGTCATCAAGGCCGCCAAGTTGAACGTCCGCATGACGGAAATCCCCATCACGCTCTGGCCCGACAGGCGCGGCCGGCCTCCACACTTGCGCAGTTTTCGCGACGGCTGGCGCCACCTGCGTTTCATGCTGCTGTACGCTCCCAACTGGCTGTTTCTCGGTCCTGGCTTGGCGCTCATGGTGGTGGGATTGGCATTCGTGATCTGGCTGTTGCCGGGAGCACGGTGGGTCGGTCAGGTGCGGTTTGATATTCACACCATGTTCTTTGGGGTTCTCTTTGCCCTGCTCGGCATGCAGATTTTGACGATCGGATTGTTCGCCAAGATTTTCTCGTACACCGAACGATTCGATCATTCGAACCTTGGGTTGAGCCGTTGGCTGCGGCGGCTCCCGCTGGAAAGCGGGCTGCTGGCCGGAACAGTGTTGGCGGTCGTAGGCTTCATTGGGGATGTGGCCATCTTTTGGAAGTGGAAACAGGGGGGGTTCGGCTCGTTTTCGGAAATGCGATGGCTTTTGTTTTGGTCGCTGTTGTTTTTTATCGGGGCACAGATCGTGTTCTCGTCCTTCTTCATGAGCATGCTCGGCGTCAGCCGCGGTACCTATGTTGGCGACAAAGAGTTCCAGCAGTGACGGGGGCGGCATGCCAACCGTAGCGGTGACCGGGGCCGGCGGGTTCATCGGCCGAAACGTCGTCGCCTGTCTTCTGGAGCGCGACTGGCGCGTGAAAGCGATGGTGCGGCGTCTGGAAACTTCCACCGGGTTGCCGAAAAGCGATCGTCTCGAAGTGGTTCAAGCCGACATGCGGGATGCAGAGTCGCTCCGCCGGGCGGTACAGGGCGCCAACGCCGTCGTTCATCTCGCCGCCGCCATGGCCGACGAGAGGGACAGTGATGAGATCAACGTCGGTGGCGCCCGGCGTTTGGTGGCCGCGTGTCGCGCGACCGGGTGCGCCCGGATTATCAACATCAGCACGCAGTCGGCGAAAATTCCCCGCCAGGGCGTGTATGCCCGCACCAAGAGCGCCGCCGATGCGGTGTTCCACAGTTCCGGGTTGGCGGTGACCACACTGTTGCCGAGCATCGTGTACGGGGACGAAACCAGTGGAGTGTTCGGCACCGTCCTGGGCTTCGTGAAGAAACTGCCCATTGTACCCGTCCTCGGAGATGGTCGATGGATTTCGGCGCCGGTCTACGTGGGTGATGTGGCGGGGGCCATTCACTCATGCCTGGAACACGATAACACAATTGGTCAACGCTATGATCTGGGTGGTCCCGAGCAGATATCGTTCGACGAGTTCATCGACCGCATTGCTGCCGCGCGAGGAATCTGTCGGCGGAAGTTACACATTCCGTTTGGACTCTCGCTCTTGGGGGCCCGGGTGGCCACCACGCTTTTGCCCTCACCGCCAATTACTGTGAGCAACGTGCTCGGATCCAACCAGAATACGAATATCGATATCGGACCCGCCCGTCGCGACTTTGGGTTTCAGCCGATCGATTTTTCCAGTGGCCTGTCACGGGTACTGGGACCCGTCGGGATTGATGAAAACGTGCTCGCCACGGAAAGCATCGTCATCGCACAGTACTTGATTGGTCAGACCCCATCGCCCGCACTGCAAGATCGCTATGCTGCGGCGTGTCGGGCGCGGTTGCGGGAGGATGCGGACGTGGAGTTGCAATTCGCGCGTCGTCATCCACGGTTCTGGCCGTTTCTGGACGCCGCCACCGGCATCCTCCGTCCGCATTCGACGGTGCGCCAGCGAGTGTTTCTCATGACCGCGCTGCTAGAAGCCACCCCGGAATACGCCGGGTTTTTTCTGAAACCACCGGAGAAGCCACTGCGGTTGATGGCGCGGGTAGCCTGGCAGGGAACCCGCGGCGTTGCAAGAATCGCGGTGGGCATTCCGCTGCTGTTCTGGGCCAGACGCAACGCATGAATGCTACCGGTGATGTGATCGTCGTCGGCTCCGGCGCGAGCGCCGTGCAGGCGGCCCAGGCATTGGTGGAAGCCGGGCGCACCGTGACGATGTTGGACGTGGGCCACGAGGATATCACGTATGCAGCACTGATCCCGAACGCCCCGTTTTCCCATGTGCGCCAATCTGATCACCGCCAGCACCGCTATTTTCTGGGAGACGAATTTGAAGGGATCCCGCTCGGCGTGTTGGGTGCCGGACCGCAGGTTACGCCTCCGCGGCAATATGTGGTGAGGCACTCCGACGAACTCACCCCGACGCAGGCGCCTGATTTCGCGGCGTTGGAAAGCCTCGCTCTGGGAGGACTCGGCGGCGCATGGGGAGCAGTGTGTTTCCCGTTTCTGGAGCACGAGTCGGCGCGATGCGGTCTGCCGGCAGCCGAGATGCGCGAGCACTATGAGATTGTTGCGCGGCGCATCGGAATCAGCGGAGATCGTGATGATCTGGAGCCGTTGCATGGCCAGTTGGAAGCGCTGCAAGTGCCACTGGAAATCGACGCCAATGCGTCTCGAATTCTCGCCCGTTACGAACGCCGAAAAGCGATCTTTCAGCGCGAAGGAATTTCGATTGGAAAGCCTTTGTTGGCAACACTGAGCCAGGCGCTCAACGACCGTCAGGCAAATCCCTGTTACGACATGGATTTTTGGTCGAACGCCGGCGACAGCGTGTATCGACCGGATCTCACCGTCCGTCAGTTGCAGAAGTCTCGGAATTTTCTGTACCGCAGACCGTATCTGGTCGACAGTTTCACCGAGACCAATGACGGTCGCGTCAACGTGCGTGCCTGCGCATTGGACGGAGGAGGCATCGAGACGTTTGAAGCACGACGGCTGGTGCTTGCGGCCGGAGCCTTGGGCACGGCGCGGATTGTCTTGCGGTCGCTCCGCCAGTTCGACGTGCCCGTTCCGCTCACCTGTAACGCACACACGTACGTCCCGTGCCTCCACTACCGCAACCTCGGTCGACCACCCTGCGAGCGCTGTCACAGCCTGGCGCAACTGACGATGATCTACGACCCGGTGGGGGATCGTCAGCATCTGACGCAGGGCCAGATGTATTCGTATCGTTCGCTCCTGCTGTTTCGGTTGCTCAAAGAATTGCCGCTCCCCCACCGTGAATCCCTGCGCATGATGCGGGAGCTGGCACCGAGCATCGTAATCTGGGTCATACAGCACGAAGATTACCCGACGGCGGACAAACATTGCGTCCTCCGACAGCGTCCGGACGGGGCTGGTGATTATCTGGAGATCGAGTGGCAGCCGTCAGCGACGGAGACAGCTTCGCAGCGATCCAGCGAACGGGCCATGATGCGCGCCATGCGGCGGTTGGGTTGCTGGCCGATGCGTCCCGTGCGCCCCCAGCATGGATCCAGCGTGCACTACGCCACCACATTGCCCTTTGACACTGCCGACAAGCTGTTGACCACGGAACCGTCCGGCCGGCTTCGGGGGACGAAAGCCGTGTACATCGCCGATGGCGCCGCCTTCGCGTATTTGCCTGCGAAGGGATTGACCGGCACCCTGATGGCCAACGCCAATCGCGTGGGCCAGCAAGTGGCGCGGACCATGGATTAGCGGCGCGGCTTCCCACGCAGTTGTGGTTCTTGCGGATATCACTCGGAGTTTGCCCGTCAGGAGCGGACAGTTTGACCACGCGGTAATGCTGGCGGTACCGGAGCATCTGCGAGAGCCCGAGAGTGTGCTGCGCGAGGCGCATCGTGTGCTCGTTCCCAGCAGCTCGTTAATCATGACGCGGCCAACGGCTGCTGCGGACCCAGTTCTCCATTTGCCGCATGGCATCGGTCTGGCAAGCAAGGAAAATGAAAGCGAAAAGCACAAACAAGGCATCCCGTTTCCCACACTCGATGCCATGCGGAGTGAGATCAGGTTCGAGAGATTCCGGCACCGCACGTTCGAACTGGGCCTGAATAATCTGTTGGTGGCACGCAAGCAGGGGGATGACTTTGCGGATTTCGTTCTGCGTGTGGAGGGATCTGTGCGAAC
This sequence comes from Verrucomicrobiota bacterium, assembly GCA_003164675.1. GTDB lineage: Bacteria > Verrucomicrobiota > Verrucomicrobiia > Palsa-1439 > Palsa-1439 > Palsa-1439. Next base: position 64,796 of record PLTX01000018.1, on the reverse strand, counting down.
TCGCACTATTTGTATGTCGTCAGCGATATTCTTGCAAGCAAAACGAAGTTCCCTCGTGTGCCGCCGCGAGAAAATTGATTGCAGCGCAGGAGGACAGTTAACTATAATTGGTCATGGGCGCATCGCCGAAAGAATGGCTCGGCACACAATGGTGCGGGCGCCTTCGTGGCCATCACTCCGTTGAACGGACGAGGGGGACAGCTTCTCGACCGCAGCTCTGATGACTGCCGTCATGGTTACCTTCTGGATAGTTGTCTCTACGATTCTGGTTGTTTCCGGCTGGACGCTGTCCGCTATTCACGAGTTGAACACGCTCGGCTATGGCGTTGTGGCCTTGCTGGGAATTGTGACCGGGATTATCTGGCTGTCTGTCCACAACCCATCGACTCCTCCGCCGGCTCGGGCTCGTCGTTGGCGCGCGATAGGGCGGCGCCGGTTCGGTCGTTTGTTTCCTGCTGCTTTCCTTTTCTTGGCGATGCTGGCGATTGTCGGTGGGATTATTCACCCGCCAGATAACGGGGACGCGCTTGCTTATCGCATCCCGCGCAGTCTGCATTGGTTGGCCGCCGGCCGCTGGCATTGGATCCACAGTGGGATCCACACTTCGTCTGCCAGACTGAATACGCGGGCCTGCGGTTTTGAATGGCTATCGAGTCCACTTCTCCTGGTCCTGCATACGGACCGTTGGCTGTTTGTGATCAATGCGATTTCCTATTTGCTGCTGCCGGGGTTGTTATTCAGCGTATTTCGTCGGCTGGGGGTGCGTCCACGGGTCGCCTGGCATTGGATGTGGTTGTTGCCCTCCGCCTATTGTTTTCTCCTGCAAGCGGGTGGAGTCACCAATGACGCCTTTGCTGCCGTGTACGCGCTGGCGGCTGTCGATTTTGCCCTGCGAGCGAGGGAATCGGGTCGCGTATCCGACGTCTGGTTGTCCATCCTGTCGGCCGGGCTGCTGGCCGGAAGCAAGGCGAGCAATCTACCGCTGTTGTTGCCCTGGCTGGTGGCGGTGGCACCGTCGTTGCGGTTGCTGACCCGGCGGATGGCGGTTGGATGCGTTGTCGTATCGGCATCGCTGCTGGTTTCATTTCTTCCGAACGCGGTATTGAACTCCCACTATTGTGGGGATTGGACTGGCGCATTGCCCGAGGAGGCCTCACTCGGCCGACTCAGTCCGTTGCCGGGAATTGTGGGCAACTCAGTGGTGCTCGTCGTGCAAAACGCGGTGCCCACGTTTTATCCCGTGACCAAGTGGTGGGATCACTTTATTGAACATCACGCGGCTGGCCTCGTTTCATCACGACGCTGGCGATATTTCGAAGGCGGGCGTCTTCACATCACCAATCTGGGTGAATTGCCGCTGGAGGACAGTGCGGGCCTCGGTTTCGCCATTAGCTGGATGCTCGCCGCCTCCGTTGTCGGAGCCATGAGGCTGCGGTCCCCACGAGCAAAAGGATCCAACCGCCAGGAGCCGCCACCGGAAGACCAACATTGGCTCCGGGCGGTGCGGTGGTCGCCGTATGTCTCGCTCCTCGCGTTCATGGCGAAATTGGGTTTGGCGACGGTCGCGCGCTTAACTATTCCGTATTACGCCCTGCTCATCGCGCCGCTGCTAACCAGTGCTTCGCAACCAAGGGTCGTTCGCGCCATATGGTGGCGCCGCCTGGCCACAGGAACCTTTCTATTGGCGCTCGTCGTCCTCGTGCTGTCGCCGAGCCGTCCCTTGTGGCCGGCGCACCGGGCATTGACGGAATTGCATGACCGGAATCCGAACAGCGCTCTGGTGGAGCGCGCTTACCGTGTCTATACGGTTTTTGGTGCGCGCTGGGACGTGCTGAAGCCTGTGCGCGATCTGTTGCCGCCCGGGACCCGTGATATCGGCTACATGGCTTTTGGTGACCCACCGGAGGCGTCGATCTGGCGGCCATTTGGTTCACGGCGGATCTGGCCTTGCTTGCCGTCCGACCCGCTGAGCTACCTGCGGGAGCGCGGTATCGAATATATCGTGGCCGGCTCCGACGCAGATACGACGCAAATGTCCGATATGACTCTCGATGAATGCCTAGGGCTATGGCTCGGGCGGGTAAATGGCACCGTGATCGGCCGGGTCAGCCTGGATATCAAAGCCCACTTGGGACCCGCCACGTGGTACGTCATCCGTCTGCCGGTTGAAAAGACCGAACTGGCCGTCGGGCAAGCTTCGGGAAATGCCGCCGTGTCGACAACCCCCTGACACGAACGGGCAACTGGACATTGCCTGACTCTCTGGCTACGATGGTTCATCTCTATGGCTGAGAACAGGGTTACCATCGTCACACCGTCGTTCAACCAGGCACGGTTTCTGCCGCGAACGTTGGCGAGCATCCGCGCGCAGAATTACTCGGGCATCGAGCACATCGTGGTGGACGGCGGTTCGACGGACGGATCGGTGGACATTCTTCGCGCCGCGCCGGGCATCCGCTGGGTTTCGGAGCCTGACCACGGCCAGGTGGACGCGCTTAACAAGGGTTTCGCCATGACAACGGGCGAAATTCTGGCCTGGGTGAACTCCGACGACACGATCAGCCCCCAAGCCGTCCGCATCGCGGTCGAGGCGCTGCAACGCACGGGCGCTGATCTGGTGTACGGCGATGTCCGCGTCATCGATCAGGATAGCACTCACATCCGAATATTCTACGGGATTCCGTTTGATTATCGCGTGCTGCTGTACGGCATCAATTATATCGGGCAGCAATCCGTGTTCTTCCGCCGCACGCTTCTCGACAAGGCCGGTCCGCTGCGCCTCGAATACGATAACGCCTTCGACTATGAACTCTGGTTGCGGATGGCCCGGCATGGACGGCTGGAATACGTACCGGAGTTGCGCGGCCAGATTCGCGTGCATGCCGACGCCAAATCCATCGCCGCCGTCCAGCGGACATGGGCCGACACCGACCAGATACGGCGCGAATACTGGGAAACGGGCGGACTGCCATCACTTCTGGGATGGAAGCCATTCTTTCCGCTAGTCAACTGGTATTACCGGTTCAAACGCCTCCGGCAGATTCGGAACCCGTTGCGTACGAGTCACCAAGCCCGGCTGCTACTGTTCGGCTATCTGCCTCCGCCCATCTACGGCCCGGCTATCACCTATCAAGCGTTGTTACGCTCCTCATTTCCCGAGCGGTTCGATGTGACCTTCATTAACCTGAACGTCGTTCGCGACTACCGCGAGCTGGAGGTTTTCCGCTGGCGAAAATTGGCCCTGCTGGCGCGTCAGATCGGGCTCGAATTCCGGCACCTCGCCAGTCAGCGGTTCGATTTTGCGTTCTACCCGGTTTCGCTGAATCGCAACGCATTTCTCAAAGACACACTACTCCTCGCGATTGCCCGCGCGTTTGGTGTGCCCGTCGTGCTCTACAGCCACGGCAACGGCCTGCCGGAGTTTCGCGAGAAATCGCCGCGGTGGCTCAAATCTCTGATCGATTGGACAACCCGCGGCGCAGCCGCAGCCGTGGTCCTGGGCAAAGGCCTGCAGTCTAATTTCCTTGGGCGCCTGCGTGAAGACCAGGTGTTTGTGGTCCCCAGCGGCATTGAAGTGCCGTCCCCGTTGCCTAAGGTGACCAAACAACCCGGCCGATTCACCGTGCTCTATCTTGGCAATTTGGTGCGGGAGAAGGGCGTGTTTGTCATCCTTGAAGCGATTTCGTTGGTGCGGGCCCGTTGTCCCCAAGCCCATTTCGTGTTCGCCGGCGCGTGGTGGTCCGAAAAAGACGGCGCGGAAGCGGCACGCCTCGTCCAGGAGCGCGGTTTGTCTTCGTGCGTGGAATTCACGGGGACGGTGACGGGCGACCGCAAATGGGAAATCGTTGCCCAGAGTGATGTGTTGTTGTTTCCGACGTATTTTCGTTACGAGACGCTCGGCTTGGTGTTGCTGGAGGCGATGGGCGCCGGGTTACCGGTCATCACGACACGACGGGCCGCCATTCCTGAAATTGTGGAAGACGGCGTGAACGGTTTGTTTGTCGCCGAACAGAATGCCCGCGACTTGGCGGAAAAGATCGTCGCGCTCGCCAACGATCCGGCCCTCCGCGCCCGCATGTCCGAAGCCAACAAACAGAAGTACGCCGACTTCTACACCGTCGAGCACTACGGTCAGCGCATGGCCGCTGTATTTGATGAATTACTCTCAAGGCGAAAACTGGCCGGCAAGTAGGAGATCAGCAAATCGGCAAATGTCCATCAGATGACCCGATTGAGCGCACAGGGGAAGCAGTATAATTCCTTTCAGGACAAGCTGTCGCATCGGAATGGTTAAACCGTGCCGCGAGATAAATTGCTGCGATCAATATCATCAGGTCATCAATCCCGCTAGCGAAGCGGTAGCGCGTAATCGTCGACGAAAACGGTACGTTTGTCACAAAGGCGACAACGATCCAAATGAGATAAATCCCGATCAGATCTAGCTTCCGCTTCCGACCAAGAACGGCAACTCCCACGAGAGTCACAACTGCCAAGGGGACATAGGACAGACACCCAACTATGATAACGGGCTTAAAATGGTTTCGTTTATCCGGAGTAGTCCGTACAGTGCTCAAACCGGGAATCTGCCAGAACTTGACCGTTCGATAAACCATAAGACGTGCGAAAGCCATGGGATTTTCTTGGATGAACTGCCGGACGGCTGCTTTGTAGGCACGATTCTTTTCTTTCCAAGAGACTGAGTTGTCCCACAATCCATAGGTACGGCTATCGATTTCATTCAGGAAATCCTGTGAACTGAGACGGCCATCAAGATATTCGGCCACCCACGGATTTAGTCCCTGCCAGAGATTGCCTGGCCCCACACTTGTGACCAAGCACGGAGTTTGTATTTTGCGAGATACATAAATCGTCCAAGGAGAAACTACAACAATTGAGACAACACCAAATCCGACGATGGAGACGATTCTGCGTTGCGCGGTCATTCCAATCTGACGGGCATGGCGCCAGAGCAGCAAAGGCAGGACAAGACCGTACGCTGCCATTGGGGGACGATTGAGCACCGCAAAGCCGAGGACCCCGCCAGTAATACAAGCGGTCTTTAGCGATCCTGTGGCCTCCCATTTCAGGAAGCAAAGAATACACAGAAATGTCAAAAGAACCGCCGGGGTTTCTGTGGAAGTCCATCCCCCAATGAGAATGTTATACGGATAGATTGTCACACCGATAGCACTCAAATTTGCAGCAACAATTCCGTGGTGTGCTCTTACCAAACAATAAGCCGCTGCTACGCACAGAACACTGAGAACAGCCCAGCACTGACGGACTGCCCAATCATTTCCTCCCAGACGGTAGATGATCGCAACAATGAAGGACGTCAGCGGCGCACGATCGCTGGCAAATCTCCCGCCAGTCCATGTGTAACCAAATCCGTGAGCCAGATTGAGGCCAATCTCGCGGTAGAATCTTCCCTCTTGCTCGTCGATGGGCTGAAACAACGCATTAGCACTTCGCATCATCAACGCCACAAATAAAACCCACCAAATCAATCTCTTCGACCGTAAGAACGAATAACAGTCGGCCAGCGAGTGTTCATAGAAATCGGATTTCCCCATTTGGTTCGTCGTCCACATTCTGAGCAATCCTTGGTTCGTGATTTTCCGCACGCCGCACGAGTTTACAAGCCCTATTTCAATTACACTGCTCCCCTTGAAGAATCGCCAAGGATTTGAGGGTCCTCGAACGGAGGGAGGACTCGGTGAAATGTCGGCAGTGGACAGGCAAACAGAAGCTCCAGATCGTGCTGGAGGGGGTGGAAGGCGGAATTACGTCCCCGGGCTACCTTGCGCCCGCCACCAAACCAGCCGAGCGCAATATTGGTGGCAGCAACTGGGCAATGCGACGGAGCCGCACCCCACCCGTGTCGAAATCGCCGATGTCATAGCCAAGAATGAGGACGCGCTCCTTCACGTAATCAAGTTGCCGTCGTCGGTAACGTGATGATCGGGCCGTCGGTCCCACGTTCCTTCTCGTAGCCGTTGGGGTGTGCAAGGTGCCAGCGCCACGCGCTTTCGAGGATCGGTTCGACCGAATCGAACCGCGGTTTCCAACCAAGCACTTTGCGGATTTTTGTCGAATCGGCCACCAGCTTCGGCGGGTCGCCGGGCCGGTTCGGGCGTTCCACGGCTTTGATGGGGCGTCCGGAGACCTTGCGGGCCACCTCGATGACTTCTTTCACCGAGTAGCCGTTGCCGCTGCCGAGGTTGAACACGTCGGACCGTTTCGCGCCAAGCGCCAACCGGTGCCCCTGAGCCAGGTCGATAATATGCACGTAGTCCCGGATGCACGTGCCGTCGGGAGTGGGATACTGCGTGCCGTAGATATCGACAGACGGCTTCTGGCCGAGCGCCACTTTGAGGACATTCGGGATCAGGTGCGTTTCTTCGCGATGATGTTCGCCGAACTTCTCCGAAGCCCCGGCCGCATTGAAGTAGCGCAGACAGACGTAGCGTATGCCAAAGAGTTTCTCGTACCATGCCAGGATCCGTTCGACCATCCATTTGGATTCGCCGTAGGGATTGATCGGCTCTTTTGGCAGGTCTTCGGTGATCGGAACGGTCTTGGGAACCCCGAAAATGGCGCAACTGGAGGAGAAGACGAAATGCTTCGTGCCCGCCGCGACACACGCATCCAGCAGGTTCACGGCGTTGGAGATGTTGTCACCGAGGTACTGACCGGGGTGGACCATGCTGGCAGGAACGAGCGTGTTCGACGCAAAATGCATCACGGCGTCGGGTCGCAGGCGCTGGAAGCTCTCCTGCACCACAGACCGGTTGGCCAGGTCGCCCTCGATAAACTCCGCGCGCTTGTCGACCGCCTGTCGGTGGCCCTCCGTCAGATTGTCGAAAACAGTGACCTGGTAACCCGCATTCAGTAGTTCCTCGACACAGACACTTCCTACATAGCCGGCCCCGCCGGTGACAAAGACTTTCATGCGCAGTTTTGTAGCTGGCGACGTGCTTCCCAGCAAGCTCTTTATCGCCGACGCATGAACATCGCCGCCTCTCGACTTTCGCGGGGCGCGCGTGTGGCACAATTCGGTGGAAACGCGGAAACCACGGCTTCTGGTAGTCGGGCATTTGCCGCCTCTGTATTTCGGCCTGGGAACGCCATTCGGCCCAGTGCCCTTGGAAAAGAGAACTGGGTGTTCATTGGACATCCGGAGGCCGGGGAGCGTAGCGCCGTGATCTACATGGGGCAGTTGTCGCCGGCGCGGCCTCGATCCATTCGACTACTGAAAGATTTGTTCACGCGCCTGCCAGCGGCGAAGATCACGGAGATCAAGCAGTTCACACCGCGAGCATGGGGCCAGAGTAAAGGCGAAGGAGGAATGGATCGCTCTGGCAGTTTAAGTCTGAATGACGCGCTGTGGGTGGTGGCGAGCGATGGCGCGAGGTGGGACGTGGCGCGTCTGGTGCCGGGAGAGACTAGCGGTGAAAGAATGCTGTTGCAAGACACCGGTGCTTGTTTGATAGTTCCGTCGTTTTGAGCGATTCTGCCCGACAGCCCTTGAGATTGAGCCACCATGCGGTGGCTGTGGCGTTGTTTGTGGCTGTAATCATTGTGGTTTTTCATCGCGCGATTTTCTTTGGCGAAGTATTGGCGCCGCTGGATTTGCTGAGCAAAGAGTTGCCTTGGGGCGCCGTCCTGCCGAAGAACGTCCATATCCAGAATTTCACATTGGCTGACGGGATCGCCACGTTCTATCCTTGGTGGCACTTTGTGCACGAAGAGTTGCAGGCAGGTCGTTTCCCCTTGTGGTGCACACATGTAGGCTGCGGCTTTCCGGTTGTGGGGGAGGGCCAGATCAATCTTTTCGGGCTGACGACTCCGTGTCTGTGGATTGCGCCACCGCGCATCGCCTTGATTCTCACCTTTTCGACCCAACTGTTGGCAGCGATGGCGGGCATGTATGCGTTGTTGTGCTCGCTTCGGGTGCGCTGGAGCGCCGCGCTGTTTGGCGCACTCATTTTTGGTTTGAACAGCCGGATCTTTCAGGATCTTGAATTGAATTGCACCATCGGAGCCTGGGCCATCCTGCCGTGGATTTGCTGGGCACTGTGGGAAGGGCTCAAGAGGGAGCACGGTCGCGGACGCTTCTATTCGCTCGCTGGACTGTTCTATGGTCTTGCTATTCTGAACGGGTCGTTACAGTCCCACGTCATCGTCTGGCTACCGGTAGCCGGGTTCGCGGTGGCAGCGGTTTGGCGGCAACGCCGTGCCCGTTTCATCAGGGAATCTCTCAAGGCGATCATGACATTTTCCGTTTTGGGTGTGTGCATCGGCGCGATGGCATGGCTGCCGAATCTTGAACTACTTACACAAAACACTCGTAAGCGCTTCAATCAAATTGAGTGGCCGGCACTCATGTTGCAGAGGCCGCTGGCGGTTGTTCCATGCGCGGCGGCAATGGTCAACCCCGACGCCATTGGCAACTCCGAGACTTTCGATCTCTTACACGGTTTGGGGCACCCTGGAACGGGGGCTACGATGCCCGGAATGGCGGATTTGCGCTTGTACTGTGGGTTGATCGCTGTGGTGCTTGCTTTTTTTGGGTTACGCGCCCGTAGTGATGCGAAATGTCTGGCGGTTGTGTTGATCTTGGTGCCGGTGATTGTGGGATTTATTACGCCGCTTTACCTCATCTTGTATTTTCGCTCTCTAGCACCAATACCGGTCGGAATTGCCATCCTCGCCGGGCTCGGTTTGGAGCGTTTCTGGCAACCGGACAAGGAGCTGGCCCGCGATGTGCGGAATGCTGTTGTGATTTTGCTTGCGGCAATTGGACTGGCGTTATGCGTTGGGGGCGTTGTAAACGCAAAACGGGCGGCTGTGACCAAGCAGGTGGAACAGATTGGATCCAAGAAAACCAGCTTTTACAAAGCGGACGTGGCGTGGCAACGGCAAAAGGCCGAAGGCACCGTGGCCAATTTCACCTTGAAAGGTCGGGCTGTGTTGCGGTTCAGCTTGTTAGCTCTTCTCACAGTTGGTTTGTTGGTGATGGCCCGACTTCATAAGACAGTTGCCGTCGCATTCTTGATCTTCAATACGGCGGATTTGGTTGGCTTTTCGTGGCGCACTGTGCCGTCGGTCCCGCCTGCATTTGAGTACCCTCAGACGCCGGCGCTTGATTTTCTCCAACAACAGAAAGGCACCTTCCGAGTCGCTTCGACTTGGAATGCGGAAACCGATCCGCCGACGGCGCGGGAGAACATGCTCATGATGCACGGACTCAATGATCCGCGCATCTATGATTCACTTATCCCCAAGAACCCACTGCTGAAGGCGAATAACTGGGACGCGTTGAACGTGAGATATTTCATCGTGCCGCCCGCCGCCACGCCGCCCGCGGGGGAGTGGCGGCTCCGATACAGCCGGGAGGTGGACATCTACGAGAACCTTCGTGTCGAGCCGCGCGTATGTTTTGCGGCGGCACCGAGTGGTCTGGACAGCCAAACCGACTGGGTCCAGATTGAATCGTACGTGTCGGGGCGCATCCGCGTGCATGTCAACGCGCCGCAAGAGGGATGGTTGATTGTGCGCGAGCGGTTGTACCCCGGCTGGCGGGCAACGGTTAATGGCCGGCCAACACCATTGGTTGAAGCGCAAGGCTTATGGCAGGCTGTGCCGGTCAGCGCGGGAAGCAGTTTCGTGGAGTTGAAATACCTTCCAGCCTCGTTTGGGATGGGCGCGGCACTGAGTCTTACCGGGATTCTTTTGGTGGTGATGCTCTGCACACCTCACGTCTCCAACGCCGCGCGCACGGCGTTGCGGTTCTCGACATAGACGACGAAGAGGTGATAGGCGCATTTGTTGCGCGGATCGTCTTGCGGCGGGTCCACGCGGGCATTGGCCAGCAGTTGGCGATATTTCCTTAGAGCGTGTTTGAAAAGATGATTTTGGGCTTCCGGTAGCGCACGGGATTTGGTTCAGACTTGGGATGCAAACTCCCAAGTGTTACCCGACTGATTTGACCGAAACACAATGGCAACAGCTCGAACCGCTGCTGCCGCTTCCCAAGAAACGGGGTCGCCCTCCGGTGGATCGACGGTTGGTCGTCCACGCCTTGTTGTATCTGTTGCGCAGCGGCTGTTCGTGGCTTGCGGGTGGTTGGCGACAAGTGCGACCAGCTCCACGACAAGCTGGTGCGAAACATGGAGACCGGTTCACTCGAAATTGATGAGCTTTGGAGCCGGGTCGGTATCCGACAACAACGCATCACCTCAGCAGATGACACAGAATGAGGCGACCAGTACACCTATTTGGCCGTCACAGCCCGTGAGAAGCTGATTGTGTCCTACCACACGGGAAAGCGTGATTACCCCAACACAGAGGCGTTTATTGCCGACGTGGAGCAACGGATTGCGGGTCGTATCCAGATCACCACTGACGGCTGGCAACCGTACCCCGAAATCATCCGGCGCTATTTGCTGCCGCGCTTGAACTACGACGTTATGCAAAAGATTTACAGCCAGCATGACCCCAACAACACAAACCCGAATCGGCGCCATTCCCCGCCCCGGTGCACCGAGGTCCGAGTGGACATAGTCGCCGGTGTGCCTCGCAAAGACCGTATTGGTACCAGCTTCGTGGAGCGTACCAATCTGACCGTCCGGCACTTCAACAAGCGATTTGCCCGTCTAGGGCCCGGCTGGTCAAGGAAGCCGGGCAACCACAAGGCCGCAATCAGTTTGTTTGTGGCGGTGTTCAACTTCTGCAAGGTGCATAACACGCTAGGCACGACACCGGCGCATGGGGCAGAGATTACAGATGGACCATGGACAATTGATGAGGTTGATCGCAGAGGCAACAATGTGCTAGTTTACGGCTCGCCAACTTTGAAACGAGTTGAGAGCATCAATGTCTATCACCCGCGTATAAGGGGGTCAGGTCACTTGGGCCTGTTGCCCAAATGCTCCACACACCACAAGAGGCTCCATATTCGTATTGTGACACCCCGAGTTTCCTTGGAAATCGAGGGCTCCGGATCGAGAAAACCATTTGGAAAACACAATTCAGTGATTTGGGCAACAGGCCCACTTGGCTTCACTCATGCGCCAGACCAACAACAGCAGGCCAATCAGGAAGATGTGCTCCGGCAGTTGTACGTTGAACGCACCGAACGCAAATGTGTAATGGATGGGAATCCACACCAATTGGATGGCCAGGAAAATCGCCACCGGCAGCAGCGGCGTGCCACGGCACCGCTGAACGCATTTCACCGACTGGATCGCCGCGGCGATCATGAGCGAATAGAACAGAACCAGCCCGACTACCCCGGCATAGTGAATGGTGGTCAATGGGCCGTTGTGGAAGGCGCCGCTCAGCGTGGCGAATTCCGCAAAATGGCCTGGGCCTCTTAGCAGTTCATAGTCGTTCTCACTGACCCCGAACCCGTCGCCCAGCCACCAGTTCTTGATGGTGCCTTCTTCGAGAATCTGACGCCACCATTCGAAACGCGAATTACTCGACTTGACTTCCCCCTCGATCGGTTCCGCCCACTGCCCGGGCAGAAACGAAAGCGCCCGTTGGGCCGGCAACGGCAATTGATAGAACCGCCCCTGGCCGAACACCAGCAGGCCCAGCAGCAACAGCCCGGTCGCGCCCCCCATGATCACTTCGCGCCAGCCACGGTGGAACCAGGACGCCAACGCCAGCGAAGCGAACGCGAACAGCAAGGTGTTTCGGAAACCCGAGGCCAGCACGGCCGCAATGCCCAACACAAACAGATAAAACCGCCGGCGCAGTGGATTAAGCAACGTGCGCAGCGGGTAATAAGCCGCCAGAACCTGTATCAGCATCAGCCCAAAGGGCGCCAGATCCGTGAAGCGTCTGACTTGCGGCTCGAGCGCAGTGGAAGTGGCCGCATGGAGACTCGCCGCATATTCCGAGATGTCGACGTTGCCGTAGAAAAACCAGGCATAAGGTGTGATGGCAGGAAAGATGTGCACCATGATCGGTACAAGGGCAGAAAAGCTTACCCCGGCAATCAGCCACAACGGAATTCGGCTGACGCTCCGATAGGAATCCGGCAGATGCACTATCACCCAAAACGCACAGCACGCAATAAAAATATTAAAGTACGGCGCGGCTCCCATGGTTTGCGAGCCGAGTGAGCGCAACCCCACGGGGTGACACAGAAATGTCACTGCCATCAGGGCGCAGTTGAGGCCCAGTAGCCAGTCCAACACACCCAACGACCGCTGAGTGAACGAGCCGGCCGCGAAACGCTGCAACATGTACGAGAACGTTGTCAGCAGCACCAACACGTCATAGAGCGACAACGGCACGTGAAGCGCGTGGATCGAACCCCTAAAGGCGTAGCCGACGATAATCAACAGCCAGGCATTTCGTCTCATTCCTGCCGCCACCAGTATCCCCAAGGCGATGCCCCCCAACGCCGCCAGCCGCAGCAGGTGCTCGGTCGCGATCCAGTCCGCAATGATCAGCGCCATCACGGCCCAGACCGCCATGGCGATCCAGCGACGGATCACCTCCCGTCCTTCGTATGGGTTGCTGACGATTTCCTGAAGCTTCATGGTGCCAGCACCCTCGCTGGGATTTATGCCTTCCGCGATCGAATTTGGCAGGAGGATTGCCCCGCTCTGATGTGGACCTTCCCTCGGCTTTTCATTGGATTAACCGCCGCACGCGCTATTCTAATCTGAACTAAACCAATTTGACTGGCTGAGGTCAAGAACAGAAGGTCGTTCTTCCATACCCTGGACGGAAAAACCACCGGGAGAACCGCGGCAGTCTCGGCGACACAGCCAGGCGGGCGTGCCCCGCCCTGACCCCCAAACCGGGTCCAGAGGCGATGATAGGATTCACGCCTCAAGTGGACCAGAAAGGAGTCAGGAAGATGGCGAGGCAGCAACACACACACCCGAGCAGATCATCAGCAAGCTGCGGGAGGCTGAAGTTGAATTGGGGCGAGGAGGCCCCGTTCTCCTGGTTTGTAAGAAGCGGGGGATTACGGGAGGCACCTGCTATCGGTGGCGACAAGAATATGGCGGAATGTGTCACGAGTGTCACAGCCCTTCCTAAGAGCCTCACAGGTTAAGTGTGACAATCGGTTGCTGGCTCAATGGTCGTCACGGCTGTCACGTAGAGAAGGTCACTTTCACCTTGTTCTTTGTCGGCAGACAGCGTAGCAGAATGAATTCGATGAGCCGCGAAGAGAAAAATGCCCGAGTTGAGAATCCGAAACAAGAATGCCTTTCCAGTGGGTATTTGCTCGCAGCCGTCGCCTTGGTGGCGCTAGTTGTCTGTTGTTTAGCCATCAATAATCAGAGCTTCTGGTGTGATGAGACCTTCACCGGCCTCATGGCGGAGCGGCCCACCCTGGCAGAATTGTGGCGGGCAGTTTCACACCACAACAGCGACGTGCAGATCCCGCTTTATTACCTGTTCGCTTGGGCATGGGAGAAGTTGGTGGGGCTTAATGAATTCGCCATGCGCGCCGGCAATGTGCTGTGGTTTCTGCCCGGCGTGATCACCATCTTCTGCGCGCTGGCAGGGAAGCCGCTGCTGCGCTCGAGCTTTTCAGCCGTGTTGCTGAGCAGTCCATTTGCCTGGTACTATCTTAACGATGCCCGCCCTTACGCGATGGAGATCGGCCTGAGCCTCGTCGTTTTCGCTGGTCTTTACCGACTTGGTTTGAACCAGAAAGGATCGACACAAGAACGGGGCTGGGTGATCGCTCTTTGCCTCGGGTCTTTGCTCCTGGCCGCCAGTAGCATCCTGGCAATGCTTTGGCTGGGAGCCTATCTCGGCGCCGCAGTGTTGAGCACGCCGAAAGATCACCGGCGCAGGCTGGCACTGGACTATCGGGTGTATTGGGGTCTGACGCTGGTGCTACTCTTTGCTTTGGGGTTGTTCTATCTTTGGACGTTGAGCATTGGCGCGCGCGCCTCCCCGGGTCCCACGGACATCAGGAACGTCATGTTCATAGTCTACGAGTTGCTCGGCTTCAGCGGGCTGGGACCGGGACGACTGGCGATCCGCAATGAGGGATCGAGAGTATTCTGGCCTTGGCTGCCGTGGCTGGCGATTTATGCTGTGGTGCTCCTAATTGTGCTGACACAGGGTTGGAAGCAGATCGCAGCCTTCACTTCGCGGCGGACGCGAATACGCTGGGTAGCCGCTTTTGCGGTTGTGGCGGGATTCATTGTGGCCGCCGGTGCGGAGCTTCGGTGGAGAGCGCTGGGACGGCATTGCACCTCCATGTTGGTCCCGGTCCTGTTCGTGTTGGGAGCGGGCGTGGCGGCGTTGCTGAGCCGAAGGAAGTGGGCGGGGCAGCTAGTGGCGGTGGCGTTCGTGGGATTGAACCTCGTTTCTGATCTGAACCTGCGCTTCAGCGAACGGCACGCGAAAGAAGATCTCCGCACGGCCGCGGCCATCGCCACGGCAGCTGCCGCGCGCGGCGAGCGCGTGTGGTGGTGCGCCGATGAACTCGCGGGCATTTACTATGGCGTGCCCATGTCACGAGCCAACAGCACCCCCGCTTCGGGTCAGGTGTGGCTGGTGGTGAATCCCACGGAGCGCCTACTGGCCAGCTTGGATCCACCGCAATTGGCGGTTTTGTCATCCAGATCGGGCACGCAGGACCGAGATCAGCGAGTCCGCACGTATTTGGAACAGGGCCATTACAATCTGTCACAGGTGTTGTCCTCCTTCACTGTCTGGCGGAGGTGACTATTGAGCCAGAGGCCAACGCGGTGTGCCGATGAGAAAACTTGAAGTTGCCCGCGATCGTGGTGCCTTGTCTTTGCTGACTGCCGCTTGCGGCGTCTTGCGTGGTACGCCTTACGCCATCAACCAATAACGTCGTCGCTTGGTTTCCGCCCATTGTGAGATTCCGAGTAGTTGCGCTCGAACATGAGCCGGGCTTGGTATTCTTGCCGCTTGGGACGACCACGCTTCGCCGCTTCATTGCACTTCTGCGAGTAAGACTTCTGTCGACGGAAGCCCACAAAGTACAACCCACACTGCGGACAAAGCCGCGCGGCATCCCAGCCAAATTCGTCAAGATGTTGCACGATGTTGGCCATCTGTAACGAAAGCCAGTCCGTTGCAGATAGGTCTTGCGGTGTGACCGCTTATCGAACACGAGCGCCATGACCTGCAAGAACAGTCCCGCCGTCTCGACGGGAGGCTATGAGAGTCCTGTTACCAGGGTGCGTATATTTTGAGGTTTAATGCTGACCGACATCCACTTTCGGGACCCGGCCGGACAACTGGTCTTCCAACATTTTGATGTCGGCATCGACCATCAGGCTCACCAGATCCTTGAATCGTGTCCTGGGTTGCCATCCCAGAACCTTCCTGGCCTTCGACGCATCGCCAATGAGCACATCCACTTCGGCGGGGCGGTAATAGACCTTGTCAATTTCGACGTACTTACGCCAGTCCAGGCCGGCGTGTCCGAAGGCTTGTTCGCAAAATTCCTGCACGGAATGCGTTTCGCCGGTGGCGATGACGAAGTCGTCCGGTCGCTCCTGCTGGAGGATCAACCACATGGCCTCGACGTATTCGGGAGCGTATCCCCAGTCGCGCTTGGCGTCCAGGTTGCCGAGATAGAGTTTCTCCTGAAGCCCGTGTTTGATGTGGGCGATCGCCTGGGTGATTTTGCGGGTCACAAACGTTTCACCGCGGCGAGGGGATTCATGGTTAAACAGGATGCCATTGGCGGCGAACAGATTGTAGCTTTCGCGATAGTTAACGGTGGCCCAGTAGGAGAAGACCTTCGACACGGCGTACGGGCTGCGCGGATGAAACGGGGTTGTCTCCCGCTGGGGGATTTCGGCGACTTTGCCGAACATCTCGCTCGACGAAGCCTGGTAGAAGCGCGGGTTGCCGGCCGTCTCACGGATCGCTTCCAGTATCCGAATCGTTCCCAGGCCCGAGATGTCCGCCGTGTACTCGGGAATGTCGAAGCTGACGCGGACGTGGCTTTGCGCGCCGAGATGATAGATCTCGTCGGGCTTCAGGTCGTACAACGTTTTGACCAGGTTCACCGAATCACTCAGGTCGCCATAATGCAGGAAGAGTTTGACGCCGCGGATGTGGCGATCCTGGTACAGGTGGTCGATGCGGCTGGTGTTGAAACTGCTGGCGCGGCGAATGATGCCGTGGACCTCGTAATCCTTCTTCAACAGCAGTTCCGCCAGATACGATCCGTCTTGTCCCGTGATGCCGGTGATGAGAGCGCGTTTCATGGATGCCTTATGGATATGATATTTGAGGCGTTACGTCACGCCAGATTTTCTGGGAAGGTATCGAGACGCCCCGATGCTGCGTGTCAGTGACGTCCGTAGCGATTTCTCCCTATTTGTGCCGCCGCATACTTGCGTCTGCAGGGTGTATGCGCAATAACACCAAATGAGTGACGACCATCATCGAACGCGCCGCGCACGTCAACGGAATCAAGCGCTACTTCTATACGCCCTCTGCCTGCATTTATCCCGAGTTCAAGCAAATGGATGCCAACTTGACCCCGTTGAAGGAGGATGACGCCTATCCCGCGTTTCCACAGGATGCATACGGGTGGATCGAAACGCAGTTGAAGTCGATGAAAGGAAGTCAAGGTGCCGTAATCGGCGTCTCCAATCGGCGACCGCGGAA
Source organism: Verrucomicrobiota bacterium (assembly GCA_003164675.1). Lineage (GTDB taxonomy): Bacteria > Verrucomicrobiota > Verrucomicrobiia > Palsa-1439 > Palsa-1439 > Palsa-1439. The sequence goes on along the minus strand of PLTX01000018.1, from coordinate 48,152 downwards.
AATGACGTAGCCCAAGGTTCGCCAGGTGTAGGTTCCGGAATTCTTCGCTGGTTCGACGCGGGTAGTCCTCGATAAATAGGCGAACGCAGGCCGCCAGCCCGATCTTTGTGTTGGTGGCAAAACGGAACAGCCTTCTAATCAACGCGTTGGGAAATCTCGGTGCTGAGCTGTCTGGTAGGCCAATTGCTATTCTAGGTGCCCTATGATACGAGTGACGAGGGAATACCACACGCTGTGATGACCGATCTCCAACATCGTTTCATACTCGGCACGCGGGTGGACGCGACGAGTTATGCCGACGCGTCGGCGCGCATCCTGCAATGGGCGCGGGCGAGCGAGTCGCGCTACGTTTGCGCCTGCAACGTCCACATGGTGATGGAAGCTCATGATGTGGAGGATATTCAGCGGGTGGTGAATGCCGCTGACCTCGTGACGCCGGACGGGATGCCGCTGGTGTGGGCCCTGCGGCGACTCGGGCTGAAAGATCAAACACGGGTTTATGGGCCGGATTTGACCCTGACCGTGTGTCAGGCTGCCGCCGAGGCGGGAATTCCGGTGGGATTGTACGGCGGCACGCAAGAAATCTTGGATGCATTGCAGAAGAGCTACCGCGCGCGGTTTCCGCGGCTTGAAATCGGCTATGCCTACTCACCCCCGTTTCGGCCATTGACGCGCGACGAGGATGAGGCGGTTGTGCAGGCGATCAACGCCTCGGGAACTCGCATCCTGTTCGTTGGGCTCGGCTGTCCCAAACAGGAACAGTGGGTCGCCGGGCATCGGAATCGCATACAGGCCGTGATGTTGGCGGTCGGCGCCGCATTCGATTTTCACTCCGGCCGGGTCAGGCAGGCCCCACGGTGGATGCAGCGGTTCGGGTTGGAATGGCTCTTTCGTCTGTTCATGGATCCGCGTCGGCTGTGGCGACGCTATTTCAAAAACAACCCGCGCTTTCTCTGGCTGGTCACGCGGCAACTGCTGGGGGGAATCGATAACCGTCGCGTAGGCGCAAATTAGGAACTGACGATGATGGGCACACCTTCGTTGCAACAGAATCCCGATAGAACACCCGGGGATCGGTCGGCGTCGTCCGGGCTTGATCGGACGCGGGGCACGCTGCTTCCTCGCGTGATGCGGTCAACGCGGCCTTGGGCGATGATGTCTTTGCTGGTGTTGTCGGATCTCTGTAGCGTCGGCTTGGCTTGGGGAATCGGCATGGCGCTGCGGTTCACAATGCTCGGCAAATTCGACTATCCCCAATACTTGCGGCTATGGCCGGCACTCTTCCTCTGGGTGTTGGCGTTCGGGATTGAGGGCCTGTACCGTGGGGCGGGTCTCAACGCCAGGATTTTCCTGACGCCGGTGGAAGAATTGCGGCGCACGACGGTGGGCACAACTTGGGCGTTCATGACCGCGGTAGCGGGCATGTATATTATGCTGGGGTTTTTGTTCATTTCGCGCCTGGTTATCGGTGTCGCGTGGATCATCGCCTTGATTTTGGTGCCGTGCGGGCGCGCCTTGTTGCGGAATATCTGCGCCCGACGATCCTGGTGGGGATCGTCGGTGGCGATTTTTGGTTCGGGCAAGACAGCCCGTCGGGTCGTCGATATTCTCTTGCATCAACCCGAACTCGGATTGAAACCGGTGGGCATTCTGACCGACACCCCTTGCGGCGAGACGCAGATTGAGGGCGTGCCGATTCTGGGCGGGTTGGAACGTGCCTGGCAGTTTGGTCGGACACGGGGGATTCCGTATTGCATTGTGGCCTTGGACGAAGGTTCCAACAAGCGAATGTTCGATATCCATCAGGAATACGGCGATTGCTTCCCGCACATGATGGTGATCCCGGACCTGGCCGGTCTGGCCAGCCTGTGGATCGTGGCGCGGGATGTGGGGGGCATTCTGGGTTTGGAGATTCGCCATAATCTGCTCATCGCCAGCAACCGTTGGGTCAAGCGCAGTCTCGATCTGGTCGTGGCGATCCCGCTGATCATTTTGCTCTCGCCGTTGCTGTTGGCCCTGATGGTGTGGATTCGGCTGGTTAGCCCGGGAAACCCGGTCTACGGCCAGGAGCGCGAGGGGCTCGAGGGTCGCCGCATCCGGATTTGGAAGCTTCGCACGATGTATATCGACGCTGATAAGCGGCTGGAGAAGCTTTTGGAACGGGATCCCGAGGCGCGGAATGAGTGGCAACGGTATTTCAAGCTGAAGAACGATCCGCGGATTCTTCCGTTTCTGGGAACCCTCTTGCGTAAATTCAGTTTGGATGAACTTCCGCAATTGTGGAACGTGATCGCGGGCGAGATGAGCCTGGTCGGGCCAAGACCGTTCCCGGATTACCATTTGCAGGCATTCGACGAGAAGTTTCGGACGTTGCGTCACCGCGTGCTGCCGGGCGTGACCGGCTTGTGGCAGGTGAGCGCCCGCAGCGAAGGGGACATCGAGGTCCAACAACGATTGGATACGTATTACATTCGCAACTGGTCCATGTGGCTGGATTTATACCTGATGGCGCGCACGTTCTCTGTGGTGGTGCGCGGTCGTGGAGCGTATTGAACCGGAGACACCAGTGAGGTCAAGATGACGATAGCTTCTCGCGCACAGCCCGGAGTGGTCCGTCGCTACCTCTACGGCACGTGGCGCTACTGGCGCGAGATGCGCCGCACCCAGTGGTTGTCCGCCGATGAATTCCACGCGCGGCAGTTGGCCCAACTGCGCTGGTTGCTGCGCGATGCGGCCGAGAACGTGCCGTATTACCGCTCGCTGTTTCAAACGTTGGGCGCAACGCCGGACGATTTCCACGACCTGTCCGATCTGGCTCGCCTTCCCGTGCTGGAGAAACAACAGTTGCGGGAACATCCGGAGCAATTCTTCCATCGCTACAGCGACCGGGATCACCTCATCGAAGATCACACGAGCGGATCAACGGGCGAGCCGTTACGGTTCTTCCTCACCGTCGAACAGAAAGCCTGTGAGATGGCGCACTCGATCCGGTTCTGGCGCTGGGCGGGGTATCGCACCGGGGCGCGCATCGTGGCGTTCCGTCATTACATTCCCAAACGTCCCACCGATCCGCTGTGGCATCTGGACCGACGCACCCGCACGCTGTTCTTCAGCGTGTATGACATGAAGCCGGCCAACCTGCGCGCCTACGTGGAGAGATTCAACCAGTACCAACCGGGGTTTGTCCGCGGCTATCCGTCATCGATTTATATTTTCGCCCATTTTGCGGCCAGCGAGGGACTCCGCGTGCATACGCCGCAGGCCGTGCTCTGCTCCAGCGAAACACTCTCCCCGGAGATGCGATCGGTCATCGAGCGCGTCCTGCAATGTCCCGTGTACGACTGGTGGGGCAGCAACGAGCGCGTCGTCACCGCCTGTCAGTGCGAGCGGCGCGGCCTGTTCCACGTCAATGGCGAGAGCGGCATTCTCGAATTGGTGCCGCTCCCGAATGCCACGGGCGACGCCGGCCAGCGGATGATCGGCACCGGCTTGATCAACCACGCCATGCCGCTGATTCGGTACGATCTCGGCGATCTCGCGCTCCCGGCGAAGGAACCGTGCGGCTGCGGACGCGGACTGCCATGCATCGATCGCGTTCTCGGGCGCGTCAACGACACGATTATCACGGGCGAGCAGAAGTACATTCCTTCGGTCCGGTTCTATACACTGTTTGAAACGTACGACAAGGTGCGTCAGTTCCAGGTCGTGCAAACCGAGCCGAACACCGTGGTGGTGCGCATCGTACCGGCCCGCGCGTTCAATGGCGCCGAGACCGACGAATTGCGGGGTAAACTGGAGCGCTTCTTGGGTGCCGCCGTCAAAATTGATTTCGAATTGGTCGAGCACATTCAACCCGAGCCCAGCGGCAAGATTCGCAACGTGGTGTCGCTGGTGAAACCATGATCCGCGCCGACCTCCATTGTCATACGTGCTACTCGCACGACAGCTTCGCGGCGGTGGACGCGGTGCTCGAACATGCGTCGCGTCGCGGCCTGACGCACCTGGCGATCACCGACCACGACGAGATCGAAGGCGCCTTGCGCGCCCGCGACAAGAACCACGGTCTCGCGGTCATCGTGGGCGCGGAAGTCTCGTTGGAAGGCGGGGCGCACATCATCGGTCTGTTCCTGGAACGCAAGATCGCCGCGCGCCAATGGCGGGAGGCAGCGGACGAAATCCGGGCACAACGGGGTTTTGTCGTGTTGCCGCATCCGTTTCACCCGACGTCGGGACTGTTGCGCGGTGGCGTTGACGAAGAATTGCTGCGGAACGTGGATGCCATCGAAGTATGCAACGGCTACGAGCCGGCCTCTCGTAACGAGTCGGCGGCCAGGCTGGCGCGCGAACGGGGCCTGCCCGCACAGGCGGGGAGCGACGCGCATTATGCGGTGGACGTGGGGCGCGCCTGTGTGGAATTCCCGGAGGCCTCCGGCGAATTGACGACGGAGGTGCTGCGGCAAGCGACGCGCAAGCTGTTCGGGCCGGCGCAGGACCTGGCGGTTTTGCATGCGGCGGACTCGAATTTCCGCGCGAATACGGCCCCGCAGGTGCGCAAACTGCTTCCGAGAGCATTGCGCAATTGCGCCAAAAAGGTAAACTGGTTGCGCGTGCGGCGCCAAATTGAGCGCGCGGCACACGAACCTGTACGAAAAGAGTTTCACGGATGAGCGCTTTCCCGACGGACAAATGGGTGCCGCCGCACATGGCGGCTCTGGACGGCTATCACGCCGTCGAGCCGGTCGCCAGCGGCCCGGGCGTGCTGAAGATGGATCTGAACGAGTGCCAGGCGCCGCCGTCACCACGGGTGCTGGCGGCGTTACGCGCCGCTGTCGCCGAGGACGCGACCCTGAATTGGTATCCCAACAGCGCGTGCACGGCGTTGCGGCGATCGCTTGGCCGTTACCTGAACGTGCCGGCGGAGTTCCTGCTCGTGGCGAACGGGTCGAACATGGCAATGGAGTTGATCGCGCGCGCCTTTCTGACCAAGGATGACCCGGTGCTAATCGTGACGCCCGTGTACGCCGTCTTCTCGGTGCAGTGCAAACTGCAACAGGCGCGGATCGAGTCGTTCCAGTTCAGCAAACCGTTTGCACCTGATTTCCAGGAACTGCTCGCCAAGGGTGGCACGCACAAGATCATTTATCTCGCAAACCCGAACAACCCGACAGGCGTTGGTTATCCGCGGGACCGGATCCGCGCTCTGTTGGAGAAGCGGCGGGACGCGCTGGTCGTGCTCGACGAAGCGTACGTCGAGTACTATGGCGAGAGCAGTGTTGGATTGACCGAGACGCACCCGAATCTGCTGGTGTTGCGCTCGTTTTCCAAGGCGTTTTCCCTGGCGGGGATGCGGTGCGGCTATGTGGTCGCCCAGCCGGCGGTGCTGGACATATTGGCGCGCGTGCTCGCGCCGTGGGCCGTCAGCAGTCTGACGCAGGTCGCGGCGCACGCGGCGGTGGAAGACCTGGAGTACATGCGGAAGACGGTCGCGGAATGTGGTCGCGCGCGACACCAGGTCGTTGACGGGTTGAAGGGACTCGGATTTGTTGTTCACAACACGCAGGCGAATTTCATCATCTGGCAGGTCCACGAGCCGGCGCGCGCGGTACAGGCGCTGGCCGCGCGCAACGTCTACGTCAGCAACAAGGACTCGGTCCCGCAAATGAAAGGCTGTTTGCGCGTGACCATGGGCAACGGCGAGCAGACGCAACGATTTCTGGGAATCGTCCAGGAGCTTCGAGCCGAAGGATTGCTGGAGCCGTGAAACAACTCGTTCAGGATTTCAAGACCGGCGACATCAAGCTGGTAGACGTACCATCGCCAGCGCTGGCGCCGGGCTGCGTGCGCGTGCGCAACGCGTACTCGCTGGTCAGCGCGGGCACGGAACGGGCGACGGTCAACCTCGCGCAGCAATCGCTGATCGGCAAGGCACGGTCGCGGCCGGACCTGGTCAAGCGCGTGGTCGAGACGGTTAAACGCGAAGGTCTTTCCGCCGCGGTGCGCAAGGTCCAATCGCGGCTCGATCAGTGGAAAGCGCTCGGCTATTCATGCGCCGGCACGATTATCGAGGTGGGCGAAGGCGTGACCGGATTGTCGGTCGGCGACCGCGTGGCGTGCGGCGGACAGGACTACGCGAGCCACGCCGAGGAGGTTGTGGTACCGCAAAACCTTTGCGCGAAGCTGCCGGAGGGCGTGGCGCTGGAGCACGCGGTGTTTACCACGCTCGGCGCGATTGCGATGCAGGGCGTGCGACAGGCGGATGCACGTCTTGGGGAATCTGTGGCAGTGATCGGCCTCGGATTGGTTGGCCAATTGACCGTTCAGATATTGAAGGCGGCGGGTTGCGTCGTGCTGGGAATCGACGTGAGCGCCGAGGCCTGTGAATTGGCCGCGCGGTGCGGCTGCGATGCGGTGGCAACGCGTACCAGCGGCGACATCGAACGCACAGCAGCACGGCTGACGAACGGGTTCGGGGTTGACGCCGCGATTATTACGGCGGCGGCGCCCACGAATGACCCGATTGAATTGGCCGCGAAGATTTGCCGCGAACGCGGACGGGTGGTGATGGTCGGCGTAACGGGCATGGAACTTCCACGCGGCCCGTTCTATGAGAAGGAACTCGAATTCAGGCTTTCCCGCAGCTACGGCCCGGGACGGTACGATCCGCTCTACGAAGAAAAGGGCGTCGATTACCCGATTGGGTACGTACGCTGGACCGAGCAACGCAACATGGAAGCGTTCGTGCAATTGCTGGCCGGCAACCGGGTGGATGTCGCGCCGCTGATGACGCATACGTTCGCGATTGGGGACGCACCGAAGGCGTACGAGTTGATCACCGGGAAAACCGAAGAGCGATTTGTGGGTGTGTTATTGAAGTATCCGGAACGAGTTGAACAGGCGTCCCGCCTGTTTGGCATGGAGGGAACGGGACAGGCGGGACGCCTGTCCAACAATCCGGCTGCCCGCCACTCGTCGGTGGTGCTCGGTGTGATTGGCGCCGGGAATTATGCGCAGGGAGTCTTGTTACCGCAGTTCAAAGCGAACGCGGACGTGACGTTGCGCATGGTGTGCACGGCCACGGGCGTGAAAGCGGAAAAGGCGAAAGAGAAATTTGGGTTCGAGACCAGCACCACCAACTGGCGCGACGTGCTGGCGGACAAGGCGGTGAATGCGGTCCTGATTGCGACGCGGCACGATTTGCACGCGCAGATTGTTTGCGAAGCATTGCAGGCGGGCAAAACGGTGTTTTGCGAGAAGCCATTGTGTCTGCGCGGCGAGGAACTCGACGAAATTACCAGCACCATCCAGAAAAGCGGCAATTCGCGGTTGATGGTCGGCTTCAATCGGCGGTTTGCGCCGTTTGCCGCGCGGGCGCGCGACCTGGCGGGGCCGTTGGTGATGCGCTACCGCGTGAGCGTACAGCCGTTGCCGTCGGATCATTGGATCAACGACCCGGAGACGGGCGGCGGTCGCATCCTCGGCGAGGTGTGCCATTTCATCGATTTCTTGCGGTTTACGGCGCGGTCACGAGTGGTGTCGGTGTTTGCACAGGGATTTGGCCGGGAGAACGTGCAGGTCGCGCTTCGGTTTGCCGACGGATCAGTGGGGTCGATCGATTACTTCAATGTTGCCGACACGGATTTGAAAAAGGAACACGTCGAGGTGTTCGCCGGCGGCAAGCACGTGATCGAAGACGATGTTCGCGAGAAAGGACAGGCGGAGGAAGTGAGGCAGTTCGTGCGCGCTGTGAAGACAGGCGGGCTGATGCCGATTCCGCTGGAAGAGATTGTGGACAGCACACGGGCGACGCTGGCGGTGTTGGAATCGATCCGGACAGGACGAGCGATTGAACTGTAACCGCTGATGAACCCACCGAAGATGTCCAAGGCGGTCGCCGACAGAAGCAAACGATTTCGCGAAGTCTGGCAGCAATTGCACGAGTACGGCACCTCGCGCGGTTGGCGCGGGTACGACCCCTACGACGGCTTGAACTCGCCCCTGGCGCGCGTGTTGCCCGGAAAATTAGCGCGTCAGGCGTGGACACAATTGCATCGGCGCAGTTCGATCAACCTACGGCCGCTGTGCGGAATCCAACCAACACTGAACCCCAAAGCGCTGGCGCTGGCCGCGCTTGGAAGTCGCGACGAACGGTTATTGGATCAACTGGAATCGCTGCGAACGCCGCAAGGCGGCTGGGGCTATCCCTTCGCCTGGCAATCCCGGGCGTTTTTTGCGCCGCGCGGGACGCCCAATCTCATTTGCACGGCGTTTGCCGCGCGCGCCTACGAACGGTTGGGGCGGAAATGCGACGTGAGCTTCCTGGAAAGGCAGTTGCTGCGTGACCGAAACGGCGAGCGCTGGCTGTCGTATGTGCCACATTCCGATACGCAGGTGCATAACGTTAACATGATCGGGGCGGCGTTGCTCGGGCGGCGCGATTGCATGGAATTCTCGGCCAAGCGCCAGCGAGCGGACGGTTCGTGGTGGTACGGCGAGTCGGAGAACCAACATTGGATCGACAATTTTCACACGGGATACAGCCTCGTGGCCCTCAAGGAGTACGAGAGACGCACCGGCGACCACGACTTCGCGGAGAGCGCGGAGCGTGGGTTTGCGTTTTGGGAGAAGACATTCTGGCGGGCGGATGGCGCGCCGCGGTATTACCATAACGGAGACTACCCATTTGACGCCCATTGCAGCGCACAGGGGATCCTGACATTTCTGGTTTTCGGGCGCGTCGAGAAGGCCGTTCAGGCAGCGGAATGGGCTGTGGAAAACATGTGGGACAAGCGCGGATTTTTCTGGTATCAACGCGGGCATCGTGGGACCAACCGCCTCAGCTACATGCGGTGGACGCAAGCGTGGATGTATTATGCACTGGCGGAATTACTTGCGGTGATCGATCGAACACGATGAAACCAGATCTGCCAAAGAAAGTTACGCTATTTGGCGTCCCGATAGACAACCTCACCATGGCAGAGGTGATTGATCGCATTGAAGCGATGATCGGGGATGGCGGAATTCACCAGCATGTTGTTGTCAACGTGGACAAAATTGTCAAAATGGAATCGAATCCAAGCCTGCGAAAGACAGTGTTGGATTGTGACCTCATCACCGTCGACGGACAGCCGGTGATTTGGGTGTCCAGATTGTTCAAATGTCCTATCAAAGAACGGGTTACGGGAGTAGATTTATTCAATGCGTTGATGGGCCGCTGCGCGGAACGGGGTCTTCGGCCATACCTTCTGGGCGCACGTCAGGAGATCGTGGCAAAGACCGTGGATGTGTTGAAAGCCATGTATCCAAAATTGAACTTGGCCGGCTGGCGAAACGGCTATTGGGCAGCTGACGAGGAGTCCAAAATTGTACAGGACATCAAAGAGGCCAAGCCGGATGTGCTTTGCATGGCTGTCGGGTCACCGAAACAGGAGCTATTCCTGGGCAAATGGAAACAGGAGATGCATGTGCCGTTCGTGATGGGGGTGGGCGGCAGCTTTGATGTAACAGCTGGAGTTCTGCGGCGTGCGCCGCAGTGGATGCAGCGATTGGGGTTGGAGTGGCTGTTCCGTTTGGCTCAAGAGCCCCGGCGGCTTTGGCGACGTTACTTGAATGAGGACATGGCGTTTTTCCGGTTGGTTTGGCGGGAATGGCGGGCGAAACGGTCGTAGGGGCGGTTTCCCGCTTGCCTTTTGGATTTGTTTCACAAGAATAGCTCGACGCACTTTTGACCCCGACATCCGATGTCGGGGTTGACGGAGGATCATGGCACGAGAAGCGCAAGACGACTTACGAATAACGGACCAATTTGACTTTGAGGTGTTTTGGGAGAAGCACGGGAAGCAGGTCACGGGGGGAGTGATAGCCGTTGCCGCGTTTGGTCTGGTACTGCTCTACTGGCAGCACCAAACGAATTATCAGGCCCAACAGGCTACCGAGAGCCTGGCGCATGCGACGGACTCGATGGCACTACAGGCGGTCGTGCGCGATTTCCCCAAGTCGCCAGTTGCAGCCGAGGCGTTGGCACGGCTGGCGGATTTGTATTACCAGAATGGCCGATATCCCGAAGCCGCGAGTGTTTATCAATCGCTCTTGAGGGATTATCCCAGTCATCCGCTGGCGGTGTCGGGCAAGCTGGGTTTGGCGGCAGTACTGGAGGCGCAGAGCAATCTGGATGGTGCCAAGGCCCAGTACTTGCAGATCATAAACTCGGATCCGAGCGGCTATATTGCGAATGCCGCCAGGCTGGGGCTGGCGCGGTGCTTGGAGATTCAAGGCCAAAAGAAGGAGGCACGGCAGTTGTACGAGGAGTTGCTGGCTGCAGGACAAAACTCGCCTTGGTTTGAGAAGGCGTATCTCCGCATGGTGGTTCTCAATCGTGATGTGGTTCCGGAAAAGGCCGATCAACCTTCTGCAAATCCGTCGCCTGCACCGGCGTCGGGTGGTTTGCAATTGCCGCCAATATCCGGGGCGCCGTAGCCCTGTTTATTTCATGACTTGACATGCTTCGGTCTGTTTTTATACTCGGCGACGGTTGATGGGAGGCTGGGTCTGCAGGATGGAGGCCTGCGGGCAGATGAAGTGCTCGAGATGGCGTATAGAGAAACGACCATCAACAAGCAGGGAGCGGACACGATGATGAAGCCAGGTTGCAGTGTCGTGATTCTAGAGTCGCCGACGGCGTTGTTCTCGTGTCCTGTAAGAGCCGTGAGTGGATTAACTCGGTTCGCTCGAAGCATGCGTTAAGCGAAGGGGAATTTAACCCGGAAAAAGGAGAGAAGATAATGAAGAGACCAAGTCTATGGTTCTTGAGTGTTATGCTCGTGGGGCTTTATCTGGCCGGTCCATTGGTGGTGGGCAGTCATGCGGGTGCAATTCGGGATTTGCCCGGATTTACCAACAACACCTTCGCGGCCAACGATGATGGTTCGACAGGTCTTGTGCCGATGGGCTTTACGGTGAATCTTTTCGGGCTTTCGTTTTCGAACCTGTACGTTAACAACAACGGCAACGTGACGATCACGAACAGCTTGGGGACGTATACTCCCTTTCCATTGACCAGCAACAGCATAGCGATCATCGCGCCGTTCTTTGCCGATGTCGATACGGGAGAGGGAGGTTCACCGGTGACTTACGGTACAGACACGATCAATGGACACCCTGCGTTCGGTGTCGACTGGATTAACGTGGATTTTTTTGGAGAAAATGAGTCACTGGGGCACACGAATCGTAACAGTTTCCAGTTGGTGATTATCGACCGGTCTGACATTGCAGCGGGGGATTTTGACTTTGAGTTCAACTATGATCAGATTCAGTGGGAAGCTGGCACAGCCAGTGGGAGTAATACTAACGGTTTGGGTGGCGATTCTGCTCGCGCCGGCTATTCGAACGGAAGCAACACCTCGTATGAGATTAGTGGTTCGGCCATAAATGGGGCTTTTTTGGATTCCAACTCCGTAACCGGTTTGGTTCATCGAAGCTTCAATAGCAGTGTGCCCGGACGGTTTGTGTTCCAGGCGCGCGGTGGCACTGTTCTCGGAGCGTGCTCCGGCATTGAAGGATTCGAGGCGCAAATCAGCGGCCTGAGCATCTCCCGTTCGCAAAAGTGGACGCTATACAGGAGCATAAGTATCGTCAACAAAGCGGTGCAACGGAGAAACTTCTACGCGGCACGCAAGGACTGTGGAGTGTTTGACCGAAAAGTGCAGGCGTTGGTGCGGATGGGGCTGATGGACCAATCCACAGCGGACTCGCTCGTCAGCTGCTGCGCAACCCTGGCTTCTTCAACGCCAACATCGTCAGAGGAGACCCGTTTGAAAGCGCTGAAGGGGCGACTCGCGCCCCGGTAAGCTGGGGCCGGAAGAAATGGGTTTTGGGACTTGACACATTTTGGGCGAAGTCTATACTTCGCCCGAATAGTGGAGGATGGGGGAGGTTTCCGGTTTCGCTTCGGGATGGAAGTTCGTACAGGGGAGAGCAGTAGAGGCTCGTCATCGAAGCGGAAACTGACCCAGAAAACTGAAAATCAGAAGACTTGTGCCGCAAAGCACAGCAAACGTAAACAAACAAAGGAGGACTCAGTGAAGAAAGTATGGCTGGTAGTCGCGCTGGCAGCCTTGGGGGGATTGCCCGGCAAGACATTCGCCGATGTCCAGAATATCCGCCTCAGCGGGGACATCCGTATCCGCGGGTATTTTCTTGATAGTGCAGGGGCGTCGACTGACATCGCTCCCGTGGGTCAGTACAAGGGCAACGAGTCGTTTATCTCACAACGAACGCGGGTTTCCTGCGAAGCCGACCTCGAGGACCACGTGTTGGTGGTCGTGACTCTCAAAGCCGAGAGTTTGTGGGGCAGTGACGACGAGGCCGTTAATAATGCGTCCGGGGCAGGCAATGCCGGATTCAACGGGAGTATCGACCGCGCTTGGGATATTGGCGTGGACGAGGCCTACATCCAGTTCAACGAGATATTCTACACACCGGCAACCCTCAAATTGGGTCGCCAGTTCCTGCAATACGGCCGAGGGTTGATCCTCAGCAGCGTGGAGCAGGAATACAACTATGACGCGGGCCGGCTCGTGCTCGACTATTACCCGCTGACGATCGACATCGTCGGCGCCGAGTTGGTCAACAACCAGTCCTTCGGTGGACAGCCAAGTCATGATGGCGCGAACGATCTGTTGTTCGTCAACGCCCGCTATGAGCTGAGCGACTCATCGATCAAGGACATCGAGGCCTACGTCGGCTGGGTTTCGCAGGGCCACAGCGGATCGATCACCTCGAGCCGCGTGCCGGCGACATTGGCGGGCAGTTCCCCAATCATTGTCGGGTTGCGCGCCGACATCAATCCAGTGGATGCGCTGCAGACCTGGGTGGAAGCCGCCTATGAGTTTGGCGCCAATGGCACGAATGTTACAGGCACGATCGGCGCGTTTCTTCTGAACGCCGGTGGTAAATACACGTTCAAGGACGTGCAGTGGGTGCCGGTATTGAACGGAAACTTCATTTACGCGTCTGGTGGTGGCAGGGGCACTGACACGGGTGTTGGAAATGCCCAGTTCCGCCCGTGGTTCGACTACGCGGACGGGTACAATGGCTATCTGTTCATGCCAGCCCTGACGGATATTGCGATCTTCAACTTGGGCGCTTCGGTGAAGCCTTACGAGAACACCACGCTCGCGCTGCAATGTTACTATTACATGAAGGCTGACAAGTACGGTCTCGCTGGTAGCAACGGCAACGTCGACTGGGGCGGCCCGTCGTGGGCGACTCTTGCCGCTGGCAACACCGGCAACGACGCCGACTTGGGATGGGAATTGGATGGCATTCTCGGCTACGACTATAGCAAGGATGTTCGTGCGCAGCTTGTCTACGGCGCGTTCTTGCCGGAGAAAGCTTATCAAAACGCAGGCATCAGTCGCGTTGCGGAGGAAGTCCGAGCCGAAGTCAACGTCAAGTTCTAGTCTTACTTCAGGGTAAGCAACTGCCGAAGGCCCCCCGCGGAATGCGGGGGGCCTTCTTTTTGTCTGGGCCGCACCGCGTCCGGTGTGCTTTCATTCGCGTGTCATGGCCGAGGAAATTTTTGATGTCGTTGACGACCGTGATCAGGTCGTTGGCGCGGCGACGCGCTCTGACGTTCATGCACGAAGGCTGCGTCATCGAGCCGTGCATGTCTTTCTCTTTAACCTCGAAGGCGAACTTTTCGTTCAGAAGCGGGCAGCCACAAAAGACTCGTTTCCAAGACGTTACGATTCAAGCGCTTCTGGCCACCTGAACAGTGGCGAGGATTACGACCCGTGCGCGAAACGCGAGCTACAAGAGGAGCTTGGAGTGATCCTGCCGGCGCACGGGTTTCTCAAGCATTTCAAGATTGAAGCCTGTGAAGACACGGGTTGGGAGTTCGTTTGGGTTTACAGTGTGGTTACGGACAAACAGCCCAGAATCAACCTCGACGAGCTGGAATCTGGCGAGTTCTGGACGCAGCAGCACTGCAAATCAATGCTGGCCTCGTATCCCGAGCAGTTCGCCCGCGGTTTTTTGCTGGTTTTCAAGGAATTCGATCGAAAATGCCTTTGGTCGGTCGCGCGCCACGCGGACTAGAGCGGTTTAAGTAGAAGCGTAGCCGCATAAACTCCGAAAACTCCTGAAAAAGTGGCCATTCAACGGCCACGCAAACGGTGAAACCGCGCTAGAGCCGAAACCGTTGCAAACCAGCGGCGTTTCTCGTATACAGGGGACAGCAAAACCGGTTGGGTCATTGTGCCCACTTGACGAGAGCACAGGAGATTTATGCCGACGGTTGGATTCTTGAATGAAGGAAAGAAGGCGGATTGCGGGCAATATGCGAACCTCCGCAAGGTTGCGCTGCTGCATAATGTTCGCATGTACAAGGGGATCAGTGAGAAGATCAATTGCCAGGGGAACGGCCTGTGCGGCACATGTGTCGTGGAAGTTGTGGAAGGGGCCTAGAATCTTTCACCGAAAACACGCCGCGAAAAGCTGCGATTGAAGGGCCAGTTGGCCAATCGCCGCCTGAGCTGTCAATGTCAGGTCATGGGAAATATCACTTGCATAACCTCGCCTGCCTTGGATTGACCTGGGAACATGGCTTGCCTAGCACCGCCCCGACGCGGTACACTGGCTGTCTATTGGATCGTATCACCGATGGGAGAAGCGGCTGCTGAAACGGGAGCTTGATTGAGGGATCGGCTATGGATTTGAAACCAGCGACGGAACTGCGCAAGGTCACGAGGAATCTCTACGGTTGGGCCAGCTTTCACCCCCAGTGGAAGACCGATTTCAATAGTTACGCGCTGAGAACGTCCGAGGGAGTCGTCTTCGTGGACCCGCTGAAGCCGGATCCTGACGTGATCGCGAAGCTGGAGGCCCTCGGCGAACCCATCGGGATTCTCCTGACCAACGCCCACCACAACCGGGACGCCGACTGGTTCCGCAAACAATACGAGATTCAGGTGTACGCCCATGAAAAGGCGAAGGCAGATTGTGAGACGAAGATCGATGTCCTGCTTATGGATGGCGAGCGCCTGCCGGGCGGAGTGAGAGCGGTGCATCTTCCCGGCAGTTCGGAAGGCGAGACGGCCTACTATGCAAAAACCGGCGGCGGCATCGTTCTGATGGGGGACACCCTGGTTAATCAATGCGACAAAGGATTGGCGCTGCTGCCGGACGCCTATATCGAAGACAAGAAGCAAGTCTTAGAGTCGCTCCAAAAGCTTCTCAAACTCAACTTCAAGATCGCCACGTTCGCCCATGGCGACCCGATTGTCCAGGAAGCCAGGAAAGCCATCGCGCGCTTCGTGAAGAAACCCAAGAAGAATGCCCCATGAGCCAACAATATAATAAAGTCGAAAAACGCCGCCGCCGCACCGCCTACCTGAGACGCCGCAAAGCGCGCCAGAAGAAATCCGCCCCCAAAGCTACGCCATCCGCCGCGGCTGCAAGCTGAGCGCCTCTGTCCTGTTCGGAGTGTCGCGGGGAAGAGCAAGCCTGCAAGCGGAGTTTTGTAAGGCGCACCATGAGGGGCGCACAAGCTCGTTGACTATCCGGTTGGGACCAATTTCCTGCCGCCGTAGACGCTGGCCGGTCCCGGTCACTTTTGCGGCGTGCTCGGAGTCGGTTGCGTGGCTTCCGTCGCTGGCTGTTGAGCTTGCGTGATTGCTTTCTGCCAATACTCGTCGGAGTACGTCAGCTTCGGGATGTTGCTCCAAAACCCGTTGATCATGCCGCCGATGGGCGGACGGTAGATGGACGTCTCGCCGCGCTGCGTATCGATCAGGAATAACACCGTCCCGCGTTCGCCCTGGTTGGCCACGACGATTTGAAATCGACCCGTGCCAGACTGGTCGAGTTTCTCCTCAATGCGGGTGAGGCGAGCCTGCGCCTTGTTGACTTCGTCCCGGGTCTTGCCCGCCTGCTGCTGAATGTCGTCGAGCTTGGAGCAGGAGGTCGTGAACAACAGAACGAATGCCGCCAGTGAGCATGAAATGACGGCCGGCCTTGAGATGCGATCCTTCATCCAACGTTCCTCCTGTTCTGGCGCGCGGCGCCGACCAACCGGCGCACGCATGGCCTTCCTTGTAGCAGCGCGCCCCAATCACTGTCAAGCGGCCGGATTTCCGATGGACAGGTTGGGGCGGATGCGTTAAGTAGTTACCGGGCAATGCAACCGAGCAACCATATCGCGTTTAAAGAATGGGCGGTCGTTGTGGATGCGTTGGGCCAGGGCGAGCAGGTGCTGATCCTCCGCAAAGGCGGCATTCGCGAGGAACGCGGCCAATTCCACGTCGACCACCGCGAATTCTGGCTGTTCCCGACGCAATATCACGAGGCTGAGCGCTCCATCATTCCATCCAAGCGCCCCCGGTTGCGCGACATCGCCGCCAGCGCGCCGAAAGATGCCGTCGACATCGAGTATTACGCGGTCGCCGATTCCGTCGTGCAAATCACCGGCCCCGAAGTGCTCAAGCGCCTGCAGGGACGACATGTTTGGAGCAAGCAAATCCTGCAGGAGCGATTCCAGTTCGGACGCGAACCGGGGTTGCATGCGCTCCTCACGCGCGTCTATCGTCGGCCTGCTCCCGAGAGGTTTGCCCTGCGTGGGTCCTACAGCGGTTGCAAGAGCTGGGTGGAGTTGGAGCGCGCGTTATCCACTGAAAGCTTGACGCCAGTGCTTCCAGATGTTGAATATAGCGCCCATCGGGAAGAAATTTTGGAGATGCTAGTCGATCATGCCCATGCTCATTCATAAACGGCCCGATGGGACGGAAAAGACCCTCGAGTTCACCAATAAGCCTCTGATCGTCGGTCGTCTGCCCGAGTCAGAAATCTCCGTGCGCGACTCGTTCATTTCGCGCGTGCACTGCGGATTCACCTTCGCCAACAACCAGTTCTCGCTCAAGGATCTTGGTTCCACCAACGGCACCTACCGCAATGGCGCACGCGTGTTCGAGTGCGCACTCTCCTCGGGCGACAAAATCCAGGTCGGCAACACGACGCTGGTGTTCGAGATCGACTCGAAAAACAACAACGCGTCCCTGCGGCAGATCCCGCAGATGGTCGCGCCGCCGCTCACGGTCGGAGGATCGACGCCTCCCCGCCCGGACCTCAAACAAGTGACCGCGCCGGTGAACCCGCCGGCAAGCCGGCCGGCATCACCCGGCGTCAAACCCAAGTGACCTTTCTCCGTCGCCCCATGAACGTGGCGCGACAGCCTGTGCTGATCTTTTTTCTCGCTGCCTGCCTGATGTGTGTTGCGTCCGCGACGGTCCGATCCGAAGATTCCACGAATCGGGTCAAGTCAGCCACAGACCTCGCGCGGGAACAGGCCCGGCAGCAGCGCCAGAACCTGCCGTTCGCCAAGGGCACGCTCAAGGGAATTGATTTTCTGCGACACGAACTCAAGCTCAAGACGGTCGATGGCGTGCGGACGTTTACCTACACGCCGCGAACGTACATCTTCCGGGACAAGGACAAGGTTACGGTGGACAAATTGAAAATTGGCGAGATCATTGCCCTGAGCTTCAATACCGGCAACGACGGCGTCAGCACCGTTGTCCGCATCAAAGCGTATGGGCCACCCGTCCCCGGCGCTCCTCCGCCGGGACCGGAGCCGTCCAGCAGCCTCTCACCTTGATTCCCTTCCTCTGGCGGCAATTCCACGTTGCGTTGCATTTCACGGGTCACACGGTAGAATCGGTCATGGAAGCTGGATGAAACGGAGAGGCACAACAGCAGTCGCGCTCACGGTCGCCGGGTCCGACAGCGGCGGTGGCGCGGGCATTCAAGCCGACCTGAAGACCTTTCGCGCGCACGGCGTTTTCGGCACGAGCGCCATCACGTGCATCACGGCGCAGAATCCCGCTCGCGTCAGCGCCGTGCAACCGATCAGCCCGCGCCTCGTGACCGAGCAGATGGACCGCGTCTTTGAAGCGTTCCCTGTCGGCGCCGCGAAAACCGGCATGTTGTACGACGCGGCGATCATCGAGGCGGTCGCACACGGATTTGCCCGTCGCAAGTTTGCCAATTTGGTGGTCGATCCGGTCATGATGGCCAGCAGCGGCGCGTTGTTGCTCAAGAAAAACGCCGTCACCGCGCTCACAACAAGACTCTTTCCGCTCGCGACGGTCGTCACTCCGAACCTCGCCGAGGCGGAAGTGCTCGCGCGTTGCACCATCCGTACACTGGATGATTTACGCATGGCCGCCCGTGCGCTCGCGGAGAAATACGGCATCCCGTTTCTGGTCAAGGGCGGACATCTGCCCGGGGCGAACCGCGCTGTGGACGTCTTGTTTGACGGCAAACGCTTTTATGAATACCGCGCGGCGATTGTGCCGAAGATCAAGACCCACGGCACGGGATGCACGTTCTCGGCGGCGATCGCCGCCAATCTGGCACTGGGTCACGGGTTGACCGGGTCCATCGCGCGCGCGAAACGATTTGTGACGATGGCCATTCGTGACGCCCTGAAAGTGGGGCGACACCGGGCGCTGAGAATATGAAACGTCCACTCGCGGGGCTTGTGGTCACCTACGCCTCGGGGATTTGGATCGGGTCGCTCGTTGGTTGGGCGCTAACGCCCTTGCTCGTGGCGTCGGCTGGTTGCCTCATTCTCTTCCTTTTCTTGCGGCGAACGCCATTGGCCCGGATCGCACTGTTCGCGGCGGTTTTCGTGTTGGGGATGGCCGGGTATCGCCAGGCCACAACGATTTCGTCCCCGATCGAAATCACGTGCATGGTCGATCTTCGCGACCAAAGCGCCAATCTGCAAGGCGTGATCGTCACCGACACGGGCGAGCGCGACACACCCGCCGGCGAAACTGATACGGAGCGACTGCGCTTTTCCCTCGAACTGCGGGCGGTGCAGCGAAATGGCCAATGGGTTCCCGCGACCGGGACGGTCCTGGTATTCGTGAGCGACGCGCGCGAGGTCGCGCCGTTGCGTTACGGCGATCTCATCCGGTTTTCGGGAGTGTTGCGCGTGCCGGCGCTGGTCCGCAATCCGGGCGCATTCGATTGGCGCGGGTGGCTGGAGCAGCGCGGGATTCATTTCACCGCAACCATCCGCAAGGACGATTCGCTGGAAGTGGAAGCCCACGACCGGGGCAATCCCGTGATCGCTTTGTCGTTGCGGTTGAGCCGGTATCTCGAACGCTCACTGCGCCTCGGCCTCGAGGACGAGCCGAAGGTGGCCGGCGCGCTTGCGGGAATGGTGATCGGCGAGCGCTCGGAAATCCCGACGGAGACGTACAAGGATTTCCAGCGCACGGGGGTCTTCCACGTATTTGCCATCAACGGACTGCACGTCGGCCTGGTGACAGGAATCGTGCTGATCGTGTTGCGCATGGCGCGGATTCCACGCCGATGGTGTGCGGTCGCAGCGGTGCCGGTGCTGGTTCTCTACGTGTTCGCCACCGGCGCGCATCCCGGCGCGGTGCGGGCGCTCCTCATGGCGTGCGCGTGGTTGATCGGGTGGATGTTGGTGCGTCCTGCCGACACCTTGAACAGCCTGGCTGCGGCGGCGCTGGTGATTCTCCTTTACGACGCGACGCAACTGTTCAACAGCGGGTTCCTGCTTTCGTTTTCCGTCGTGTTGGCCATCGTGACGCTGACACCGCACATTGAAGCGCGGTTGTCGCCGTGGGTCGAGACGGACCCGCTGCTACCGGAACAATTCGTGCCGAAGTGGCGGGTGAAACTGGGCTGGTGGCTGCGGCGGGTCATCCAACTGCTGAGTTGTTCCGTGGCGGCGTGGCTCGGCCTCCTGCCATTGATGGCGTTATATTTCCATCTGTTCACGCCGATCAGCATCGTCGCCAACCTCCTTGTGATCCCGTTGCTCGGGTGCATCATCGCGCTCGGGCTGCTTGCCGCCTTGGCGCACGCCGCGAGCGCATGGTTGGCGTTGACCCTGAATAGCGCGAACAGTCTCCTGATCGCCACGATGGTCCGCGGCGTGGGATGGCTCGGAGCCGTGCCTTTGGGTCACTGGTTTGTCCGGGCGCCGCCCGTGTGGTTCGTGTGGACGTATTACGGATTCGGCGTGCTGGCGCTGAGCAAGCGGATTGCCGTGCAACGCCGCCGGCTCGTCGCGGCCCTGGCGGTGCCGGGCATGGGCCTGGCGTTGTTCCTGCATGACGGACCGTCGAACAAGGTCGATCTCACCGTGCTGTCGTTGACCGACGGCACGGCGATCTTTGCCAGGGTGCTCGGAAGCCACCACGACCTGTTGATCGACGGCGGCGGAGGCTGGGGTGGGTCGCACGTCGTGGTCCCGTTCCTGCGGTCGGAAGGCGTGAATCGGCTGGCCGCGACCGTGCTCACCTGCGGCGACAAGCCCCATGCGGCGGGGTTGACGGTCGTCGCGGCCGAAGTTGGCGCCCGGCAGGCCGTCTGGAGCGGCATCCTCTCGCGCTCGAAGTATTGCTCGGAATGGGTTAACCAAATCAAGGCGCGGGAGATCCCGCTGCGCGTGGTCAAAGCCGGCGACGAACTTGGTTCCGCGTCGAATGCGCGCATTCGGGTGCTCAGCCCGCCGCCCGGCGTGGTCGCCAGCCGCGCCGATGACAACGCGCTGGTGCTGGCCGTCGAGTACGGGCCGACGCGTGTGC
The DNA here is from genome assembly GCA_003164675.1 of Verrucomicrobiota bacterium. Lineage (GTDB taxonomy): Bacteria > Verrucomicrobiota > Verrucomicrobiia > Palsa-1439 > Palsa-1439 > Palsa-1439. Next base: position 27,531 of record PLTX01000018.1, on the reverse strand, counting down.
TGTTGATGTCCGATGCCGGCGAGACCGTCGAGAAACGGCTGTTGAAGGACTACAGCGACCTTCGCGCCCAGGTCGTGGTGAAGGGACAACATTCCAAAGAATCATCGTGCACGGCGGAATTTCTCGACGCCGTCCGGCCCGAAACCGTTGTGCAAGTCGTCAACACTGACAACAGCCACCGTTATCCCGAATCGGCGTTGCGTGACCGGCTAACGGCGCGCGGCATCACCTACCTCCGCACCGATGATGATGGCGCCGTGACCATCCGATTGACAAAGACTGGATGCGAAGTGAAGACGTTTCTGAATAACTGAAATGCGAACCGTGGACTCAGACTCCCCACGAATTTTCGACGCTTGATTTTGTGTGCTCTCAACAGAGTCACTTCCAAAGCTCGGCCTGCTCCTTTTGCATCAGCGAAGTTTTCTCTTCAATTTCGGCGTAAAGGGCGTTCCGAGCAGTTCCTGCGTATGCGGCTGACGGGGTGCTTGGATTCGCTCAGACGCCGGGTTACTCTCGGCTCCGGGGAAAAACCCATGACAAAAGCGCTCGATCTCGACCTGAAAAAACTCAAAGGTCGTGCCTATCACAGGGCCGAATGGGCCGAGGCGGTTCTCGGTCGTTACCATTCCGCGATCCAGAATCTCAGCAATCTGGATGTTCAACAACTGCACCTGCTTCACAACTGGATGCTCGTTCCACCAACGCTATGGCCGTTCAATGTCCAAGATGTGCTGGCGGATTGCCTTGCGGCTCTGGAAAAGGGGAAACGCCTGAACTCCCGGCAACGTCTTCTCATCGACCTGCTGCCTGAACCACCGGACAAAAACATCTGTAATGCCGTGGCTGACCACGAACTGTACGTTCAGAAAGGCGCGTACGAAAACCTTGTCAAAACGCAGGCCAAGTATTCTCAGAACGAACTTGCCATCCGCACCGATCCACAACTTCGCAGCCAGTGGGAGCGCATCAAAGCTGCATTCAATGTTCAGGACTACCGCGACCATAAGGGCGTCATCCGCCGAACGATGGGCGCAGAGCGCAACCTGCGCCCGTCGTTTCATGTAAACCTGCATCGCCGCGAAGACGCTTTTCGTGCCGCGTTCGATGCTTTCTGCCTACGCTGGAACCTCTATGGCATGCAGAACGACGAACCTCTCCTGCTCAAACTCGCTGTCAACATTACGCCCTTCGGGACGATGATCCACATCCCCGCCTATTGGTCATTTGACCCGAAGAGAGACATCCGCTGGGGCGCAATCGCCAGCCTCCACCGCGCACGCGTCCCGGGGCGTCAAGGCTCCGCTCTTGCCGAAGGACTTGCCGAACGGATGAAGGCCGCCGAGAAACTCCGCCACCTCGACAAAGAAGCCCTACGCCTTGGCTTAAAAGGTGAAAAGAAGCATGAGTTCCTCTGTAAAGGTCTTGGCTGGGTGCCTCGCACAAGCCCAAAGCGCATCAGCAGACTACGGGCAGAGTTCAAGAACAGTCGGCCCGTGAACAAAGCGAAGTAATTTTCCACCCGCCGCGTCTCGAATCTGCTGTGCGAAGCCTCTGTATGGCGTCCCGCTTGGGACAATGTTTGGGGACATTCTGTTCCTTTGAACCGCCATTAGGACAGGTGCATGCTCTGAAAAAAGCACACTGTATGTTCAACGCACCTGAAACCGTAAATATTGCCACTACCCAATCCGTACAAGTGTCTGAGACGGCATCCCATGGACAAGGAAAACCCAATTTTGCAACGAGTGTGGTCTGCGACCTGGCTGAAGCCAATGCCTTTTACGGGGGTTTCCGAAGTCCGCATGTTCCGGTATTGGCCGCTTTTGGCGGGGATCGTTTGCACGCATATAGATTAGCGGGTTCCTGGGATCTGGATCGCGCGGTCTCGGGGAATACTAATGCCCTGTTCCGATCCGTCCGCAGGGTTTCCCCCAACGACAGATTGGTGGAATGGGATGATCTCACATTCCAATTCGGGCCTCGGGCCTTTGTTTATGTCGTTCACGACATGATTGTGGGCTTCGCTTCCACCCCGAGTGAAGCAGAGCGTCTGGCGACGCGGTTTGGCAAGACTTGTATCAAGCCCCCCACTTCTTCTGGCGGGACTTTTAATCTGATCGCGCTAGTTGGAGACGACATCAGGTGTCACGAAGTCTCCTTACCTCCGGACACGATTCTCAGCGCGGAAGCGCTCAGCCTCCACTACGGCAGTGGAAGCGGGGAATGGCACCAGGATTTTACCGGGAAACTGCGCGAGCGACGCCACGGCCTTTCGATCTTTGAAGGAGCGCCTGGGACGGGCAAAACATTTTACCTGCGCCACCTGATGGGTGTGCTCAAGGAGTCGCATCGCTTCTACTTTATCCCGACATCGACCATGGGCATTCTGTCAAAACCCCAATTCATTGTTTTCTGGGCCGACCAGCGCCGCATGCATTCCAACCGGAAATTCGTTGTCATCCTGGAGGATTCCGATGCGGCGCTGATGACTCGTGGCTCTGACAATCGTGACGAGGTTAGCGCGATCCTAAATCTCTCCGATGGGATGCTCGCCGATTTCCTTCGCCTTCAGATCATCTGCACGATCAACTGCCCCAGCGCGGACATCGATCCGGCACTCCTTCGCCCCGGTCGCCTGCTTTGCCATCGCGTCTTCGGCAGGCTCGACTACCCCCAGGCATTCCGACTCGCCGAGAGTCTCGGCAGAAAATTGCCATTGGTCCGTGATTATTCCCTCGCTGAAGTCTTTGCCGGACATGACACAGAAGAACTTGACCGCCCGCACATCGGCTTTGCCGCTCAGCCCGATAATTTGATCACCTAGAAATAAAACTATTGACTTGTCCGACAGTTGGTGGTGACGTGTAACAACTACCCAACAACCCCGAAGAAAGGAGCGGAGACCTGTGGCAATCTCAGGCGTAGAACTAAAGGGAAGCTGGTACGCAGTATTCGATGGCAATGGAAAGAAGACAAAAGATTTATCGGCTTCTGCCGTCGGCGACCTTTGTGGCAATGGAAGCGACTTCATCGTCTTTCTCAAGGGGAGCTGGTATGGAATCTACGACGAGGGAGGGAAGAAAATCAAAGATCTGGCCGTCTCAGCAGTCGGAGAGTTTGAGAATGCATCAGGAAACACCATTGTTTTCAAGAAAGGGAACTGGATCGACACTTACGACCGAAACGGCAAGAAGCTGAACACGCGACCAGGGTGACAACATGAAAAGCGAGTATGCCAAACTACAAGATAGAATGCGTCAAGTGTGCGCTTCGGCCGGGATTGAAAACTACTTTCTTGATGGACCAGTGACGGATGCCTACTGGAGCGCTAGACCGCGTATTGCCGTATTACACCTTGAAGCCTATGAGTATGAGAAGTGCCATGAGGTCGGCCTGAACTTAGACCTCATAAGAGGGTGGATGCAGGCCACTGGGGGAAAAATCAGAACCAAGACAACACGATACACATCCGTTTTCGTGGCTGGCCTACAACGATCCTTTGCATCGAACACCCCAGTGTCACCAGCCGACCTGAAAAAGAGTTATCATGACTTTGATGATTTACTTTCTGCGATGTCTAAAATTTCTTATTTAAATATAAGAAAGACATCCAACACGGTTTCCAAGCTGGATACGCAATCAATCAACAAGTTCTCGACTGGCGAGTGGCTTAAGCTTTTACAAGAACAGTTCAGAATACTTGATCCAGAAATCATTATCGTTGGCGGCCATGACGGATGCAGCGCCGCAAATCGAGTCTTTGTTCTAAACGGCGGATTAAAATATGGGGGATTCCAAACTCTTCCTAACGGGGCAGAAGTTCTCTCGGTAAAGCACTTTTCGCGTGTGAGCTATACTAGCATGGCATCCGTAATTGAAGGTATCATAAAAAGAAAAAGACCGCCGTGCTGACCTGGATCTGGGTCAACCCCGCACTCGTGACAATAATACTGTTGCCCGGGTCGATCCTCGATTTGGGTGGGGCGATTCTCAGAAAGAGGTCAGCGGCAAGCGGCGCACCAGTAGCGTCTACCTCGGCTCCGCTTCGATAGCCGTATTCACGCGCCAGATTCCCGGTAGATTTGTTCTGTCGAATCATTCCGGCTTGTCTGGCCGGCGGTCGCTGGCCATACTGCGCGGGACATGGTGGTCATCATCAATGGACGGGTGATCGCTCCGCACAGTGTGCTGGAACAGCATTGCGTCGTGATTGATGGCGGCAAGATCAAACAGGTGGCGCCAACGTCGCAGGTGTTGTGGCCCGAAGACGCGCAGGTGATCGACGCGCAAAACAACTTCGTCGCCCCCGGCTTTGTCGACATGCACGTGCACGGCGCGTTGGGCCGCGACACGATGGATGGCACGGTCGAAGCCCTGGCGCAGATCACGAAGTTCCATGTGACCGGCGGGACGACGGCGATGACGCCGACGACCACGACGCATTCGACGGAGAAAATTTCTGCTGCGTTGCAGGCGATTGCCGACGCGATGGGACACGATTTTGGCGGGGCGCAGATCGTCGGGGCACACGTCGAAGGGCCGTATATTTCACGGGAACGCAACGGCGCGCAGCCGGCGCAATACATCCGCGACGCGAACCCGGCGGAGTACCTGCCGTGGCTCGACCGCGACGGGTTGGTGACGCAAATGACGCTCGCGCCCGAAGCGGCCGGCGCCCTGGAACTCATCGACGCGCTGCTGGAGCGGGAAATCCTGCCGAGCGGCGGTCACACCGCCGCCAGCTACGAACAGGCGCGCGCGGCGGTGGATCGCGGCCTGTGTCACGCGACGCATTTGTTCAATTGCATGTCGAGCGCGACCAAGTCGGGCGCGTATCGATTGCCCGGGGCGCTGGAGACGTTTCTGGCCGACGAGCGGGTCATGGTGGAATTGATCGCGGACGGCAAGCACGTGCATCCGGAACTGATGCGGCTGGCGGTACGGGCGAAGGGCGTGGACAAGGTGTGCCTGATCACCGATGCGACGGCGGGCGCGGGATTGGCGGAAGGCGCCGGGTTTTTGGTCGGGGAGACCAGCGCCGTGGTCAGCGACGGCGTGGGGATGACTGCGGATGGTTCGTCGCTGGCGGGCAGCGTATCGACGATGGTTCAGATGGTCCGGAACATGGTCGAGTTGGCGGGCGCGTCGCTGAGCGACGCGGTGCGGATGGCGAGCCTGAATCCCGCGCGCGCGTTGGGAATAGGCGGTCGCAAAGGCAGTATCGAACCGCGCAAGGACGCGGACATGGTGATTTTCACGGACAAGTTCGCAGTGTTGAAGACGATCATTGGTGGACGCCTCGAGTACGAGGCGAGGACAGAGAACTAGTGCAACGACATGCTTTATCTGATGGGAGCACCACGACCGAAAATGAACCCTCACCCTGACCCTCTCCCTTAAAAAGGGAGAGGGGAGTATTCCGTCTCCTCTCCCCGCAAGCGGGGAGAGGATCAAGGTGAGGGGGCGGTTTTAGGAATGAGCGTGATGAGTCAGGTGGCGATCCGATGATCGTGATTACCGGGGCAACGGGCTTCGTTGGCGAAGAGGTCGTCAAGCAGGCGCGCGCGGCGGGTTATCCCGTCCGCGCCATCGTGCGGGAGCCGCAGCGGGCCCAATGGCTGGCGGAGCGATACGGCGTGGAATTGTTTCGCGGCAACGTGTTGTCTGCGCCCTCGATTGAAGGAGCGATGCGGGACGCGAACTGCGTCATTCATCTCGTGGGCATCATCTATGAATCGAAGGAGAACACGTTCGAGCGGACGCACGCGCAGGCGACCCGGTATGTGATCGATGAGGCAAAGAAGGCGGGGGTGAAACGGTTCGTGCACATGAGCGCGCTCGGCGCGCACGAGAACGCGCGGAGCCGTTATCACCAGACCAAGTGGGCTGGCGAGGGATACGTGCGCAAGAGCGGGTTGGCCTGGACGATCTTCCGTCCGTCGTTCATCTACGGCCCGAGGGACAAGGGGATCAACACGCTGGCGCAGATAGTGCGGCGGCTGCCGTTTGTCCCGGTGTTGGGGAGCGGCAACACCAAGATCCAGCCCATTTCGGTGGAGAACGTCGCGAAAGCGTTTGTCGGGGCGGTGCGGAACGACGGGAGCATTGGCAAGACCTACGATCTATGCGGGCCGGACGCGTTCACGTGGAACGAATTGTATGACAAGCTGCAGGGGATTCTCGGCACGCGGAAGAAGAAAGTCCACCTGCCATTGCCAATCGCGCGGGCGCAGGCTTTAATCTTCGAGAAGTTTCTCGCGAATCCGCCGTTCACACGCGATCAGCTTCTGATGCTGCAGGAGGACAACGTTGGCGATCCCGGGCCGGCGGAGCGCGACTTCGTGTTGGAACAGCCGAGATTCGAGGAAGGCCTGGCGCGGTACCTCAGCCGCGATGCGTGATGAAACGAAAACAGGGAATCCGTTGGAGGATTCCCTGTTGCAGTGCTGAACTGCAAGTCGATACAGTCAGTCGTTACTTTACTTTTCGGTGGTGGACTTGGGCACGCCGATCCTGTGCGCGATCAAGACGCCATCTTCTTCGGTAAACGACACGGTGACCTTGTCGCCGACTTTGATGTCCGTGAGCGCCGCGTCCTTCTTGTCGATGGTGGCATATCGGGTCTTTTCGCCAATCTTAAAGGTCTTGCTCTCGGCCCCTTCCTTCTTGACGATGACGGTGCTGGCCTTAGCGTCAATCGACGTAATGATACCCGTGTATTGATGCCGTTTGGGCTTGGGCGTCTGCGCCGTCGCGTTTGTGGGCGTGGACGTATCGGCGGCCTGAACCAGGCCTGTGAACGAAAGCGCGAGCGCGGCAATGCCCAAAACCATCGCTGTGCGCAGTAGATGTCTGCTCATGTCTTCTCCTCTATTTGTTATGAAGGTTAAGTATCCCCTCGATAGCTTTGGGTTGGTCTTTAGAGCAAATCAGGTAGTCCGTCAAGCCGGGAATCATGGGCATCAGGCATCACGGGCTTTTTGCTTGATTCGCCGGGTCTTCGGGTTCAATCTCAGACAGCCTCGCCCCCGGCGAGTCAGGCGGAGTTTCACAAACCGAAACCAGTTTTTTTGACGGAGACTCTCCACATGCCAGTTGACATCGCGAAGATTCGCACTGTGGCCGTCGTCGGCCACGCTTCCAGCGGCAAGACCTCCCTGGTCGACGCCGTGCTGTTCATCTCCAAAGCGGTGAACACCCACGGCCGGGTCGCCAACGGGACCAGCGCCGCGGATTGTTTGCCCGACGAGATCGAACGCAAAATCACGATTCACGCCAAGACGTTTCACTGCCAGTGGGAGGGCCATCGCGTCACGCTGCTGGACACGCCGGGTTTTTCCGATTTCTTCGGGGACACGCTGGCCGCCGTCCGCGCGGCGGACGCGGCGATCGTCGTCATCGACGGGGTGGGCGGCATCGAGGTCGGGGCGCGCCGGATCTGGAAGATGCTCGACGCAATGCAGAAGCCGCGGCTGATATTCGTCAGCAAGCTCGACAAGGAGAACAGCGACTTTTTCCGGTGCGTCGAGCAGATTCGCGGCGTGTTTGGGAAGAACTGCATCCCGTTCGAATTGCCGCTCGGCAAGGAATCGGGCTTTTCGAAGGTGCTGAACCTGCGCACCACGGCCGAAGCCGACGTGCCGGCGGAGTTACGCGATCAATTTCACAAGGCGCACGAGAGCCTGGAGGAAGCCGCCGCCGAGCAGGACGACAAGTTGCTCGAGGAATTCCTCGGCGGCCAGGCGCTGACGGTCGACGAGATCACCAAGGGCACGCACGTCGGCGTCGCCCGTGGTACGACCGTGCCCATTTACTGCGGCTGCGCGGAGAAAGAGGTCGGCGTGCGCAATTTATTGGAAGGCGTCACCGCGTTGCTGCCATCGCCGGCGGATGTTGGCGCTGTCGCCACGGAAGACGGAGGCAGTGTCGAGCCGAAAGCGGACGCGCCGTTCAGCGGGTTCGTGTTCAAGGCGACGGTGGACCCGTATGCGGGACACTTGGCGTACGTGCGCGTGGTTTCGGGCACGTTGAAACCCGACCTGGATGTGCTCAACGCGACGCGCGGCGGGAAGGAACGCATCCCGCAGTTGCTGAGCATGCAGGGCAAGACGCAATCCATCGTCGGGGAGGCCGGTCCCGGCGAGATTGTCGCGTTGGCCAAGCTCAAGGACACGCATATCAACAATACGCTGTGCGATCCCGCCAAGGTCGTGAAGTTCCCGCCGATCCGGTTCCCGAGGTCGGTGATGAGTTACGCGGTGCATCCGCACACGGCGAAGGACGAGGAGAAAATCAGCATTGCGCTACATCGGCTGATCGAGGAGGACCCGACGTTTCACATGGAGCGGAACCCGAACACGAAGGAGTTGATCATTTCGGGGATGGGCGACCAGCATCTGGCGGTGGTCGTGGACAATTTGAAGAAGCGGCTGGGCGTCAACGTCGATCTCAGCACGCCGAAGGTTGATTACAAGGAAACCATCACCGCCAAAGGCGACGGTCACTACAAGCACAAGAAACAATCCGGTGGCCACGGCCAGTACGGCGAGGCCTACGTGAAGATCGAGCCGCAGCCGCGCGGGAAGGGCTTCGAGTTTGACAGCGAAGTGGTCGGCGGGTCCATCCCGCGCAATTTTATTCCGGCGGTCGAGAAAGGCTGCGTCGAAGGAATGCAGGGGGGAGTGGTGGCCGGTTTTCCCGTGGTTGATGTGCGGGCGATTGTGTATGACGGCTCGTATCACGACGTCGACTCCAACGAAATGTCNNGCTGCTCGAACCGATCATGAACGTCACCGTCTATGTGCCCGACCAGTACATGGGCGACATCACCGGCGATCTCAACCACCGTCGCGGTCATATCCTCACCGTCGAGATGGTGGACGGCATGCAAGGCATCAAGGCGCAGGTGCCGCAGGCCGAGTTGTTCAAGTATGCCAGCGAACTGCGCTCGATGACGGGTGGCCGCGCGTCGTTCGAGATGGAATTCTCCCACTACGAACAGGTTCCCCAACACGTTGCCCTGAAGGTCATCGCCGAAGCCCAGGCGGCCAAGAAGGCCCAGGCGGAAGCGTAGGGGAATGGGTTGGGCGTTGGTCTGTCCGATTTGCTGCGATGCCGTGAGCAGTTCCTACGGCCGGCTCTTGTTCTCAATGAAATCGAGACTCTCGTTGAGGACCGACGCTGGGCAGAGCGCGTGCGGCATGCCGTCAATGTCCAGAAGCCTGGCTTGGAATCCGTCCGGCCGGAAGCCACCGTTATAGATATCCAGAATATTGCCGTGGCGGAAATCCTTTGAGCCGGTCACGAGGGCGAATCGCACCCGGCTTTTGGCCTCGCGAATGCGTTGGGCATCGATGGTGAAATAGCCATATTCATCCGTTTCCGTTGCCTGGACGCGGGAGACTTTTCGGCAAAAGTCGACACCGCAGATCGCGCAGACGCCCGAGAAAAGTCGCGGGTGGGCAAACACTACATACGAGGCGACCCGGGCGCCGCCCGAAAGGCCAGCGATGTAAAGCCGGTTGGTATCGAGCTTGGCGAGTTCGACCAGTTTGTTGGCGCACACTACAGCCAGACCGCCGCGTCGGTTGAACTGCTGGTTGTTGCCGACATTCTGCGGGGCGGCAAAGAGAAGCTTCTTGTTTTCAAGCACGGCGTCCCACCCCACCGGAATGCGATTAAAGACATCGGTGGGGCTCATGAAGACAATCAGGCCGAATCCCTGGGCGCTGGAATAGTTCTTGGGGACGACGACGTAGAATGTCTCGTGGGCCAGGTCGAAATTGTATTCGAGCCGTGAGTCTTTGTTGTCGATGATGGATGCCGTCTCGCCGGGCAGGGTTTGCATTCCTGTTTTCAGAATGCTCTGCGCGTACGCCGGGACTCCGACCGTGAGGATTGTCCCCAACAAGCTCACGATAGCGATGGAAGGTTTCATTTCGGTTGGCGATTGTTGGGAACAAGGTGGGGGATGTCAACTGGCATTTAGCTTTGGATGATGCCGCGAATGCTAGTGGCCCTTACGGTGCTTGCTCCTTCGCTTTGGTTTACGAGCGAACACGCCGGGGTCGGTTGGCGGGATGCCTTTGGTTGGGTAGTAAATTTTCTCAGCTTGGTAGGCTAGCTCGCTCAGTTCAAAGACACAGAAATACAGATTCCAACTGAGGTATGTATTTTTGTAGTTGACGGATATATCGCGTTGCGATATTGTTGCCGAGTTGTGAAAAGATTGGTTCTTTGATATGGGGATCGGGGATTGGTTTTGCATTGCGACCGGGGCGCGACGTGGTCGCGTCTCGCAGACTCGGCTCCGCTCGCGCCCGCTCGGCTCGCCCGGTTGGGCCGCCCCGACCTCAGAGTCGGGGTAAACCTGCGGCGTTGCGTCGCGCCGCTCCCAGCGGCTTGGTTGACTCCGCTCACGCCCGTTCGCGTCGCCCTGCGGGTGCCGAAACAACACGGCCCCGTCTCGCGGCTACCCTCGCCGCTCGGCTTTGACATAGGGGGATGGGGACAAATCAACGCTCAACGTCAAACGCTCAACGTGCAACATTCAAGGGGCAGGGGGGAGAGACCGAGGCACCGCTACAGGCAACGGTCGTGCGGAAGCCCGACCCTCTAAGCGGAAACGACGGCCCCGACCTCGGAGTCGGGGTAAATTGCGACCCAGGATACCGCGTGGTCGCGTCTCGCTCGGCTAGTGCCGCTTTCGGCTCCGCCGGACGGGCGGTCCGCGTTTAACAAACGCGGCTACCCTTCAACGCTGCTCAGGGCAGGCCCTTCGACTGCGCTCGGTTCGACTCTGCTCACCGCAGGCAAGCTCAGGGTAGACGGGGCCACGCAAAAAGTGAAAATTACCAAACGAAGCCAATGTTTTGGGGGTGTTAGAGGGTGTGGATTATCTTGAGGGAAAAGATGTTAGAAGTTAAAGTGTGCCAATTTGTCACTTGGCTTCGTTTTGTCAAAAATGGCTTCGTTTGGGGGTGAAACCAGGCAGTTTCGGCTGTGGAAGGTGTTTCCGGGGCAGTTTTTGTCCCTCTCACCTTGATCCTCTCCCCCGGAGGGGAGAGGAGAATTCCACCGTGGCCGGACATATGAATGGTCGGTTGGGGCGTGGATTGACGGTAGTGAGATTGTCTGTTAGAGTTAATGTTGATCGTTCTGGTCGTTGTAGCGCCCTCAAACACGAATGAATCCGTGGCAACTTCCCGAGTAATCGACACTCTGACAGTGACACCCGCCCCGAAGGTTTCGAGGCCGGTGGATCAAGCAGCGGTGTCCGAGTCGGCGACTGTCAAATCGCCGCACGTGGCCACGCCCTCGGAACGCGTCGTCACCGACGGCAAATTCTTCCGGGTCGGCTCGCAGAAGTTTCATCCCAAGGGCGTGACCTACGGGCCGTTCAAGCCCGACGAGACGGGCGGCACGTTCCCGAAGCCCGAACAGGTGGAGCGCGATTTCGAGTTGATGAACCGGCTCCGCGCGAACTGCCTGCGGGTCTATCATGTGCCGCCGCGCTGGTTTCTCGATCTAGCGGAGGAGCACGGGTTGAAGGTGTTGGTGGATTTTTATTGGCCCAAACACACTTGTTTTCTGGAAGACGTGGAGACGGTGCAGTTCGCGCGGCGGGCCACGCGGGAGGCGGCGGTGGCGCTGGCGGGTCACCCGGCGGTGTTCGCCCTCACGTTGGTCAACGAAATCCCGCCCGACATCGCCCGCTGGTACGGGGCGCCGCGCATTGCGCACTTCATTGATGAACTGGCCGCGATTGTCAAGGCAGTGGACCCGCAACGGCTCGTCACGTTCGTCAATTTCCCGACCACCGAGTTCCTGCAACCGACCAGCCTCGATTTCGTCAGCTTCAACGTGTATCTGCACGACCCGCGCCCGTTCGCCAACTACCTCGACCGCTTGCAGAACATCGCGGGCGACAAGCCGCTGGTGTTGACGGAGTTCGGGGTCGATTCGGTACGCGAGGGCGAGGAGGCCAAGGCGCAAATTCTATCCGGACACATCGAAATCGCCTGCCGCGAGGGTCTGGCGGGCACGTTCATCTTTTCGTTCACGGACGACTGGCATACGGGCGGACACCAGATTGAGAACTGGTATTTCGGGCTGACCACGCGCGATCGCAAGCCGCGTCCCTCGTTTTACGCGGTTGCCGAACAATACAAGCGGGCTCCGTACTTTCCGCTGCCGCAATATCCGAAGGTCAGCGTGGTCGTGGCCAGTTACAACGGCGGGCGGACGTTGCCTGCGTGCCTGGATTCGTTGACGCACCTGAACTACCCGAACTACGAGATCATTCTTGTGGACGATGGCTCGACGGATGACACGGCGCGGGTTGCATCGCATTATCCGACGGTGCGCACGATTCACCAGGAGAACCTGGGGCTGAGCGCGGCGCGCAACACGGGCATCGAGGCCGCGGCGGGTGAGATCGTCGCGTTTACCGACAGCGATTGCCGCGTGGACGAAGACTGGTTGTATTACGTCGTGGGTGACCTGCTCAAGACCGACGCGTGCGCGATCGGGGGCCACAATTTCCCGCCGCCGGAAGACAGCCCGGTGGCGGGCTGTGTGGCGGTATCGCCGGGCGGTCCCGCGCACGTGATGCTGGACGACCGCAACGCCGAGCATATTCCCGGCTGCAACATGGCGTTTTGGAAGTGGGCGCTCGAAGAGATTCATGGGTTCGACCGGCAATTTCGCGCGGCGGGAGACGACGTGGATGTTTGCTGGCGGCTGCTGCAGCGCGGCCGGAAAATCGCGTTTTCGCACTCGGGTTTTGTGTGGCATTACCGGCGCAACACCATCCAGGCGTACCTGAAACAGCAGCGCGGCTACGGCGTGGCCGAAGCGCTCCTGCGTCGGAAGCATCCCGAATTCTTCAACAGCCTGGGCGGAATGCGCTGGCGGGGTCGGATCTACAGTCCATCGCGTGTCGCCGGATTTTTTGGGAAATTCGTCATTTATCATGGCACCTTCGGGAGCGCGCTGTTCCAGACGCTGTACACGCCGGAGCCGAGCGGACTGCTCACATTGTTGACGAGTCTGGAATGGCACGTCGTGTTTACACTGGGGGCGTTCCTCCTGGCAACGGTTTGGCCGGCGTTGTGGCCGCTGCCCGTGTTAAGCCTCTGCGCGAGTTTGGCAGTGGCAACCGTCGCGGCGGCGTGTGTGGAATTGCCACCGTGGCAGATGCGATGGTGGTCCCGTCCGCTGGTGGCGGTTCTCTATCTGCTGCAACCGATTGTGCGCGGGTGGCCGAAGTACGCGCGGCGGTTGCGGCGTACCGAGACGCCGCCAGCCGCGTATCAGACGGTGCGGGCGCTGGCCGCGCAGTACAAAGGATTGGGATCCGTGCACACGCTCAATTATTGGAACGAAAAGAGCATCGAGCGGTTTGCGTTTCTGGAGGCGCTGCTGGAATTGCTCGACCGCGATCAGTGGCAGGCGCGCACGGACAGCGGGTGGGACGAATTCGACCTGACAATTTATGGCGACCGCTTCACGCGGGTGGATGTAAAGACCGTGGCGGAAAACCACGGCGGCGAGAAGCGGCTGCTGCGGGCGCACCTGAAGGGTGGCTGGACGTTTCTCGGGAAGATGTCGGTCTTCGCGATTGCGGTCTGCATGTGTCTGGCGGCGCGAATGTGGTGGTCGTTGACGTTGCCCGTGGCGGGAGTGCCGTTGTGGGTGTTGTGGGGATTCACGGTGTTTCCGCTGACGCTGATCGGCCTTTGGGCGGGGTATCTCCAACTGCGCACGCGTCGAAGTCTGCGGCTGGCCACCGCATTGCTGGATGTCTGCGCGAAGCAACTGAACCTCATCAAGCTCAGCGCGCCGAAGAAATTCGTGAAGCCCGACTAGCGTGGGACGGGCACGTCGCAGGTCTGGAGCATTGTCCGCAGTACCTTGTCCGAATCGAAATGTTCCCGGGCAATTCGCCTTGCCGCCCGGCATTGGCGCTCGTAGTCCTTCCCGATTTCCTCGACTGCATTCACGACATCGTCCGCTGTTTGAAAGGCGAACAACCCTTCGCCACAGGGCAGGGTCTCGGCGAATCCGGTGTCTTGCACGATGGCTGGTTTGCCCGAAGCGAGGTAGGCGACCGTGCGATCGCTGAACCAACCACAGCGCGTCTTGACATAAGCTTCCTTGGCCACGCTGAATTCGCCTCGGGAGTGGCCGATGTAATCGAGATAGGCCTTCACACTCGACGTGGCCGCCAGCGCTTCGGAAATGATCCAGCCGAAATCGCGCAACGGTTGCGCGGGAGCGTTCACGCCGCCAAGCGCAATCTCAAACACATTACCGGCGCGACGAGGTAGATCGAGATACTTGAGCAGCTCGACATTCTTCTGTCCGTAGCTCACACCCCGATACTCGACGCTGCCATACGCACTCCAGCTCATCACAGTCGTAAACCGTGGAGCCTTGGGAGTGAATTGCGGAGAGATCAGGTCGAGAGCGAGAGGTTGCCGAAACGGATGCCAGCACAGGCCATGCGTCGGGATTGGGCAGTTGGGTTTCCCAATCCGTTCGCCAAAGGTGAAGTGAAAATTGAAATCATGCGGCGACGCATAGCCCGGACAGGAAGGACTTGGCGTGGGCGACATCTTGAATTGGGTGAAGCCAGGATCGATATCGACAAAGATGCGCGTCGGGCACTCGCAGAACTCTTCGAGCCATGTGGTGGAGGAAGAACTCATTACAAATGCCGCGTCGCGGCACAAGCTTCGGACCTCGTCGCGCTGCAAGCCCTGCCATTCTTCCGACGCGTCCACGTAACACCAGCGCCGCAGGCCGATTCGTTTGAAGAACGGCAGGATTTGCCCCAAGCCGTGCGTGGGATCGTCGGTCATCGTGTTGGTGGGCGGGTCATAACACGCATTGGGCCAACCGTAGTGCTCGAGGAAGACGACTTCGTAGCCGAGTTTTGCGAGGCCTGCAAGAAAGTGATACTGCGACAAGAGATGGCCGCCGAGCGGATAGCGGGCGAGATATCCCGCGAAGATGGCGATCGGCCGACTCATGCGGTGGCTTTCGTGAGAAGATCGGCAAGGACCGTGCGCGCATCGAACATCTTCGCGGCGAACTGGCAGGCGGCGCGTGAATGCGCGGCATAGTCAGCGTTGATGGCATCAATTCCCGCAACCGCCTCGTCGAGGGTGCGAAACGCAAATAACCCGTGGCCGGTGGGATAGAGGTTGCTCCAGCCCGTGTCCTGCAGCACGCACGGTCGTCCGAGCGCGAGATAGCACGCGCTGCGGCAACTGAACCATCCGCTGCGCGATTTGACGTACCCTTCCTTGGCGACGCTCCACTCGCCCTTGGAGTGGCTCAAGTACTCGCGATAGGTCCACGGGTCGGGCAGGTGTTCCGCAGGCTCGATGATCTGCCAGCCTTTCTGCTGAAGTATTTCCGTGGGACGTTTCATGCCGGGTCCCATGCCCATGGCGATTTCGAACTTCTGCGCGGTCCGCTGTGGGAGATCGAGGAATTTGAGGAACTCCACGTCCTTCTGTCCCCAAGTTTCGCCGTTGTATTCGCAATTCTTGTACGAAACCCAGTTCATCACCGTGGTGAAGACGTCGCGGGGCGCTGCCGTGCCGGCATTCCACCAGTCGAGCACCACCGGTTGACGCGTCGGAATCCAGTGGAAACCGGCGTGGGGAACTCGGCAGTCGCGCGCGCCGATGTTTTCGGCGAACGTGAAGTGACGGTTGTGCGCGCGGAGACGGTCGATCACGTTATGGTCGCCGGAAGCGAGCGCGACCTGCGTGAACATCGGGTCGGAATCGAGGAACGCCCTGTGTGGGATGGAGAGATATTCGGGGCGCAACCAACCGCACCCCGAGACGTTCAAGAAGAGGTTGGCTGTGGCGCAAATCTCTTTCGCTTCCGCTTCGGTATGGCCGTGATAACTTGCATCGGGCGCGCTGCGATACATCCAGCGGTCGGCCAGCCCGAGTTTTTCCATCACGCCGCGCAGGTAGTTGACGTTGTAGCTGCAATCCTCGCTGATGGTGTTCTTGATCGGGTCATACGGCCACATCTCGGTGTCTTCGAGGTAAAACACGTCGTGGCCGAGTTGGCGGAACCCCTCGACGAATTGCAGGTAGTCCCACGCCACGCCCCCGAACGCGTATTGCCCGACCAATCCCGTGACGATGATGCGCACAGAGGGAAGTTATAGTAGCTGCGCGTCCAAGAGACAACCTCGGCGAACTGCGGCGTAAAATGAAGAAGGAAATGGCCGCCCAAACGTCGGGCGATTCGCTCACGCATGGGGCGGACGGCTACGGGACGGCGCCTTCGAGGTGAATCTCGCCGAAGGCGTCTCAACGGATTTCACCGACTCAGTGCCCATCCGCAAGTGTTCAGCGGTCAACCTCTCACAAAACTGTCCACTCCGGCGGAGGGTGGACTGGTGACCAACCGCTTTTGCACTGGACACGAACACCAACGCATTTCAGAGTGCGCGGGATGCGGAACGAAAGATGGTTCGTGGCCGTTTCCCTCGTCCTCGGCGCCTTCGCATTTGGCGTCGTGCTGGCCTGGCACCGCGTCGTCGATGGCGATCTGTGGGCGCGTCTGGCGGTCGGCGCGCACGTGTGGAAGACGGGAACGGTGATGCGCCACGACGTGTTTGCATTCACACCGACGTTGCCTCAATGGATTGACCACGAATGGGGCGCGGGCGTGGTGTTCTTTGCGATGCTGAACTGGTTTGGGCCGGCATCACTGATGATTTTCAAAATCGGCGCAGCGTTGGGTGCGCTCGCGGTGTGCATCGCCGCCTCGCGTGCCGGCGGGACAAACTGGGCCAGCGTGCTGTTTCTCGCGGCGCCATGCGCGCTGACGGTGTTGCCCGGCTACGTCCCCGTGGTGCGCAGCCATGTGCTCACGTATTTTTGCTTCGCCGCCACACTGTGGTGGCTGGAACTGATGCGGGGCGGACGGCATTGGGCGTCGTTCGCTATCGTGGCATTGATGCTCGTGTGGACCAACGTCCACGGCGGGTTTGTCGTTGGCCTCGCGGCGATTGCCGTCTATGCGACGTGGTTGAGGAAGCGCGCCGCGCTGGCCACGCTGCTGGCAGCGCTGGCGGTCACTTGTGTGAATCCGTATGGATTGAGTTACTGGACGTATCTCGTGCCCGCCTGGCTGCATCCGCGCGCCGATATTGCGGAATGGGGACGAATGCCGATGTGGGGACTTGATCCGTATTTTGGTTTTCGGCTCTTGTTCGTGATCGTCCTCGGCGCCATCGCTTGGGGATGGAAACACCGCACAGGGAACGGGCTGACCATGCTGGCGCTGACCGCCGCCGCAGGGTGGTTGCACCGGCGGCACGCGCCCTTTTTCGGGTTGGCGGCGCTGGTGTACATCGGGCCGTACCTCGATGGGAAGCGGTTGCGAGTGGGGGCCGTCGCGGCGGCGTACGTGGTGATCGCGGCGGTGGTTGCCTGGAGGTTTTTGCCGTGGGCGGCGCTGGAGCCGGCGGTGCCGGCCACTTTTTATCCTGTACGCACGGTGGACATCCTCGAAGCGGCGCACGCGGAAGGAAACCTGGCCGTGCCGTTTCGCTGGGGCAGTTACGCATCATGGCGGCTGGCCCCACAAATCAAGGTGTCGATGGATGGACGCTACGAAGAGATGTATCCCGAGGAGACGTTCGTGGTGAACCACGCGCTGTTTTACAAGGACGGGGCGAACTGGGATGAATTGCTGCGGCGATACCGCGCGGATTACATCCTTGTTGAATTGCGGACGACGCGGTTGCAGCCCGACGATCTTTTGTCGCGTGGCTACGAAGCGGTGTGGTCTGACGATACTTCGGCGTTGTTTGCACATCATGAAGTCGCGCCGGGTCTGCGCGCCGCCGCCGCCAATCTTCCCTCCACAACCCGCGAGCCCCTCGACCCGCATCTGGCAGATCGATGGCTGCCCGTGAGACCGTGAGCAGCTCTACAGTGATTGAAGTATCTCGGCAGGCGGTTTCTCGATCTTGTCGATGCGGAGTTTCTGCGGGGTGGTTTCGCCGGCGGCTTCGATGGTGTCGCCGACTTTCTTATTCAGCAGCGCCTGCGCGAGGGCGGCGGGGTAACTGATGATGCCGCGAGCAGGATCGCTGTCCCAAGCGCCGAGAATGTGATAGGTCTGCGACTGGTTGGTCCCGAGGTCGGTCACGGTGACGGTCGTGCCGATGCTGACGACGTCGGTCTTGGCGTCGGCGAAGTCGGTCGGATGGGCATGCGTGAGGAGGATTTCCAGTTCGGCCCGGCGGCGCATGAGAAGCTTCTGCATGTCCTTGGCCGCTTTGAACTCGAAATTCTCGCGCAGATCGCCGTAACTGCGGGCCAGCCCGATTTCCTTGCTGTTTTGCGGGATTTTTTTCTGTATGATGTCGTCGAATTCGGCCCGGCGCTTGTTGTAGCTGCCCCACGAGACAATGAGCGGCTGCTCCTTGACGGTTTTGGTGACGAGAAACTCCTGCACGAACGGATGTTCTTTGACGACGCGCGCCAGGAGCGACCGGCGATCGAGTTCTTCGAAGGCCGAGGTGGAGAGAATCAAGCGGGCGATCTTGCGCACGGTTTCGGTGTCGGCCTCGACCAAAAGATCAGCCACGAGTTCCCCCTCCCCGAAGAGCAGATCACGCAGTTTCTTGCTGACGGACTTGTTCGGGGCGGACTCGATCGAATCAATTACCGCGAAAAGCAGCGCGGGAGTTTGCAGCGCGTCCAGCCACGGATACGCCTTGCGGGAAGCAGGCGTCGAGATGTTCCGGCAAATCCAGCACAATAATTCTGTTCCGGCAGTCTGGTTGTGGACCCATTGCTCGATCGCGTCCGCTTTCTGGGCGAGCACGTCGGCAATCTCATCGAGCGACTTGGTGGACAGCCGGTTCAGTTCCCGCAACAGGCGGTCGGGCGCGGTGGATTTGAGGACGGCGAGCGCACGCCGTTGAGCCGATGTGCTCAACTCATCCAACACCACGGACAGGTCCGGGATTGCCGGGAGCAGGCTGGCAAGCAACGCGGCGGTGTCCTCCGTGGGTGCCTTCTGGTGCTCGCGCAGTTGTTCGAGAACGACGGCAGCTTCGATGCGCTCGACGTGCCGGCTTGCTGGGGTTTTCTGGAGCGCTTCGAGCAGTGTGTCTTGAAACTCCTGGATCAAAAGTTCGGCGTTTTCGAGCTCGTCCACGAGCTTGAGGAACTGGCGGGCCACCTCGGTCTGCTGGGCAGGTCCTTTGGCATCGTGGAACGCCTCGATGATTTCGTCCTGCTGCGAAACCGGCGCGGTGCGCAGAACCACGGGGTTGGTCTTCTTCGCCGGGAGATCAAAATGAGAATCTTTCTTCAACAACTTGCGCGCGTTCTCCCACCATTTCTTCCATTGATTGGCGGGAATAACCGAGCCCGAGAGCAGGGCTTCTATCCGGTCGGCCGTGGCCGCGCGATGCTGGCTGAGAAGCACGAGACGGAGCAGCGCGACGGGGTCTTCGGCGGCGAGCCGCTTCAGGCCATCGAGGTCGGTGAGCTTGCGGACTTCGATGTGGTCGTTGCTGACGGGCGCGAGGCTGTCGGAGGCGTAGGCCAACTGCATGCAATGGGATGGGTTGTGAGCGAACGCGACAACAATCTGTCCGAGTGTCGTGTCGAAGGATTTCACACGGCCGACGCCCCAGCTTTTGTGCTGGCCGTAGGTTCCCACCTGGAGCGCAAGCAAGGTCTCGACCCGGACGATCGCGGTTGGGAGGGGTGTACGATTTTGGTCAAGCTCCGCGACGGCGAGGATGGTCTTGAGACGGGGATCAGACTCATGGAGTTGACTGAAGGCCTTGGCGAGCTCGACGCGCAGCTGTTTGTCAGTCGGCTTCGCTTCTGCTTGCAGCTTAAGGGCATAGAGCCATTCGTGATGCTTGCCGTCGGCCTTGATGCTCTCGGTGATCAGAGAGGCAAGTTCTGCGGCCATGTCGGACTGTCCGGCATCGGCAAATTCCTTTGCGAGAAGGAGCAGAAACTCAGGTTGGTCAGAGAATTGCTCTGCTAATTCCAGCCAAAAGGCTTGGGCGCCCTCCCAGTCGGACTGGGACAGGAGGTCTTTGAGTTGCTGATGGTGATTTTGTGTCGAAGTCATTTGAGATCAGAGAGATATTGTGTTTGCGATAAGGACGATAGCGAACAACAAACCGCTGGCCCGCCAGCTTGCCGATGCTGGCGGCCAGAGATATAGAGATGATGAAACACCCATGAGATGGATTTCCACGTTTGCTGCACTTTGGCTATTTCTTGCCGTTGGGTGCCAGTCTAACCAAAATGTACAGGTCTTGTCTCCTGAGAAATTTGCCGCCACGACCAGTGGCGCAGCCTACAGCACCACCGACACGAATGCAACGACCGGAACCAACGCCAAACCGCGTGTGATTGTGCCCGGCGTCAGCATCAGCGTGACCGTGGACCAGGATCACAGTCTCGATCACGTCTACGTGGTGCCGATTAGCGGGGCGATTGACTTTGTGCCACTCGGTCGTGTCCAGACGGAGGGACTGACCGCGGATGAGGTGGCGCAGAAGATCAAAGAAGGCTTGGAGAAAGACTATTTTCAGAAGGCCACGGTAACGGTGGCCATCGAGTCCGCGCCCGCCACGGGTGGCGGCGGTGCGGGGGGCGTCATCTACGTGATCGGGGACGTGAATCGGCCCGGTCCGTTGTTGCTGCCGAAGGACGAACGTTTTACCGTGACCAAGGCGATCATCGCGGCGGGCAACTTCGCGACTTTCGCCAATGGTGGCAAAGTGCAACTGATCCGCTACGACAAAATGGGCAAAAAATACCTCACGCACATCGACGTGGATCGAATCATGAAGCGCGGTGAGTTTGAAAAAGACATCCAGGTTCAGGACGGGGACTGGATCATCGTGCCGGAGAAGTTGATCAACTTTTAGCCATGGGGGCCGGGACGCCAAACGGGAGTTGCCTATGATGAACCAAAACGTCGCGGAAAACAGGTCCGAGAGCGTTGACATCAAGGAGTACATCGCCGTACTGCTAAAACGGAAATGGCTCGTGCTGATTTGTTTTCTGCTCAGCATGGCCGGCACCACGGCGTTCCTGTTCACCCGACAACAGATCTACGAAGCGGATACCAAGTTGCTGGTGACGACGGCCGGCGGATCGGTACCGGTTTCCGAAGTGACGCGCGAGGACGAGAGCCGGTTCTATGCCACGCAGATCGAGATTCTCACGGAGCAAACCATGTTGCGTCGCGTCCAGTTGCGGATGCGAAAGACCCCGGACGAAGTCCGGGAAAACCTTGCGGACCTGAAAGTCGAGCCCATTCGTGGCGCGGCGATCCTGATGATCCGCGTGCAAAGTCCCTCGGCGGATTTTGCGAAAGACTTCGCCAACACGCTCTGCGAGGAATACATGCATTTTCGTGACGAGCAGCGCGCGCAAAGTTCCGAGTCCGCGCTGCTCATGTTGACGAGGGAAATCAAGCGTCTCGGCGAAGAGAAGCAGGCGGCGACCGAGAAGATGCTGGACTATGCCAAGCAGAACCACGTGGACCCGATGGGCAGCGTGGGGTTCGCCTGGTACAAGCGGTTCAACATGCTGAACTACGGTTACGCCACGGCCGCCAAAGCCTATAATGAGGCGAAGACGCGCAAGGAATTGCTCGACAGCCGACCGGATACCTCGACGGTGCTGGCCCTGCTGGCGGCGGAACGCGAGGCGGGTATCGATTCGTTCGCGCAAGGGGCCGTCAGCTCCAATGAAACCCAGCAGGTTGTCTCCAAGGGCATGGAACTGGACATCTTTGTGGAAGAAGATCCCTCTCTGAACACGCGGGTGCAGGTTGGAGCGGACGGCACCATCAACTATCCCGGCATCGGCGCCGTACCGGCCGACGGCCTCACGACGCAGGCTCTTGCCGAAAACATCAAGCAGGGACTGTTGGGCAACAAGCTGGTCAAGCCCAAGGAATGGGGTGACCATGGTGGAATCATTTACACGGATGAGTTGCAGAAAGTCATGACGGCCACGGTGAGAATCATGGTCGAAGACCCGAACACTCCTGCCGCCGGCGACGTTCAGGCGAAAGCCTCGGACGGATTGGGACGCTACTCGTTCGGTGCGTTGAACGAAACGGTGTCGAAACAGCTTTTTGAGCTGGAGAGAAAGAAACGGGATTTGGAGGTCAGGCTGGATGAAATGCGCAAGATCTACAAACCGCGACATCCGGCGCTGATCGAAGTCGAGCGGCAACTGAACGAGACGACCTCACAAATCAATGGGGAGATCGAGTTTATCCGGCAGAAGGCGGACGCGGATCTGGTGGTTGCCAAGAAAAACTTTGATGAGATGTCGGCGCTGGGCAAGCAACTGGACAACGCGGTGTATATCGATGGCGAAAAAGCGACCGAATGGAAGACGTTGAAGGATGACGTCGACCAAATCCAAAGCCTCTACAATGCGCTCCTATCCCAGTTGATGAAAATTGATGTGTCGCAGGGATTCAATTCGCGGACCGTGTCCGTGTTGGAGGCCGCCCTTCTTCGGCCCGAGCCTGTCTACCCCAAGAAGATGAAGATTTTGTTGATGGCGGCCTTCTTTGGCTTGGGCATGGGATTGGCGTTGGCGTTCTTCATCGAGTACATCGACGATTCCATCAAGTTGGCGGAAGAGGTCGAGCGCGATCTGCAACTGCCGTTCCTCGGGATGATCCCGGCCGCGCAATGGAACCCCGATGATCTCAGCGCCCATCGGTTGGACCGGTTGAAACAACAGGGCGGCGTCGCCGAATCGTATCGTGTCGTCCGCTCGGCGATCATCTTCTCCACGCCGCGCGAAAAACTTCGTTCGATCCTGGTCACCAGCGCGGTGCCGCGCGAAGGCAAGACCACCACGTGCGTCAATCTCGCCGTTGGGTTCTCGCAGGTCGAGGATCGTGTGTTGCTGGTCGATGCGGATCTCCGTCGTGGCGAAACCCACAAGTATTTTGGCTTTGAAAGAGACAAGGGCTTGGCCGATGTGCTGCTCGGGGAAGCGACGCCCGAGGAAGTCATCAAGCGCGGTGATGTTGCCAAACTGGACGTCATCACCTGCGGCGCCTATCCGTCGAACCCGGCGGAGTTGCTGCTCGGGTGGCGGTTGAAGGAGTTCCTCGAGTGGGCCTACAAACATTACGACCGGGTGGTCGTCGATTGCCCGCCCGTGATGGGCATCGCGGATAGCGCTATTCTCGGCTCGGTCGTTGACGGCGTCCTGTTCATCATCTGGGCGGGTCGCACCTCGCGCCGTTATGTTCGCGTGGCGAAGATGACGGCGGTCAGCCGCGGGGCGAAAGTGTTTGGTTTCGTGCTCAACAACCTCGAGCCCGGCCGCGTCGGCTACTACCATTACTACCCGTACTACTACAGCTACTACTCGCGCGGGTATTACTACGCCCACAAAGAAGACGAGGGCAAGGGTGGCGATATCAAGGGCATCGAGGTCCCCACGCAACAAGACGGCAAGGATGAAATCGACGACGTGTATTGATCAGCGTTGCCGCGTGTGGACGCCTAGACGTCGAAAATTACTACCGCACGCCAGGAGCCGTCGGGCTGCGATTCGACGCGGAGTTGATGGTAGGTGACGGCTTTGATCTCTTCGTTGGTCTGCGAGCGCGTGAAGTCGATCGGGCCGCCGCGGAGCGTGGCCGTGAGCCGATGCGGTGTCAGTTCGTGAATCTCAAAATTGTCATATAAGACGTGGTTCACCTCGATTTCATAAAGAAGATCGGTGAGCCAGTCATGCAACAAATCTTCCGTGGATTCTGCCTGGAGTTCGATTGATTTCTGACGGTTGCTTTCTGGTTTGTGCAAGCGCCCGAGCGCCTCGTACATGGCGCACGCGGCGTTTTTGAATAATTCGGCGAGGCTGTTGCCGTAGACGCGGACGCCGATATCCGCCGTGTGGTCGAAGAATTCGAACCGATCAGTCACTCTTGTAGTTTGCCCACTTCGCTTTGCGATCCGCAACCAGTTTGTCGAATTTTTCAAGCTGGTCGGGCCGCAACACGACGCGTGCCTTGGCATCGAAATCATCCAGCGCCGTGAGAACCTTTGGCTGGCACTGTCTGCGCGCGTTTGTGATCTGCACCTGCGCGGCCTGAACGAGCCCGAGCACCTGCTGTCGCTGTGCCGCATCGAGGCGCAGTTGGCGGCTCAAACGCCGGGTGATCTCCTCCGCGGTAAACGCTGTTTGACCGTGCAACACGCGATGAAGACGCTTGGCCGCGGCGGCGTCCGTAAGGAACGCACCGGCGGTCATTCCAAGCAGGAATACAACAACCACCCCGAGAATCGCCTTCCAGTTCTTCATGTTATTCTCCACCCGTCAGGCCCGCCAGTGCCGTTTCCTCTCCCGTTCCGAGTGCGGCCTGGGTGCCCGCTTGGGATTGCACATTGTAGGACCACACGCCGGTGACGACGACAATGGCCGCAAACACGGGCATGAGCCGCCAGGTAAGGACGGCCCATGGTGTCGGCTGCTCCCGGTTCTCGCGCAGGGTCGCCAGCAGCCGCGTCTCGAAACCGTATTCGGCGCGCGACGTATCCAGCCTCGAAGTCCGCGCAGTTCGGAATAGTTCATTTAATTGTTCATCGTTCATGGCTCGCCTCCAGAATTCTCTTGAGCGCCTGTCGCGCGCGAAACGCGCGCACTTTTACGTTCGACTCACTCCAGCCGGTCAGTTCCGCCGTTTCGCGCACCGACCGTTCCTCCAATTCCAGCAACGCAATCACGAGCCTCTCATCGGGCGTGAGCCTGACCATGGCCAATTGCAGCAACTCGCGGGCATGCTCGGCGTTGCCGCTCGGTTGTGTGCCGATCTCAATCCCGTCGAGCGGCACGTTTTCGCGATCGTGACGCATCGCCCGCAGGAAGTCATAGCAGGAGCGCACCGCGATGCGCGACACCCAATGTTCGAAGGGCGCGTCGCCGCGAAAGCTCTTTAATTTTCGATAGGCCTTCACGAAAATCTCCTGGGCAATGTCCTGCAACTCGGCGTCGTTTCGCGCAAACCGCGCCGCAATGCCGAACACTTTCCGCTTGTGTCGGGCCACCAGGGCAGCGAACGCCTCATCGTCACCCGCGAGGGTGGACTCAATGAGGCGTTGGTCTGTCGGTTCATCGGTCTGGCCGCTCATCGCGCCGCTATTATTAGTCGGTGGCGATGCGATTGGCAATGTGTTGCAGAAGCCCATCAAAGCGGGCATCCGCATCGATTTGCATGTCCTTCAGTTTCTGGATTTGCCCGGGCGTGAGTACGGCGCGAATGTCGTGGACAACGTGGGCGCGTTGCACGGCCAGATCAGCCTCGAGTGTCGCGACCTTGGCGGCCTCCGCGCGGATGGCGGTTTCATCAATTGTTTGCGCGCGGATCGTATCGCGCAACGCGCGCCGCTTGGTCACGACCGCTTTCACCAACGGCCCGACGGTTGGCTGGTAACTGCGCAGGATGGCGTTTACTTGCGCCTTCTGCTGGTCGGTGACCCCGAGTCGGGCCAGTCTCCGCGCGAACCGGCCGTTGGCAATGCCGACCTCGTTGGTATCGGCATGCGCTAGGAAGGCGAAGAAGCCCCCGACGGTCAAGGCGGCCACGATGCCCGCTCCAATCAGAGCTTTCGTATGTGCTTTCACAAAGCTGCCACGTCCCTTTCACCAACACTAGACGTGGCACGGCGTGTAAAGGTTACGATTTTTCGTGCTGGAGACGGAGTTGTCCACACGCGGCATTGATGTCGGTGCCTTCCTCGTCGAGGTTACAGATTCAATGCGGCTGGGAAGGCCCCATGCGGTCAAGGTGCGAGTTGACTCTAGCCAACGCGTTTGACTTCGCAGCGATTTCACCGTCAACTTTGCGTACAGCCATTTCCCATGCCCTGCCATCTGCTTCCTCGACCTCTCGGAACGCGTAGTACCATTGCAGACGTTCCTCATTCAAGTGGGTCTGCAGCCGCATCAGCTCATCGGTTAACTCTGCACGTTCTTTCTCCAGCAACTGTCGTGACCTCGCTCGCTCAAGTCCGCGAGTGAATAGCCACACTCCGCTCAGGAGGGTGAGTGCGAGCAGCAAACCGACTCGGGCGCGAGGCTTCATGACCTTTCCGTTTGCAGCCGCAACTGCCCGCAGGCGGCATTGATGTCGGTGCCTTTTTCCATGCGCAGGGTGCTGGTGACGTCGTGGGACTGGAGGGTGTGCTGGAACATCTTACAGCGGTCGCGGTCGGGGCGCTTCCACGGCAGACCCTCGACGGGATTGTAGGGAATGAGGTTTACCTTCGCGTGGAGTCGCTTGGCAATGGCGCCGAGCTTGTGGGCTTGCTCGAGCGAATCGTTGACGCCGTCGATGAGGATGTATTCGAACGTCATCATGCGCTTCCTGGTGTTCGCGTAGTAATCGCAGGCGGCGAGAAGCTCTTTCAGCGGAAATTTCCTGTTCACGGGCATGATCTTCTCGCGCACCTCGTCGGTCGCGCCGTGAAGCGAGACGGCGAGACGAATTTGCATCGGCTCATCGGCAAGTTGCTTGATGCGGGGAACGAGACCAACGGTGGACACGGTGATCTTGCGCGCGCCGATGCCGACACCCCACGGCGCATTGATGATCTTCAGGGCGCGCAGGAGGTTGTTGTAATTGGCCAGGGGCTCGCCCATACCCATGACGACGATGTTGCTGACCTTTTCGCCACTGAGTTTCTGGATTTGCAGCACTTGATCCACGATCTCGGCCGCCGTGAGATTGCGTTTCACGCCTTCCAGGCCGCTCGCGCAGAATTTGCAGGCGAAGGCGCACCCGACCTGTGTCGATACGCACACGGTGTGCCTGTCGCTGCTGCTGGTGAGACCCGGTGTGGCGGGGATCAGCACGGTCTCGATGAGCGAGTGGTCACGGAGTTGGAAGAGGAACTTCTCCGTCGTGTCGGTGGCGTTGCGCGTCTTGAGCGCGTGAACGGCATTCAAGTCGAAGCTGGCGGTGAGTTTTCCGCGCAAGGCAGCGGATAGATTGCTCATCTGGTCGAACGAGTCCGCCTGCTTCTCGTAGATCCACTGCAAGACCTGGTCGGCACGGTACGCGGGTTGGCCCAGCGCCGCGAAGCGCGAGACAAGTTCTTCGCGAGAGAGCGACTTGATGTCTTCCTTGGCGTTCATACCTTGTTGGCCTTGAGTTCGTTCAGCGAATAGTGTGTGCCGCGCCAGTCGATGCCGTCATTTCGCAACGTTTTCAGCGCAGCTCGCCAAATAATGTACTGAAACAATAGTGCCGTAACGGGCATGCCCACGCAATGCCAGCGTTTGGAGCCATGGCAGTGCGCGTTGACTCCGCGGGCGTTGATGTGCGCGAAAACGCGCAACGTCGATGTTGGTGGTCGATGAAACTCATAACAGTTGGGCGTTCTAACCATCGTCCATGCAGGCGGTTTCATCCGCTTTGCGGGGATGCAGCTGACCTGCACCCGTTGACTGGACA
>PLTX01000109.1 GCA_003164675.1 Verrucomicrobiota bacterium | reverse complement strand
CTTTGTGTTCATCTTGTCTCCCCCTTTGGTTGGAACCGCGAGCATCGGGAACTGCGGGGGTGCGCGCAGTGGAGCGCCGTGAAGGTGTGGAACGATCCTCAACGAAATCCGATCCAGTCCAACCAGCGGGGAAGGAAACGAAAGCTGCAACCAATCCGTGTTTGGCATGATTGTCGCCCCGATCCGCGTGCATGTACGCCAAATGCAGTCGCCAGACCCTGTGGCGATGGCGACGGCAGGGTTTGCGGGTGGGACGGGGAGGACGAGTCAGGCGCTGCGATCTTGACGCATGGCTCGACGATTCGATGGACCTGCCTTGCACCTATGACGACGATGACGAGTTGTTGACGCTACGCAAAGCCACGGCCCGTGCGGAAGTGACGCGGCAGACAATCTGGAATTGGTCGAATGACGGATTGAAGGTGCAACGCCGCGGGCGGTTGGTGTGGATCCGGGCAAGTGTGTTGGATTCGCACCTGAAGCGGCATGAGAGGTAATTTCCGGGCCGAATTTACTTGGCCGACACCACCTGTTTGTGGCAGGCCGATCAAAGTCGTCGAGAGTTCACGAAAATGGAATGGATCTACGTCAGCGAATGTCTGTACAGAAAGTGCAAAGACGGCACTATCTACATTCGGACACAGATCAACGGCAAGAGGACGCTGCGTAGCACGCAAACCACCAAACCCACCAAGGCGAAAAGGGTGCCCCAACGCTTGCGGGACGAGACATGGTTCGAGCGTTACGGTGAAACGCTCTTCGGTCCGCAAGTTCGGTCGCGGAAGTTGACAGTGAAGGTGACCATCGCCTCCTATGTGAAAGTGGGATTCCCGACGAAGAAGATGCGTAAGAAGGCGCCGGAAACGATCAAGAAGGAGGTCAGCCTGATCAGGTCCGTGGAGCTGTGGTGGGGAAACAAGAATCCCGGGGGATTTCCGATCAGATCCCAGCATTAGACCAAACGTGGATCAGGCGGTCAAGCGGGGAGCGGACAGTCGGACTTTTTTGATTTTCGGACTCCGCCCACGCCTTCAGAGGTCAATTTCCGTCGCGTCAAACCGCTCCCCCTGCCCCTGTTTTCCGCGCTCGTCCGCTTCGTCCGCGCCGTACAACTCGCACTCGCTCTTGCCGCCCCCCGTTGCCAGTTGCACCCCTGTCACGCGCACCGAGCGGCCAACGTGAGCGCAACGCGCCGCCTTCCCGCAGCCGACTCGTCACCGCGCCCGTCACCTGCCAGAAGCCCCGCCTTGTCATCTTGCGGTAGCGCCTGCGGACGGCTCAGGGCAGAACGTAAGCCCCGCACCCCGCGTCTGTGACCGCCCGCGCCCAGTCGCCTTGTCCGTTTGTCTGATTGCATCGCCGTCTCTCTCGGCTCTCCGCGCCGTGTGACTGCGAAGGATTTTTTCGTCATGGTTCTACAATCAGTTCTACAATCGCCCGCAACAGGAAAGGGCGTCACGCGTGTATCTTGCGTAACGCCCTCTCTCCGTGAGCTTAAGATTGGCTCCGCAGGTAGGACTCGAACCTACAACCTAGTGATTAACAGTCACTCGCTCCACCATTGAGCTACTGCGGAACATATTTAAGTACAAGTCGTTATGGCGGCATTGGAGCCGACATTTTTGAGTTGCAAAGGCTTGTTGCAATGGCTAGGATGCTTTCCACCATGAAAACCACCCCAGCGACCCGCAAGCAGCAAAAACTCATTCATGTCGGCGATTGCCTCTATCGTTCAAGTGTCACGGATGTTTATTACGCCATTTTTACTCGCGACGGTAGGCAAGTCAAGCGCAGCCTTAAGACCACCGACCCCGAACTCGCCAAGCGCCGCCGCGAAGAATACCGGCGCAAGGTCGAACGTCTCACCGCCGACGATGCCAAAACCCTGCCCTTTGCCGAATACGACAAGGACGGGAAATTGATCGGCGGCGTGGCGAAGCACTGGTTCGATGCTGTTGCCGTTTCTCTCAAACCCCATACCGTCGCCATGTATCTCAAATCCGTCAGGATGCTGGCGCGGCGTTTTGGCAGTCTGGCGGTGCGGAGTATCGGGTTGCGGCAGATCGAGCAGTGGGCCGCCCAGCGCAGCGCCGAGTGTTCTGCCCGCACTTACAACGCCGACTTGGAGGTATTACGGCGCATCCTCGACTACGCTTGCAGGCATGGCTTGATTCTGGAGAATCCCGCCAAAGAAATCACCCGCCGCAAACTCAGCAAAGAGAAAATCACCATCCCGACTAAAGACCAGTTTCGCCAGGTGCTCGAAACCATGCGCTCCAACAAAGGCAAGCGGGACGGCGAGCAGTCTGCCGACTTGGTTGAATTTCTGGCTTATAGCGGTTGTCGGCGGGCTGAGGTTGCCGGTGACAGCGCCTACGGCAAACCGCCGATGCTGTGGGGTGACGTGAACTTTGAGCTAAAGACCTTTACCGTAGCTGGCAAGGGCGCTGGCGAGCTTGGCAAGAGCCGCACCGTGCCGCTATTCCCGCCGTTGGAGCGGCTGTTGCTGACCCTCAAATCTAAGTTGCCCCCTCGCAGGGCGTTGTTCTCTCAGATGTTCCTGCAGGTGCCGCCGACAGGGGCAGGATTCTACGCGGATTCCTCGTGGGAATGCTTCGGCTCGCCTGTCTCCCTGTCGGGGCGGAATCTCCTCCGCGGCACTGATTATAATGCGCCGCCGAGTTGTTCACCACCTCGCTACGCTGCGCCTGGTGGGGGCTCCGCTTCGCTCGGCGCTGAACAACGTCGGAAACCATATCAGCTTCGGCTACGGTCTCACGAGAAAACCGCGAATTTTCATTGTGCAGAGACCGACCGAGTGCGCGCCCGCAAGGGCGCGGCTTGGCGTATCTCTCTGCACAGGCGCTTCGCGGTGCCTCTCGTGGGGGTGCGTTAAGTTCGCGCCCCTTTTGCTTCCGTGGCGGAGTTCCGCTGGAAAGGAACCAGCCAAAAGCCATGAGAAACCCCCTAACAATCGTCCTGAGCGTCGCCATTGTCATCGTGGGCGCGGGCGCGGCACTGCTGTACAGTCACACTCAGAAGTTGCAATCGGCAAATAATCAGTTGGGCACACAGCTCGCAGAGGTAAATTCCCAATTCACGAGTGCAACGTCACAACTTGCGGAGGTAAATTCTCAACTCGATGCCGCAAATCAAGAAATCGCTCAAATGCGACCGGATGTGCAACGGGCAAGGACAATGCCTATAACAATTAGAGCCCGGAAAGCGTTGACAAATAACGGATACGTTTACACGTTCTGGAATAGCTCAAGGAAGCCGTTGGCTTTGCACGTGATTATCTCCAACCCTGCTTTCAGCCAATCAAAAGAATTTCACTTGGTTATTGATGGCGGGAATTTTAAAGACATCGGCTGGTATCAGGGATGGGCGGGTGCTCCAGACGACACGATAAAAGTCGAGTGTGCTGGCTACGATCCGCTGGTAAAAACTTCGCATTAAAGGTTGGATCGTCTATGAAAACTCCTCGAACGGCATTACTCAGAATTGTTTTTGCGGGTGCCGGTGTGGTGTTGTCGCTGGTACTCATAACGAACAACGCCCGTGCTGCGGAAAGACAGGTTTTACGCGGCCACGTCGTAAGCGCGGTTGCGGAACTAAACTTGCAGCCGGTGGGAAGGCTTGCGAGTTCTACGAATCTGGATTTGGCAATCAGTTTGCCGCTACGCAACCAAGACGCACTCACCAATTTGCTGCAACAGCAATATGCGCCAACAAGCCCTCAGTACCACCACTGGCTGACACCGGAAGAATTCGCGGAACGGTTTGGGCCATCGGAGAAAGACTACCAAGCGGTCATTGAATTCGCCAAGTCCAACGGATTCACAGTCACCGGAACGCACTCGAATCGCACGTTGTTGGACGTGCGCGCGTCAGCGGGGAACATTGAAAGGGTTTTCCGCGTAAGGCTGCTTGCGTACCAACACCCAACGGAAGCCCGCGAGTTCTACGCGCCGGATGTTGAGCCATCCCTCGACTTGACTGTCCCGGTATTGCGCGTCACCGGCTTGGACAACTATAGCGTCCCGCGTCCCATGAGCATCCAGGCGTCTCCTGAAAACAAAGCGGCGGACGCGACTCCAGCCTCCGGTTCGGGGCCATCCGGTAGCTACAGGGGATATGATTTTAGGTCTGCCTACATACCAGGTGTGTCGCTTAACGGATCCGGCCAAGTGGTCGCCTTGGTGGAATTTGATGGCTACTATCCAAACGATATTGCTGCCTACGAAGGTCAAGCTGGACTGCCAGATGTCCCCTTGCAGAATGTGTTGTTGGACGGGTTCAGCGGAACGCCTACCGCAAATGCCAAGCAAGTACAAGAAGTGTCTTTGGATATTGAAATGGCGATTTCCATGGCACCGGGCCTCTCTGAAGTCATCGTCTACGAAGTTCCCAACAACAATACGTCATTCAAAATTGATGTCTTGAACCGAATAGCCACGGACAATTTGGCCAAACAAATCAGTTGCTCTTGGATACTCGGTGACTCCACAAATTTCGATCAAATTTATCAGCAATACGCCTCCCAAGGCCAGGCGGTTTTCCAATCTTCCGGCGACAATGGAGCATTTACGTTACTCTGGCCAAATCAACAGCAAGCGGACAGCCCATACGTCACGCTTGTCGGGGGGACGACCTTGACGACAACGGGGCCAGGGGGAGCTTGGCTAACGGAAAAGGTTTGGAACTGGAACAACGGCACCGGACTGGGCGAGACCAATGATGCCTGCGGAGGCGGATTGAGTCAGGGCGACGTGACTTACCCTATCCCGTCTTGGCAGCAGGGAATCGATATGACGTACAATCAAGGATCGACAATCGTACGGAACGTTCCAGATGTCGCGATGGTTGCGGATGGCATCTACGTGATTTACAACAACGGTTCCACGTCCTCAAGTATCGGGGGCACCAGTGCTGCCGCGCCGTTGTGGGCAGGATTTACGGCGCTGGTGAATCAGCAAGCCGTGGCATACGGCCAGCCAACGGTGGGCTTTATCAATCCCGCAATCTACGCGATCGGCACAGGGACGACATATGACGCTTGCTTCCATGACATCATCCTCGGCAACAATGAAACGTATTACAGTCCCTTCCAGTTTTCCGCCGCTGTGGGCTACGATCTTTGCACCGGGTGGGGCACACCAAACGGCAGCAATCTGGTCAATGCTCTTGCCCCTCAGCCACAGTCTGGCTTAACAGGTTACGTCTTCACGAAACCGTCGCTGTGGGACATGACCGGCATTTACACAAACACCGACACCTCCAGCGGAAGCAACACCGTAGTCCTGAGCCTACAACAGCAAGCCAATGGAAAGATAAGCGGCACCCGGAATGAAACGGATGTGAGTGGCGCGGATTTCGCCGAAGGGAGCGGCCCGATAACAGGGAAAATCGCTGCGAGGGCCGGTTCGGTTGCGGCCAATCTTAAGGGAAGCGCAAGCGTAACGGGCCTGTCCGGCGGGGTAGCGTTTACGGAAAACGCCAAGATAAAGGAAACTGCCACAATCGTTCCATCTTCGCTGACAGTTCTCGTTAGTGGCTCGGCACGCGTATGTGAAGTTGGCGGCAAATGCGTTACCAGTACCGAAGCTATTTCATTCTCGCTGCCCCAAGGCATGAACGGTGATTGGACGCTGGGCTTGAACATCACCACCAACGGCAGCAAACTGGTTGGGACAGGCACGATAACGCTGTCCAACGGTCGCGTCCTCACGTACCAGGTCACAGGCAGCTACAACAACAGAAGCCAGACGTCCAAACTGAAATTCGTTGGCGAGGGCGACGACGTCGGAACGAGTCTGTCACTTACCACAGGTGGGGCGGGAACGAATTTGACCTCCCTAAAGGGCAAAGTGTTGGGCCAATCTCTAAAGTACCCGTAGAAGATCTTTCCGCAGGCCCAAATAACTGGTGTTACGGCTCTGGTGGAACGGCTGCCGATGGAGCAGGAGCAGAAGAAGGTGCTGGTGGTGGCGGAGGCGTAGAGTCGGGTTCGCAAGGGGCGTCCTACTCAGCAGTCGTTTCTTTCAGAAACCGTTCGATCTCAGCGCGTGGAAACAGCGGCCTGCGCAACGCGCGGCAAGGCCGCAGTAAACCGCGCGCCACAAGTCGGTCAACCGTGATCGGCGTTACGCCCAACGCTTTGGCAGTTTCGTATCGCGTGAACGCAAGTCGAAATTCCATCTTGTTCGTCTGCATGCTGGTGCTCTTCTCTTCCTTTGCGTTCTCCAGGTCGCATGGCACATTCCGCGACAGCATGCACAAGGAATACGCTGAAGGGGTGCAATTTCCGTTCGCAGGCGCGAACAAAGATTGTCAGGGAATGCGCTCTACTGACGCGCATGTTTAACAGGAGACGCGTGACCTCTAGCTCACGCTAGAAGCTTGTGGAAACCCGTATGGTAAGGTATTGTTACCATGAATGACACTTCCACGTCCAATTTGGTGGAAACCCGATGGGACGAGGCAGTTAAGAACTACGTTCCACGAATGTCAACCAAATGGAAGAAACTTGTCTCCCTTCAGGAAGGCATCTGGAACTCCGGAGTAAACGCGCTTCGTACCGGACCATCGCGGACATCTTCCGCAAAGATTTCCCGTTTTCACGATGACATGAGACGGCTTCCCCACCATGTCTCCAAGTCGATACCCCGGCGCGGGCATCACGTCCACTTGGAGCGGCAATTGCCATTAGAATGGGGACGACTGACGGACTTGGATAAAGAGAAACGCCCCGTCTCTTGCGAGGCGAGGCGTCTGGCCAGAGATGCTATCTCCGGTGCTGTGAAACTTTGTACTAATTTAGGCCGTGACATCGGTTTTGGCAAGCCTTAAAACTGCGCGCCGTGGAACGGGTAATTGCTTACGTTGACGGGTTCAACTTCTACTTCGGACTGAAGGCCAGCCGGTGGGAACGCTACTTGTGGTTGAACTACCAACAACTCAGCCAGAACCTTCTGCGCCGCGATCAGCGACTTGTCTTCACCAAGTATTTCACCACGCGGATTTCCTTGCCGTTGGACAAGCGGAAACGCCAGAACGATTACATAGAGGCGCTGGAAACATTGCCAGATTTAAAGATTTTCTACGGGAAATACCAGATGAATCCACGCCATTGCCGCAAATGTGGATTCCGCGACCTCGTACCCAACGAGAAAATGACCGATGTGAACATCGCGACCGAATTGATGGTGGATGCGTTTCAGGACAGGTTCGACACGGCGCTATTGATGTCGGCGGATAGCGACCTTATCGGCCCAGTCGTGGCGGTGCGGCAATACTTCCCCGCAAAGCGCCTGGTGATAGCGTTCCCGCCGCAGCGATACTCAGAAGAACTCAAAAAGGTCGCCAGTGCGTACTTCACAGTCGGCCGCGCAGAGATCGCCAAAAGCCTGTTCCCGTTGGAAGTTGTAAAGGCCGATAGGTTCGTCCTGAAGTGTCCTCCGTCGTGGCAGTGATGTGCTGTTACAGAGAGAGCCATGCCCGTGCCCACTTTGGCGCAAGAGTCGCTGGGAAAAACCTGTCTTCCGCATCGTGAAACGTGCGAATGCAATCGGCCTTCACTGCGCCGCAAAAACCCAAAATGCGTTAGGACACTTACCCCTCCTCTGGGCGATGAGGAAGCTGCTCGGTCGCTGTCGGACTGGCTGCTCGGTGGACAACGCCTGGTCGCATCGCGGACTGACGGGCGGACACCGCTCGGATGCCGTGCGGATGCCGGTAGGATGTCGCGTGACCGCATGAGTCGGCGAATGCTCGACGCTCGACAGCGGACGGCAACAGAGCCGTGAACTTGCCCACACGCTGCCGGTCGAAACGCGCGGGGACAAACGCCAGGCCGACGGTGACGACGAGCCAAGTTTGACGGCACGTTGGACGCAGCCGCGTTGCAATCCTGCCGGCGCAGTTGCTCGTTGAATGCTTGCAGGCCCGTGCGTGTGACGGCGCGTTGCTCAGTGGCAAGCGACACGCCCTGCCCGCGCCTGCTGCGCTCGATGGGCGTGCAGTCGCCCGCTGCTGTCCGTGGCTGCGCGCTGCTCGCCACCGACAGCCAAGGGAAACCAGTGATTGCCGGTCAATCAGTCACGCGCACGTGCGGGAACGATGCCGGTGGTGCGACATGGCCGGAGCCGCCACCTT
>PLTX01000038.1 GCA_003164675.1 Verrucomicrobiota bacterium | reverse complement strand
ATGGTGGCAGTGTCAAGATGCACCCAACCGTAGGGGCTTGTCCGCCATCTACACCTGCGGGATGCGCGACACCGCTGGAGTGGGAGACCACCCGGACCGCCGGGCGCCTCGACGGCCCACACCCTCAGCAGAGGTTTCCCATTTGCTGCTACTCTGCCGTAGGCAATCTAAATCAGTGTCTCGGGTTCGACGTTGAACGTGCGAGCCGATGCGGTCTTCGAGACGCCGCTGTCGTCTGCGACTAACGTGCCCAAGGTGTTTTGCGCGCAAATCACACTTCTTTCAAAAAAGTATGTTTTGCGATTCCGAGGGGCGTCGAAATTCAGCCGGTGTGGACGGGGTGCGGGATGGGCAACGCCGTCGCCGCTCCCCGAAAACTCAAGGAATTGCCTCCGTTAATCATTACCCGAGTTGGCACAGGGTCAATACCAGAGGCAAAGGCCGGCGCGAAGGGCGTGACTGGCTTGGTTGTATTGAAGCAAGGTTTGGCCGTAGCCGGTAAAGTACTGCACTTGAATTGACGGGTTGAATTTACGCAAGACCGGTACGCCGGTCAGGTTAAACCTCAAATCGAATAGCAGGCCGGCATGAGATCCCTCGTCGCCGATGGTGAATTTGTTGGACAACTGAATTTTCTCGCCGGAATTTGGATTGAGCCACGTCAGGGCGGCCAGCAGGTCGGCGTACCCGTGATAGTCGGCAATGTCGGGGTTGTTGTCGCCCACGTACATGTAGAACCAAGCGCGTGGTTGGAGAGCGAGTTGCAAATTGCACGGCAGGTCAAACGTGGCTTTGGGTTGCAGGTAAACCGTATTCATACTGCGCTCCAAGGAACCGCCACGACCATTCGATTCGTGCTCGCCACCGAGTTGCAGATCGAGTTGGAAGAAGTCTTTCTGAAACACGTCGGGATAATAAAAGAACCCCGATGGTTTGTAGCTGGTATCGTAGAAGGACGGATTCTTGGAGAAGATATCCCAAAAAGAGGTCTGCGTATAGCCCAGGTAAAAATGAGCGAACGGGTTCCAGTTGTCCTTAAAATCAAGGGGTTTGTATTTCAAGCTAAACTGAAACTCAGCGGCGGGAGCTGTGCCAAGAATGAAATAAATCGGCTCGTAGAAGGACATGTGATTCGCGAAATATTCCCATAACTCAGGACCGGAAGTCGTTGGCGCCGGCGGCGAATGTTTCGCGCCTGGAATCCCGGAAGAGGACGGTGCCACAAGGATCGCCACCTGATTATAGTTTCTTATATCCAGCGCGACCTGACCGCTGCTCGTTAACGGAAGGTCCAGCAGGTATTCCTCTTTGACGAAGCCGCCGGGCGCAATCGTTGCCGCAATCGGACTGCTGTTGGTATTCAACAGAAGAACTGTTTCGAGCGAGATGGATTGTGAGATGAGGGTACAGTTGAGACTCGGCTCGAACGTTCGACTTACATAATTGGACGAATTGTTGAAGCAGTAGAGCCAAAGACTGGAGCGACTGCCAGCGGCAACGGCCCCAGACGGCGGAGCGAAGACAGCGGTGACGTCCTGTGCCAGAGCAGTGGCTACGTTTGCCAGGACCAGGACTGAAAAAAGCAACGGTGATCTGGTGCCACCCCAAATGAACGTTCTTGCGCGTCTCAAAGGGCGTTTCATCGTGGCGGGACTACAGAGTTAAAAAGATATTTTGTCAAGTGCATAACGGAACTATCTGAAGTCAGGGTAAATTTTCAAGGCGCATCTCACCTGCCCCCTTTGACTACACAGAACCCTGGGTGACTCTTGGCAGTGTTTTACTCCTGTTGGTCGTTGTTGTTCAATCCTTCTTCCCTTCCTCCCCCTCGGGGGCAGCCGTCAAATGAACTGTGACGGTGCGCTAGTGTGCTGTCACAGCAATGTGCTTGCAATCCCTTCGATGCAGACAGAGGAAATACTCTGCGAAATAGATGGCTAAATCCTGAATGAGCCTTACATTGCAGATGGGGGGATCAGAGATCTGCCTCTCTCCGACCAGACTCCACAGCCATGCGGCACAGCGAGGCAGCACAATCAGTTTTGATCGTTGCCGCCGGGGAACGCATCCGTGTCATTTGAAAGCATACGCCGGGAAACATTCGATCAGTTTCTGCCACCCCATCTTGGCTTGGAGAGTTTGATGGAGTGGCAGGTTGAATGGTTCGCCAACAATACGGGAACCACCATCGGGACCCTCGCCGCAGGCAAGAGGGACGAGGGCTGGAATTACGCTGTGTTAAATCGGGATAAGGCGGGCGACTTTCAAGTCTACAAGCTGGGTGTAGACGCGTTTAGCCTCGACGACGCGCGGTCCGAATTCATGTGTGAAATGGCCGCAGCGGAGACCAGACAGGCGGGTAATTGGAACGTAGTTGGGCTCCCACCGTTGTCAGGGGGAAAACAGACACCGCACAGGCTGGAATTGTAAAGGATCTGCCCCGGTTCGTTGGCTGGCCCTCAACGCTTGGGTCTCTTGGATGGCCGCTTACCCCAGCGGATCGCCTCATAATTCGCCGCGTATTGCTTCGCCTTGAATGGACGACGTTTTGAGCCCTTGCCTGCCTGTCTGATCTCCGCTTTCCCTGCCGGTTTGCTCTCCGCCTTGTCAACGGGTTTGGTCTCCGTCTGGCCGGCCGGTTTGGTCACTTCCTTGCCAACGGGTTTGGTCTCCGCCTTGCCTGCTGGTTTATTCTCGGCATCACTCATGTCTGACTCCGGGCTAACTGGCGGCGGAAAAAGTTGGGGAGTCGAGACCCAGGCCCGAACGTTCAAGCCTTCCTCTTCCCATCGGAAATTAGCGTACCCCGCCTGAAAACATCCCTAGAGAACCCCTCGCTCGACTCCCCGCCTTCCATATACGTCGGAACGTGAGAAACACAAGGGATATTTGCGGAAACGACATTTCGCATGTGTTATGCTCGCAAGAGGAAGACCACTGCTGTAAAAGCGCTATTTGAGTTCGGATGTCGTCTTCTGGTACGCCTGTATGAACAAGTTTACCTGAGTCAAGGCATCCGATAGTGTGACCGATAGGCACGACACCAGCTCACGGTGCTGGAATCACCGATGGCCCGTGGACAATCGAGAGGCTGATTGACGAAGTGACGCAATACTGAATTAGGACTTCACCGGATTGGCCTTGTTCCAAGCGGTAATTGCCTCTTTCTCGGAGTCGAACATTAGGTGCTCCTTGCAGCCGCACCGGATGTAAAACTTCGTCAAAACAGAACCATGCTCCCACTCGGAAGATTCCGTTACTTGCAGGTGTTCCGAGGCCATTTTACACTTCATGCACGGATGAAGTTTTCTCGTTGCCATGTTCTTGCGCCGAATTATATTTCTGGGGGCAAAAGCTGGCAAGCGAAAATTAACGAGCGTATTTCAGCAACAATCTGTTAGATCATGACCCCAAAGAGCAACGGTATCTCTCTTCATCCGCGCCCAAAAGGGAAATCCGAGTCGTAGCGCGAGATCGAGTCCCCCGCCCTGAATTGCAGGGCAACGGGTCCCGTCGCACAAAGATGGCAATGCTGGGGCCATTTGGGAGCGACAGCAACCGCTCTGAATCGGCTTGTCGGCATTGTCAAAGGCGATACTATGAGCACTCGTCTGACTAGATGGCCCGCGACAGTCGCGGGGCATAAGTCACGGGAAATGCCGGCCAACATTAGACAACATACTGCCATGATACGACTGCCGAAAACCGTCTTCTGGCTTCCAGCCCTGCTGTGGGGAGGACTGATCTTCTTCCTGTCGATGATTCCACGAACCGGGCCGTCAAATGAAACGGTAGAACACAAGATCGGCCACATTGCAGTCTTTGCCCTTCTGGCTGGAACGGTCATGTGGGCATTGGACCGCGGCCACGCTCTGCGTTTGTCGAAATCCTTGGTGCTCGCGACCCTGATCACCGCGGCTTACGGCGCCTCCGATGAGTGGCACCAGAAGTATGTCCCCGGTCGTAATTGCGCATTTTCCGACGTGGTGCTCGACACCGTGGCGGGTGCGGTTGCTGCGCTCGCCTATTACATCTGCGAATCGCTCCGCGCGGACAACGCAGAACCGTCTGCCGGGCGAGCCGACAACGGACGACGGGCTTCCATACACCCGGTGCGAAGAATTGCCTACTGGCTTCCGTCCCTGTTGTGCATGGGGTTGATTTTCTATCTGTCCTCGCAGTCCAAGCTACCGGAGATCGGGCGGATATTCCCGGACAAGGACAAAATCGAACGCTTCGCCTTTTACATTGTCTTCTGGTTCTTCATCCTGCTGCCTTTTCGATACGCTCACCGCCTGTCATTGGCAAAGGCTATCGTCGGGGCTTTTCTGATTACGTCGGTCTACGGCGCGTTGATCGAGTTTCACCAGCGCGCTCTGCTCAATAGCATCGACATCGTGGCGGACTGGGCGGCGGACACATTGGGTGGGTTCATCGCTGCGGCTGCCTACTGGGTCTACGAAACACGCCCAAACTCAAAAACGAATCGCTGACCTGCGAGAGCAGATCCGCCGCCACGACCACCTCTACTACGTCGAGGCGTCCGGAGATTTCCGGTTATTTTCCCTGGCCGCGACGATTCAATTGGCCGTCTCCGTCCCGACGCCTCTGGTTGGCTGCCGCCAATCGGGGGGGTGTCGAGTTCGACATCCATCTGTTACAATGTGTGTCGGAGGTGTCAGGTGAAGATCCGCGAATTAATGCAGTCCAACGTCGTCACCATCAGTGAGGACACGCTTGCCAAAGACGCGTATGAGTTGATGCGGACTCACCGCCTCCGCCACTTGCCGGTCGTCAACAGGGAGAATCGACTGGCGGGCATTGTCTCGGACCGCGATCTCCTGAATGTCGCGGTCATCTTCAAGAAGCACCCACGGAGCCCCGAAGAATATCACATCGACGATGCGCTCAAAGCCCGCGATGTCATGACGGCTGAGCCCGCCACCGTTTCGCCCGATCACGATCTGGGCCTGGCACTCGACTTGATACTGGGCCTGGCCATCAGCAGCCTTCCCGTCATCGAGGACGGCAAGCTCGTCGGGATCGTCACCAACACCGATATGTTGCTTTTGCTCAAGAAATTGTCGAAGGACCTCTAGCCGCCCGCCCTGGCAGGGATCGGTTGGGTACTTGGTTGCCGTCGTGCCTGAACGCTGGACGTTCGACTTACTCCACCACTTCCACCGGCGTGCCGATCTGCACCATCTGCGCGAGTCGATTCGCGTTCCAGTTCGCCAGTCGAAAACACCCGTGCGAAAACGTCTTGCCGATCTGGTCGGGATGCGGCGTGCCGTGAATCCCGTAACCGACGCGGCTCAGCCCGATCCACGCCATGCCGACGGGGTTCTTCGGGCCGGGAGGAACAATCAGCTTCCCATACCCCTTCTGCGCGTCATCCAACTCGGGAAAATTCACGGGATCAAACGTGTAATTCGGATTCACCGCCACGGTCTGCACCGTCAATTGCCCCGGCGTCCGCTTCTCTTTGTCCGCCGCAATCGAACAGGGAAACAATGCCATCATCTTCCCGCTCTCATCGTACGCCGTGATCGTCTTGGCCGACAAACTCACCCGCACCTTCGCCGCCGCCACGCGTTTCGCGGGTGACAGGTTCAGCACCGTGACCGACTGGTTCGCCTGGATCGCCGGCCAATTCGTTATCCCGGGATTCAGCGTCTTGATCAATCCCTCCGACGCGTGGCATTTCTCCGCGACCATCTGCAACACGCTCTCGAACCACATGTTGGTCAGTTGCGACCGCGCCTTCCAATCCTCGGGAATCCGCGTCAGCTTCGCCAGGTCTCCAGCCGTGACCACGTAATTCGTATAGTTCGCCTCGCCCGCCGGGAAATTCGCCGCCGTGTCCGCATCAAACTCGCCCGTCGCCTTCAACTCATTCGCCTGCTGCCACGCCGCCAGCGCCTGCCGGGTCATCCCACCCCATTTGCCATCAATCTGCCCCGGCGAAAATCCCGCGTCATCGAGCCCGATCTGAATGGAAATCACATCCTCACGCGAAATCTTGGGAGTCGGCTCCTGAGCGAGCGTTGAGATTGAGATTAACGCAAAGGTGACGCTTATTATTGTGCGGAACATCATGCAACGATTAGCACAACCGACGCGCGTTGTAATCTGTATTGTAGGCCGCGTGCCTGCCCCGATTTCCACATCGGGGCCCTCACGCGGCGCTCCTGGTTGTAGCCGCGAAACCCTTTCGCGGCCCAAGAATACCGCGAATACGATTCGCGGCTACAATGTAATCGGCGCCAGCGCGCCTCCTGTCTCCTGCATTCTGGATTCTGACTTCTGGATTCCCTATCCGTCCCTCACTTCGTCGTCTCGGCCAGCCGCTGGTGGCTTCCCCTCGCCCTTTCCAAGGGGAGCCGAGTCCGCGAGACGCCGCTGTCGTTTGCGGCAAAGGGTCAGGGTGAGGGTTCCGCCCGCGCTTCTGCTTGCTTTACTTCACCGTTTCCGCCAACCGCTTGTTCAAATCGTCCGCCATCAACGCGCCGATCAACTCCTCCAAATCCCCCTCTAGGATCGCCGGCAGATTCTGGATCGTCAGGTTGATCCGATGGTCTGTCACGCGGTTCTGGGGAAAATTGTACGTCCGAATCTTCTCGCTGCGGTCGCCGCTCCCGATCTGGTTCTTGCGCGCCGCCGACATCCGCGCTTCCTCTTCCTCCTGCTTGTGCGCCAGCAACCGCGACCGCAACACGCGCATTGCCTTGTTCTTGTTCTTCAACTGCGACCGCTCATCCGCGCACCGCACAATCAATCCGCTCGGCTTGTGATGAATCTGCACCGCGCTGTCCGTCGTGTTCACGCCCTGACCGCCGGGCCCGCTCGCGCGACACACGGTGATCTCCAAATCCTCGGGTTTGATCTGCACATCCACCTCTTCGGCTTCCGGCAACACCGCCACGCTCGCCGTGCTCGTATGAATCCGCCCCTGCGCTTCCGTCTCGGGCACGCGTTGCACCCGATGCACCCCGCTCTCGTACCGGATCTTCTTGTACACATCCTGCCCCAGCATCGAGAACACGATTTCCTTGAACCCGCCTCGCTCGCTCGGACTGCTGTCCATCACGTCCACTTTCCACCCTTGCGCGTCCGCATAATGGCTGTACATCCGGAAGAGATCGCCGGCAAACAACGCCGCTTCCTCGCCGCCTGTGCCTGCGCGAACTTCCACAATCGTGTTGCGCGAGTCGTTCGGGTCCGGCGGAACCAATTCCAACTGGATGTCCTTCTGGAGCTTCTCCAGCTTGCGTCGGAGATCGTCGAGTTCGCCCTTGGCGAGCTCGGCCATCTCCGCGTCGCCGGACGCGGCCAACTCGACGTTCTCGCCGATCTGCTTGATTACCGCCTCCGCCGCCGCGTAATCGCCCAACAATTTCTTCAGCCGCTGGAGTTCCCGCGCGAGATCCCCCGCCCGCCGCTGATCGGAGTACACCGCTGGATTGGCGAGTTCGGTTTCCAACTCACCCGCTCGCTTGCGAAATTTATCAATGTTCGGAAGTGTGGTCATTGCTCCACGCTGTAGCGGCGCTCTATGAGCGCCGGTCGTTTCCCTGCTCCGTTTTGTAGGCCAACCGCTCCGGTTGGCGTCGTCGTCGTTGTAGCGCCCGCTGCTTGCCCTGAGCCTGTCGAACGGGTCCCAGCGAATCTCCGTCAAAAAAGCAAAAACTTCGCGCCGACAAATATCAGCGCGAAGTTTTCCTCGAAAGTCGCTACTTCGTCTTCTTGGCGTACCGCTTCTGGAACCGCTCCACGCGACCCGCCGTATCGACAAACTTCTGCGTGCCCGTGAAAAACGGATGGCACTTCGAGCAGATGCCGATGCGCATGTCCTTGCGCGTCGACCGCGTCTTGATGATGTTGCCGCACGCGCAGTGAATCACCGCGTCCACATATTCAGGATGTATCTTGGCTTTCATGGAAAATCTCTCAGGGCCGCGCAACATACAGGACTGGCGCCCCTCTTGCAAGTTCAATCTGGCCAGAAGAAAATCCTCCAATTCCGCGCCTTTGGAGGTCGCGCTCCGTTGCGACCGCTTGCCGCGTTGAATAGGCGTCTCGCCTGTTCTTTGTTCGAGGCGCGTCTCCCTCAACCCTCAAACATTCACCATTCCGCCTGCCTCCCCCATTGCAATCACCTCGCGCATCTGGTACTTTGCGTCATATGAAGAAGTCGGCCAAAACCGCGAAATCCAAGAAGAAAACCATGTTGTTTGGCCTCGGCCTCGA
Organism: Verrucomicrobiota bacterium; assembly: GCA_003164675.1. Lineage (GTDB taxonomy): Bacteria > Verrucomicrobiota > Verrucomicrobiia > Palsa-1439 > Palsa-1439 > Palsa-1439. Next base: position 34,836 of record PLTX01000038.1, on the reverse strand, counting down.
CAACAAGGACGGTCATACCCGCATTACGACCGGCGACAACTTCAAATTGGTCGGCGGCAGCGAGGAAACCCACGGCTCCATGCAGGAAAAGGCCATCAAGCTCAACGAGCACCTCAAACGCCGCGGCAAAACCCTCGATACCATCTCCCGCGACGAATTCCACGAAATCGCCGACAAACTCGGCATGCCCCTCGTCGATAAGCAGCAGCCCCACGAGCGGAATTAGCCAGCTTCAATTTGGAGGGCAAGGCTCCCGCCGAGCCGCTCCGGTTCGGTACAGTAAATCACTTCAGTTTGTGCAGCGCCGCCAAAGCGCGTTTAATGCGCTCGTCCGATCGCAGGTCAACACCGGTCTCTGAATATGGTGCGGCGTATGTCCGAGAAATCCGCAGCGTGTCCGGTGGCAAATTCGTATCCAACATTCGTTCGTCAACAATAATGCTTGGGACGGCGCGAGACATCGAGGAAGCTAGTGTCATAAAAAGCCCCAGATAAATCCGCTCGCCGTTTGCCATGACGACAAATGGAATCCCCGAGGCGTGCGGGCGTGGAATGCGCTGAAGTGCCTCTTTTCTTAGCGTCATCACGTGATTGATAAAATCGTATGACACGATGTCGGTATCCGAAATCGCAGGCACTTCTGCCAATTGAACCCGCGACCAATCGCCGGTGCCGTATGCTAGAATCCGTGCGTCGACCGTACTGGTTACGACATAGATGCCAAACGAATTCGTGGATTCGGCCCCGCACAAGCCTGCAAAGTCGCACAACACAAGTAACACGACACAAAAGTATTTCATTTCTTCCGCCCAAATTCCGTCAGCGACAGCGTATTGCCATCGGGATCTTCGAACCACGCAATCTTTGCGTTGGCGGGTGATGTCCAAACACCCAACTCATCCTGTTCCATCCCTTCATACCGCCGGAACTTCACGCCACGTTTCGCGAGATCGCGAATCTCCTTCGCGATGTCCGTCACAATCCATCCCAGCACCGTGTACCCCGCTGGCTGAAGCTTCTGGACTGGCGTCACGCGCAACATCGTCCCGCCCGCATCAAACACGAGCGCGAACGCGTCTTCGCTCACCAGCTGCAGGCCCAGCGTCTTCGCGTAGAATTCCTTCGCGCGAACGGGGTTGGTGGTCGCTACAAACGCGATGATTGGTTGCGCCTTCAGCATGGCGTCAGGCCTCAGACAGAACGCCACTAATACGTCTTGCGCAGATTGCTCGGGAGGATATTCAACTCGTTGCGGTACTTGGCAACGGTGCGGCGGGCAATGGGGATGCCCTGCTCTTTGAGGATGGCGACGATTTCCTGGTCCGACAACGGCTTGGTCTGGTCTTCGCGTTCGATGAGCTTCGATATCTGTTCTTTCACGCTGGTGTTGCTCATCGCGCCGCCCGAGGTCGTCTCAAACCCGGGCGTGAAGAAGTATTTCATCTCGAACAGCCCCTGCGGCGTCTGCATGTACTTGTTGGCCACCGCGCGGCTGACCGTCGTTTCATGGACACCCACCACTTCCGCCACCTGCGCCATCGTCAGCGGCCGGAGGAAGGAGATGCCTTTGTCGAGGAACTCGCGCTGGCGTTCCACGATCACCTTCGCGATGTTGTAAATCGTTTGCTGGCGCTGGTGGATGCTCTTGATGAGGAACTTGCCGGCGCGGATCTTGTCGCGAATATAATCGCGCGCGTCGTTGGACTTCTCGCTGCTGGCCATCAGCTCCTTGTACGTGTTGCTGATGCGCAAATGCGGAATCTGTTCGTCATTGAGCAGCACCACGTATTCCTCGCCGACCTTTTGCACGACCACGTCGGCCGCGACGTACTGCTGTTGTTCCGTGGTAAACATCCGCCCCGGCTTCGGTTCCAGTGTCGATATGAAATTCGCCAGTTGCTGAACCTGCTCGACGCTCAAGCTCATCGCGCGCGCGATTTCCGGAAACCGCTTCCGGCCGAGATCGTCCAGGTGCTGGTTGACCAACACCGCCTCGATGGACTCCGATTTGCCGAGCCGATCCAATTGGATCAGCAGGCATTCCTTCAGGTTCCGCGCGCCGACTCCGACCGGATGAAACGTCTGCACCAGATCGAGCACTCCTTGCAATTCGTCCAGTGGGATCCCCGAACTGACCGCCAGTTCCTCGACCGGCGTGAGCAGGTACCCGTCATCATTGATGCTGCCAATGATCAACTCCGCCACCTTGCGTTTCTCGTTGGAGATATTGATGAAGCTGAGCTGCTGGATCAGGTGTTGCTGCAACGATTCCTGCTGGACGATCGAGTCAAGGAAATGTTGCCGCTGCTCCTCCTGTTCGGGCGAACGGGAGCGAAAACTGCTTGTCTGGGAAAAATACTCGCGCCACTCCTCGTCGAGCTTGGAAAGCACCTCAAATTCTTCCTTGAACTCCGCCCGCTCCTCGGCGGTCGGGGTCTTGTCGACTTCCGGCTCGGCTTCGGGAGATTCCACCTCGACCCGCGGCTCATCCTTGGCAATCTCTTCGAGCAACGGGTTCTGCTGCAGTTCTTCCTGCACCAGCGTACGCAGTTCCAGCGTCGGCACCTGGAGCAAATGAAGGCTCTGCTGCAACTGCGGCGCCAAAATCTGCTGCAGCGATAATCTCTGAACCTGATGTAATCCCGGACCTGCCATGATTCCTTGTTCTTCGTTGTGGGCTTGCGTCTCGCCAGACCCGCTTCAATATATTCGTGACATTCAACAAGTAAAGGCCAAATATTGTCCAACACATGTGCCTAACGTTACCCGTCGCACATTCCTGAAGCGCCTCCTGTGGTCATCGGCAATCGTCGGTGCCGGCGGGGTCGCATACCCCACGCTCATCGAACCCCGCTTCCCCCATGTCCGACGCATTCCGCTTGTCATCCAGGGACTTCCGACCGCGTTTGATGGCCTGACCATCGCTCATCTTACCGATCTTCATCGCAGCCGTCTGGTCAGTTCGGAGTACCTCTCGGAATGCATCGCCACGGCCAATGCGCTCGCGCCCGACCTCATGGTTTTCACGGGCGATTATTTGACCGTCGGCAATCACCTTTCCCATCATCATCCGCATATCACACGGTTGATCGAGTTTCTGTTCAAGGAAACGTCTCCCCCAGCCGAGATGGTACACGAGTGCGCCCAGTGCATGAGCCAATCCCGTGCCAAATATGGCGTGTTCGCCTCTTTGGGCAACCACGATAACTGGTACGATGGCGATGCCGCCGCCAAGGTCATCGAATCCGTCGGTATTCCCGTCCTCCGCAACGACAGCCTGACCGTCCGCATCAACGGCGAGCCGCTGACCATCGTCGGCCTCGGTGATCTCTGGACGGACGGTGTGGACGTAGCCCGCGCCTTCCGCAACGTCGATTCTCCCTTCTCGCTCGTGTTGATGCACAACCCAGATTCCTTCGAAGACTGGTCGCAGCCGGGTTCGCATCTGATTCTGGCCGGTCACACGCACGGCGGCCAGGTGGACATTCCATTCTACGGCCCGCCGTATGTCCCGTCGCAATATGGACAAAAATACGCTCACGGCTTGTTCGTGCGCGGCGATACGCAGATGTACGTCAACCGCGGCGTCGGCCTGATCGCCCCGCCCGTGCGGTTCAATTGTCCGCCCGAAATCGCGCTGTTGCGATTGCAGAAAGCTTGAGTCAACCCGCCCTCCGTGTAATATCGGCGTTGTGGGGATGCACATCACGATTTTGGGTAGCGGCAGCGCCGGTAATTGCACCTTGATCGAAACCGACACGACGAGACTTCTTGTCGATGCCGGCCTCAGCGCTCGCCAAATCGCCAACCGGCTCGCGCTCATCAACCGCAACATCGAGCAGGTCAATGGCATCATCCTCACCCACGAGCATTCGGACCACGTCCGCGGCCTCGGCGTCCTGTGCAAGACGCGCCCCCTGCCCGTCTACGCCAATCGTCTCACCGCCGAGGCCATCACCACCGATCCCGAATGGCCGGCGACCGTGCGGATTTCCTGGCGCCTGTTTTCCACCGGCGGTTCGTTCGAGGTTGGCGACCTGCTCGTGGAATCGTTCAGCGTGCCGCATGACGCCTACGATCCCGTCGGCTATGTCATTCGTCATCCGGGTTCCGGCGTCGCCGTCGGCGTGCTGACCGACCTCGGCCACGCCACCAAGTTGGTCACCGAACGTGTTCGCCAGATGGATGCGCTGGTCGTGGAAGCCAACCACGACCTGAAGCTGCTGCAGGAGGACGCTGCCCGACCCTGGGCCCTGAAACAACGCATCATGAGCCGTCACGGCCACCTCTCCAACGATGCCGCCGCCACGCTGGCCAGCGACGTTGCCTGCGATAAACTTCGTCACGTGTTCCTCGCGCATCTCAGCCGCGATTGCAATCGACCCGAGTTGGCGCAACAAACTGTCGCAGACAAACTCCGCAAGATCGGCGCGAACCATACCGCGGTCACCGTTTCCAGCCAGGATAAACCCACCGCGACACTGACGCTGTGATCATCGGCGGTCCCGGTGTGGCGAGAAACGCTGCGCTCGCCAGCGGCTTGAACGTCGTCCGTGGACGCGTCACCTACGCCGATCTCGCCACCCTCGCCGAAGTGCTTTAACTTGCCGCCTTTTTGCGTCTTGGAGGCCTCCGACCCCCAAAACGAAGCCATTTCCGGCAAAACGAAGCCAAGTGACAAAATGACACAGTCAGACACCTAACCATCTGTAAGCCAACTGGATCGACATTCACAAGCACTCCGGAGAATTGGCTTTGTTTTGCCGTTTTCATGTTTGTAGGGGCGGGCCCCCCCTGTAGCGTCGCCTGTCCTAGGCGAAATCCCCTGTCTTGGTGTGCCGGTAGGGCGAGCGTCCCGCCTGTCGTCGTACTGTAGCGACGGCGCTTCGCCGCCGTGCACCTGATCGTTTGGAGGGCGAACCTCCCGGTGAGCCGCATCCCCGGCCCCATTCCTTCCTGTCCATCGCCATTTACCATTAACCATCCCCCATTCCACATCCAATCCCCCAGCCGTCCCCACCATCAACCAAGAACCTATTCATGCCGCGGCCACCATATCATAAGACGATATCCTGGTCAAATCAGAAATCCATGGCTGATACGCCCTCACGCAGCAGGGACGCGCCTCGTCCGCCACAGGCGGTGTTACCCCGATCCATCATTCACCGTGTCCCGGCCTATGCCGTGGATCCCGATTCCGATGTCGGGAGATCCCGATTTCGAGATCGGGACTGTGAGGTCGAGACAGTTAGCGTCACGCAAACCCCTGGCCACCCCTGCCGAAGTGCTCAAGTGCTCTGCCAAACTTCGTTTGGAGGGCCACGCTCCCGCGTGGCCGCAGTATTCTCCTCACCGGAATTTTACACACCTTTTACTTAACGAACCTCCGAACTGCGCTACACTCGCATCGTGCGCGAGAGCACACACTGGAGGAGATCGTGAAGCTGCGAATTGCAGTGTTGCTGGTTGGTCTGCTACTGGCCGTCTCGCAAACCAGCCGTGCGGACAATCTTTTCGTGAGCGGGGTCAACGGCGGCATCGAGGAATTTGATCCCTCAGGAGCAGGTACCGTCTTTGCCAGTTCGGAGCCCGTCTCGGGCCTACACATACCCCGTGGCTTAGCTTTCGATAGCGCGGGCAACCTCTACGTAGCCAACCTGGGCAACAACACCATTGAGAAGTTCACCTCGTCGTCGGACACGGGTACGGTCTTCGCCAGCTTCAGCTCGGAGTTGGGCGGGGCGTACTTCTTGGCCTTTGAGGCCATTCCCGAGCCATCCTCCTTTCTGCTGGCTGCACTCGGCGGCGTGTCGCTCGTCGCGTTCCTCAAACGCAAGGAACGTAGACTCAGAATAACGTCGTCTGCGCCAACGCGCCACCGTTTACCGGTAATACCAGCAGCCGCCACGGTAATAGCAATACCCACGCGGCGCGCAGTAATACCGGTAAGCTGGACGCCCATAGTAGTAGGCCGGCGGCGGAACCAGTGTGCGTGGATGCCCGAGAGTAATTGGCTTGCACGTCTGATTGCTCCTGCCTATACTGACGGCTGTCGTCCTGTTTGTACAACGGGTAGTGGAGCTTGGCTGGAACTGTTCAGAAGATAACCAGCAAAAGCTGCTCACCAAAGAGAAAGGAACAGAGGAACAATGAAGAAACTACTCGTAATCACAATCGCAGCGGCTGGTCTGCTTGCGATGCAGGCAAGGGCGGCCGTCAAGATCGAAATGCTTGCCGGGTTCCTGTACGACCACTACGGCAATCCCGTACCGTCCGACACTAACTCTACCGGGCTGATACTCCAAGACACGGGTGGGCTGGGTGTGCCGACGCTAACGCTTACGGCTGGCACGCCCGACACTGTTGGCACGATAATCGGTGGAAACTGGCTGGTGATCGGCCGGGCGGATTTCAGCGACTCCGGCGTGGACGGCTTCCTTCAAATAGAAACTGACGTGCTGATGTTGGGGCGAGCGTTGGGTTCCGGGACCGTCATATCTGGCAAAGATATCGACCTCCTGTGGATTTCTGGCGACCCAGCCGCCTCGGGCGTAATAAGTGGCAGCTACTACGGTTCGATCACGGAAACGACCGACCTGTCCGGTGGCGATACGTGGGTAGTGCCCCCCGATGGGAGCATTTATAACCCGCTCCTGTACACTGCGGCCACCACTGCCGGCGACATTCCCGATAGTAAGACCGTCGCGAACTACGTGATCGTCCCCGAGCCTTCGAGCATCTCGCTCGTGGTCGTGGGCCTGTTCGGCGCAATCGGGCTGATTCGCCGTCGCCGCTAAACAGCTAAACACAGAGTTGTTCCCTGTCTTCCGAGAGGCCGGTCTTCGGACCGGCCTCTTGTTTTCTCCCCTCCCTTTTTAGGGGAGAGGGTCAGGGTGAGGGTTCATTTTCCAGCTGTGCCGCACCCATCAAATCAAGGGTGTCGGCGAAGACCCGATCAGAAACCGCCCTTGTCCATGGAACGCAGCGACCGTCGGAGCTGGCCCAACTTCGCCCGCCGCAAATCTGGACGGTTTCGATCACCCTTTCAGCGCACCCAATTGAATCCCGCTGATGAACCATTTCTGACCCACAAGAAAGACAATTATCATCGGCAGGATCATCATCATCGATCCCGCCATCAGCAGGCTCCATTGCGTGCTGTACAAGCCCATGAACGATAGCAATCCCAACGGCAGCGTCTTCATCGAATCCTGCGTGAGCACGATCAACGGCCAGTAAAAACTCTGCCAGTTGCCCATGAAGGTGAAGATCGTCAGGGTCGCCAACGCCGGTTTGCTCAGCGGCAGTATGATCGTCGTGAAAATGCGGAACAGGCCGCATCCGTCGATTGTCGCCGCCTCTTCCAGGTCGCGCGGAATGCTCAGGAAGTATTGCCGCAGCATGAACGTGCCGTATGCCGAAAACATCGCCGGCACCGCTAACGCAAAATACGAATCGAGCCCGACCAATCGCCCCGCATCGTACGTCCGCCCAAAGACCGACACCACGCGCGACGCATCCCAATCAACCATCGGCGCCACCACGGTCAGCCATTCCGTGATCTTGCGCATCAAAATGAAGTTCGGGATCATCGTGACCGCGCCGGGAATCATCATCGTGGCCAGATACCCGAGAAACAGTTTGTCTCGGCCGGGAAACCGCAGCCGCGCGAACGCATACGCCGCGCATGCGCTGGTTGTCACCTGCCCGAGTGTCACGACGACCGCCACGAGCACGCTGTTCAGATACCACCGCGCAAACCCGCCGCCCATGGCCCGCGTCGTGTCGTACACCCGGGGAAAATTTCGCCACTGCGTTTCCCGTGGAACGAACGCCTTGATCGGATTCTCGAAGGACGTGAACACATCGCTCGCGGGCTTTACCGACGTCGAGAGCATCCACAAAAACGGCAACAGCATGAATAGCCCAACAAACCCGAGCACCAAATATGTGACAAGTTTCTTCACCGTCATTTCATCCTGCTTGCGAAACACCCTCACCCTGACCCTCTCCCTTGAAGGGAGAGGGAATCCTCCTCTCCCCTTGGGGGGAGCCGAGTCCGACGGAGCCGTAGCGAGGCGAAGACCCGATCAGGTTGTGCCTTGGTCGCAAACGCCGCCAGTCGTGCCGAGGCGGCAAAGGATTTAAGGTGAGGGGCAACATACATGTCTCCTCGCCCCTCCGGGGGAGAGGATTAAGGTGAGGGGCGGTCATTTCAATAGTGGACAATCCGTCCTCCAAACCGCCAGTTCACCAGCGTCACCCCGAACACCACGGCGAACAGCACCCACGCAATCGCCGCCGCGTATCCCATGTGGTTCCACGTGAACGCGTGATTGTAGATGTAATAGCTGATCGTCGTCGTCGCGCCGGCGGGCCCGCCGCGCGTCATGACAAATGCCTGCTCGAATCCGCCCTGCAATCCGCCGATCAGGCTCATCGTCAGCACGAAAAACGTCGTCGGACTCACCATCGGCCACGTGATCGCCCAAAACCGCTGCCAGGCGTTCGCGCCGTCGATGTCCGCCGCTTCGTACAACTCGGGCGACACGCCCTGCAGCGCCGCGAGGTACAGAATCATGTTGTAGCCGCCCACGACCGTCCAGAAACTCATGAACATCAGCGCAGGTTTGGCCCACGTCACCGAGGTCAACCATTGCGGCGGCCATTCCACGCCGAGCCCGCGGATCCCGTCGCTCAGCCACTGCGGGAACCAGCTCGCGATGATGGTATTGATCAGCCCGTAGTCGGGATTGTAAATCCACCGCCACAACAGATACGTGCCGACGCCCGCCACAATGCTCGGCAGGAAATACATCGCGCGAAACACGACGATGCCCCGCAGCTTCTGGTTCATCACGACCGCCAACAGGAGCGATCCCAGAATGTTCACGGGAATCGCCAGCATCAGGAACACCGTGTTGTACGCGTAATACCAGAAATCGCGGTCGCGCATCAGCGCGATGAAATTATGCAGGCCGACAAACCTGGGCGAGGTGAACAGGTCCCACGCGTAGAAGCTCAACGCCAGCGACGCGAGCACCGGCAGCAGCGTGAACGCGAGAAAGCCGAGCAGGTTCGGCAATAAAAATAGATAACCCGCCAGCGCCGTGCGCCCCCTTGTCGTTTGTGCCATCCGAGATCTCCTTGGAATCTCGCCGCCTTCTTACACCGCCCCCCGCCGCCACCGCAAGCCATTTGGCGACCGGGCTTGCACTCGAACCACGGACATGTAAGCTGCTGGCAGGTTCACAGGAGGCCATCAGGTGTGAAGAGACTACAGGGATTCGTCGCTCTATCGTTGCTGCTAGCGACCCCGCTTCTATCGCGGGGACAATCAACCAACAAGACCGCCACCACCAACGCCTGGAGCGACGTGAAATCCTCGTTCGACAAGGGAATCGACGACGTAAAGAAGATCCTCCCGTGACGCGGCCGCGTCACCCAGCCAACACTAAATCTGCTTCCCAATCGCCGCGGCGACCGCGCGCATCTGGCCAACCAGCGCTTCAAACTTGTCGGGCAACATCGCCTGTTCGCCATCCGATAGCGCCGCCTCGGGATCGTTGTGCACTTCAATCATGATGCCGTCCGCCCCGGCGGCGACGGCCGCCAACGCCATCGTCGGAATCAAATCGCGATGCCCCGCGCCATGCGTCGGGTCCACGATCACCGGCAGGTGTGACTCTTTCTTCAGCGCCGGCACCGCCGAGAGATCAAGCGTGTTGCGCGTGTAGGTCTCAAATGTCCGAATCCCTCGCTCGCACAGCATCACCTTCATGTTCCCTTCGCTGAGGATGTATTCGGCGCTCAGTAACACGTCCTTGATCGTCGCCGCCATGCCGCGCTTGAGCATCACGGGCTTCTGGCACCGACCCACTTCCTTCAACAACGAGAAGTTCTGCATGTTGCGCGCGCCGATCTGGATGATGTCCGCGTATTCTTCCACCGCCTCGACATCCTTCGTGTCCATCAATTCCGTAATCACCGGCAAGCCCGTCTCCTGGCGCGCTTCCGCCAGCAACTTCAACCCTTCCTTGCCCAGCCCCTGAAACGCGTACGGCGATGTCCGCGGCTTGAACGCTCCCCCGCGCAACACGCTCGCACCCGCTTTCTTGACAATCTTCGCAATCTCCAAAATCTGTTCGCGACTCTCCACCGAGCACGGCCCGCTCATCAACACGAGTTTCTTCTGGTCGCCAATCTTGACTCCGCCCACATCGATCACCGTGCGCTTGCGCGTGAACTCATAGCTCGCAAGCTTGTACAGCTTCATCACGGGCGTCACGTCCGCCACGCCCGGAAACGCCGCCAACGGCTTCTCACGAATCCGCTCTTCCGGCCCGATAACCCCGATCACCGTGCGCTCGACGCCCCGGCTCGTGTGCGGCTTCAATCCCCACTTGCGAATCGCATCCTCGATGTGGGCGATTTGCTCGTCTGTCGCTTCCGGTTTACAAATGATGATCATAATCTCTCAGTCTAATCTGAACCCCAGGGACTCAGAACAAACGAAGTCTCTGTGACCTCTGTGTCTCTGTGGTTTACAGGCCGTTGTGCTCCTGCTCCAGTGCTCTGATAAACTTCCGATTCTCTTCCGCCGTGCCGACCGTCACCCGCACCCACTCGGGCATTTTGTAGCCGCGCATCGGCCGCACGATCACGCCGCGCCGTTGCAACCCGCGAAACACCTCGTCCCCATCGCCGACATTGACGAGCACGAAATTGGCGCAACTCGGCACGTATTCCAGCTTGAGCCGCTCGAATTCCCGGTAAAGATACGCCAACCCCCGTCGTGTCACCGCCTTGGTCTTGCGAATGTGCGCCGCATCGTCCAGCGCCGCCAGCGCCCCGGCTTGCGCGACGGCATTGGTGTTGAACGGTTGCCGCACCCGTTGCAATAAATCGATGCACTCCTTTTGCGCCACGCCGTACCCGATGCGCAGCCCCGCCAAGCCGACAATTTTCGAGAATGTGCGCAGCACGACTACGTTCCGCTTCATCGCGTACTCGATGGACGGCGGCGGATCGTCCAGAAACTCGATATACGCCTCGTCCAGCACCGCCATCACGTGCGCCGGCAACCGCCGAATGAAGTCGTCGAGTTCGGCGTCGGTCACCCGCGTGCCCGTCGGATTGTTCGGATTGGCGACGAATACCAGCTTCGTCCTCGGCGTGATCGCCGCCAGCATCGCCTTCAGGTCGTGCGTGTGACCGCGAAACGGCACCTCGACGCACCGCGCTTGGAACATCCTCGCCATGATGGCGTAAATCACAAACGCCCGATCGCCCGCGATGATCTCGTCGCCGGGTGAAACAAACGCGTGATACAGAAACTCGATGATCTCGTTCGAGCCCGCGCCGAGGATGATATTGTCGATGCTGATGGAGGGTCGTCCGCTCTCGGAGGGCCGCGCGGACCCTGCACTGAGCCGCGAAGTGGCGCGGCCAAGCTTTTCCGCAATGGCCTGCCGCAGATAGAATCCTCCCCCATCGGGATACAGATGCGACGTCGCCAGCGCCTTGCGCATCGCCGCCACCGCCTTCGGCGACGGCCCGAGCGGGTTCTCGTTCGATGCCAGCTTGATGATCGACTTCGGGTTCAGCCCCATCTCCCGCGCCACTTCCTCAATCGGCCGCCCCGGCTCATACACCGGCACATCACAGATGTACTTGTTCGCTAAAGATTGAATGCTCATGATTGGTAAGCCCAGACTCTACCAAACCCAATCCTCTCACGGAAGCCATAGTGGAACGGGCATCCTGCCCGTTCGCCTCCCCGCTGAATGGCATGTCCTGCCTCCTCCCATCCCGTCCACAAGCCTGAATTCCATCCCCGGAAACCCCGCAAACCGCCTCCTAATACCCTCAAAACCCCTCCAAAATACCCCAAACAAACCCATTTTTCGCAAAACAAACCCAACCCGTTTTTCAGGCCGTTGCCACCACTTAACCCATTGCCGTCCTGACTGATACAAAAGCTCATCCATGAAAAAAGTTTGGGTTTGTTTTGTCCAAATAAGTACTTTTTTCCCGGCCCTTCGTCTTGCCTACGAGCCCCACGCGGTAGGGACGCGCCCTGCCACGACATCGGATGTCGGGGTTGTGCCTGTCGATGCTTCACGCGCCAACCCTAACCCAAAATGAAACAAATAATACCGACAACTACTTTGAGTGCTTGTCTGATTTTTCGGGGGATCATGCACTTGACAAGCGCGATTCCGGCCCCGCCGCAAACTCGCGCTCCCAAGAGATACGTTACATCAGCGGCGGAGCAAAGCGGCGATGAACTCGATGCCAACCGTGGCGCAGTCGAGGCAAAGAACCGCAATTGCGAACCAGCCTGCGAGACGCCAAACACGCCGGGCAACTGACGACCAGCAACCAGCCTGTCGTCCGATGCGGTAAAGTACGAAACCCCATATGCTGTTGACAGCCATGCCGCCGAAGATGCCAACGGCATGAGCCACATCGCTGGCGCTGCCATGCTCCAAATGTATCATGAACTGTATAAAGCCGATGATACAGCCGTAAGAGAGCAATGCGAATAAGATCGCCCGCGACCACGATAGAATGCGAGCGACGCCGAAAGCTATGAACACGCCACCCGGAAAGAAAACAGCAGCCAGCACCCAACCCCATTGCGGCAACTGGCGTGGGGTTTGCTCATTCATACATCCGATGGACTCGATTCGTTGTAGCCGTAATTCTCTTCCCGTCCAGCAACCAATCAAGCACTAACCAGTGCTCGTCGTAGAATCAGATTACAGCTGTGGCTCATTCTCGACAAGGCATTTCCCGGCCAGCTATGATGCACGGCGCCGATGAGTTCCAGACAGCAGAACGAGCGAAAATTCAGTCAATGGCATGATTTGCCAAATGGCGGCAGGCGCTACTGGTTTGAGGTCATCGGACGGCAGGGCTGGAAGGCCCGCTATATCAAGGAGGTAGACGCCCGCGAGAAAATGGTCAAATTCTGGCAGGAAATCCTCGACAGCACTGGACAACTCGTCGAAATTCATGAAAAGTATCCTGTCGACAAAGGACATCGAAAGACGCGGTTGCCATGACCATCACCAGCAAGAAGGTCGCAGATAAAATCGGCGCGTATCTTCACCATCGCATCTCACTCGCCAAACTTGTGGATTGGGCGGAGCGGGCGATGATGAGCACTGAGTTCACAGCGCAAAATGGTGAGCAGATCCGCGATGTCGTCGCCCGTCTCGGCCTCGCCGATGTCCGCGCCTTCGGCCTGACCTGGGAAGATTGCGAGCAACTCCTCCAGTCTCTCGGTTATTCCGCTCGCATTGAGATCGTTGCCGGGCAGTTCACGCGTTCCACTGTGACTGTCCGCGAGAAACCCGCCAGGAAATACGGGAAGTAGCCCGTCAGCTTCTCGCACTACCCATTCACATTCGGATAGCTGCCGAGAATCTTCACAAACATGGTGTGTTTGGCCAACTCCGCCAGCGCTTTCTTGACGCGCGTGTCTTCGCAATGGCCGAGCACGTCCACGAAAAAGTAATACTCCCACGCCTTCTTCCTGCTCGGACGCGACTCGATCTTGGTCATGTTGATCTTGAATTTCTTGAACGACGCAATCGAATCATGCAGCGCGCCAACCCGGTCCTGCACGCAGAACATCATCGATGTCTTGTCGTTGCCCGTCCGGCTCGGGTATTTGCGTCCAATAACAAGAAACCGCGTCACGTTCTCGCTCGAATCCTGGATGTTCGGCTCCAGAATCGTCAGCCCGTATATCTCGGCGGCCAGCGCGCTCGCCAGCGCAGCCGCATTCGGCTCGTCCTTCGCAATCTGCGCCGCGCGCGTGCTGCTCGACGTTTCAATCAATTCGACGTGGGGCATGTTCGTCTGCAGCCACAGCCGGCACTGCGCCAGCACCTGGGGAATCGAGTAGAGTTTCTGGATCTGGTCGCGCGGACACGCCGCCATCAGGTTGTGCCGAATCGCCAGCACAATCTGCGCGCAAATCTTCAGTTCGCTGTCCACGAACATGTCATACGTGTGCGTGACCGCGCCCTCGGTCGAATTCTCGATCGGCACGACGCCGTAGTCCGCCCGGCCCTTGGACACTTCCCCGAACACATCCGTAATGCTCGGCAGCGGCTCGTATTTCAGGGCCGACCCGAATTTCTTGATCACCGCCATGTGCGAGTACGTGGCTTCGGGGCCGAGGAAGGCGATCACCAGCGGCTTTTCGAGCGCCAACGACGCGGACATGACCTCCCGATAGATCGCCCGCAACGAATCCGCCGGCAGCGGTCCGCTTCCCTTCTCGACGATGCGCCGCAACACCGCGTCTTCGCGGTCGGGCGCATAAATCTCCTCGCCCGACTCGTGCTTGATCTTGCCGATCTCGAGCACGAGCTTCGTCCGCTCGTTCAACACGCGCACGAGCTTCTCGTCGATCTCGTCGATCTTATCGCGGAGTTGCTGAAGCTTGTCCTTCACTCGCGCTCCTCGTCCTCCTCGCCTTCGTCCTCGTCTTCTTCGTATTCGTCGTCGTCCTCGTCTTCATCCGACAGGCCGGCGGAGATGGCTTCTTCCACCTCGCTTGCAGGGGAGCCGAGCCCTTGAGACGCGACCTCGTCTTGCCCCGGTCGCAAAGGGTCAGGTTGAGGGGTCGCCCGCCCTTGCCCCCCTGTCGCTTCTCCCCTCTCCCCTTGAGGGGAGCCGAGTCCTCGAGACGCGACCTCGTCGTGCCCGGGTCGCAAAGGGTCAGGGTGAGGGGTCGCCTTCACTTCTGCCACGGCTTCCGGCGCTGCGTCTGAGCCCGACGACCCTGCGTCGGTTGCTTTCGCCTTCGCCTCTTCCATCTTCTGTTCCGCGGTCTTCAATGCCGCCGCCTGCAGCCGTAATTCCGCGGCTTTCGGCATATCGTCGATATCGCGAAGCCCAAAATGTTCGAGAAACTTCTGCGTCGTGCCGTACAACATCGGACGACCCGGCGCGTCGCTCTTGCCCACGATCGTAATCATATCCCGCTCCAACAGCGTCTTGATTACGCCATCCACCTCGACGCCGCGAATCGCCGCGATGTCGGCGCGGGAAATCGGTTGCCGCAACGCGATGATGGCCAGCGTTTCCAATGACGGCGGCGAAAGTCGGTGCGGACGCGCCTCATCCAACAGCTTCTTCAGCCACGGCGCGTATTCGGGACGGGTCACCAACCGCCATCCGCCCGCGATTTCCACCAGTTGGTAACTGTGCCGCTGCAATTCGCATTCCGCCTTCAACTCGTCCAACGTGGCGACAATCTGCGCTTCCCGCACATTGCGAAACGGTTCCGACATGCCCGGATTTTCCTCGTCCGTCGCCTCGGCGAAAATCGCGCGAATTTCCTTCGGTGACAGTGGCCGCTCCGCCGAGAACAGCAGCGCCTCGATGATGTTTTTGAGTTCCAGTGTCATGCCACTTTCAATACCTGTATCTCCCCAAACGCTTCGACCTGCACCACCTTCAGCCGCTTCAACCGAATCAATTCCAGCAGCGCCAGAAACGTCACCACCACCTCGGCGCGCGAACTGGCGGTCGCAAACAATTCGCTGAATATCATCTCCGATCGGTCCCGCAGAGTATAGAGGATTTCTTCGATCTTGTCGCTGACCGTGAATCGTTCCTCAATGATCTCCCGGAAGTCCTCGCGGGCGCTGGCCTTTTTCAACACCTCGTTGAACGCGTTGATGAGATCGAAAATGCTCACTTCCGCCAGCGGGATGTCCTTGTCAACTTCGGTCCCCGCGTCGGGGCTTCCCCGCGAAAAGATGTTGGCCTGCTGTTCCTCGCGTTGGCCGAGCTGCAATCCCGCGTCTTTGAACTTCTTGTACTCGACAAGCTGCCGAATCAATTCCCAGCGCGGGTCCTCGCCTTCCTCGGTCTCGGTGTCGGTCACCTGCTGGTCGGCCGGCAGCAGCATCCGGCTCTTGATGTACATCAGCGTCGCCGCCATCACGAGAAACTCGCCCGCCACCTCCAGATTGAGCATCTGCATCAGCGTCAGGTACTCCATGTACTGGTTTGTGATGCGCTCAATCGGAATATCGTAGATGTCCACCTCCTCTTTCTTGATGAGGTAGAGCAACAAATCGAGAGGCCCCTCGAAGACCTCCAGCTTTACTTTGTAATCCGCTTCCATCGGCGCCGTTGTTCCAACCTTCCCTATCACAAGCCGGCACCCCGCCGCAATACGCGTTTCTGCATTCCACCTTGACGCGCCACGCGGCGGCTCGTATGCACTCAGGGCATGGACGTCACTGGCGTCGTGGCAATGATCGGAAAGGGCGTATTGCTCGGATTGGGAGCGGCGGCGCCGATTGGGCCGGTAAATGTGGAGATCGCGCGGCGCTCGCTGCGCGGCGGATTCCGCGCCGGCTTCCTGCTCGGCTGCGGCGCGGTCACGGTGGATGTCACCTATGCAATCCTGACCAGCCTGGGCGTGCGGCCATTGTTGGCTCAGCCCCGAGTGATGGCGGCGCTGGGAATTGCCGGCGCGGCGGTGTTGGTCTACCTGGGCGTGATGTGCTTTGTGAGCGCGGCCCGGCAATGGCGCGGCGCCACCGCCAACGGCGACTCGGAGAAACCCGCTGAGCGGCATTACGTCACGGGGCTGGCGATGACGAGCTTGAACCCGATGACGTTGGCGTTTTGGTGCGTAGTCGTGCCGGGCATGGCGGGCCAGTGGTCGGCAAACCCGGTCCGCGATTTGCCGTGGGTGTGCGCCGGCGTGTTTTTCGGCGCGATTTCCTGGGTGGTGTGCTTTACCGGCGCGATGACCTGGGTGGGCCGACGCGGCAAACGCGCCACGTGGTTGGCCGCCGACATCGCCGGCGGAACGATGCTTCTTGCCTTCGCCGCCTACGCCCTCTGGCGCATGCTCTGACAGACGCCTGCTTCAGCGCAACCCGACCGCTTTCCTCACCTTGCCCATCGTCTCGTCGGCCACGGCGTTGGCGCGTTCGGCGCCCTTGCGCAACACTTCGTGGACGTAATCCAGGTTTTTCACCAACTCTTCGCGCTTCTTGCGGAACGGCGCAAAGTGGTCCATCAACACCGCAAGCAATTCCTTTTTCACCTCGCCATAGCCGAACCCGCCGGCGGCCAGTTTCGCCTGCAATTCATTGGCTTTGTCCGGCGTTGCCACCAACTTGTACATCTGCAAGGGAATGTTCTTGTCGAGGCCGGTTTTCGGCGCTTCCACGGGCTGCGAATCGGTCACGATGCCCATGATTTTTTTACGAGCCGCTTTCTCGTCACCGAAAATCTCGATCGTGTTGTTGTAGCTCTTGGACATCTTGCGGCCGTCCGTTCCGGGAAGCGTCGCCACCTCCGGCCGAATGACTGCATCGGGAATCGTGAACACTTCGCCGTATTGGCGATTGAATGCGCCAGCCATGTCTCGCGCCATCTCGACGTGCTGCTTCTGGTCCTTGCCCACGGGAACGCGTTCAGATTGCACGATCAGGATGTCCGCGGCCATCAAGACGGGATACGTGAACAGCCCGGCATTCGGTTTCAGGCCCTGGGCAATCTTGTCCTTATAGCTGTGCGCATTCTCCAGCATCGGCACCGGCGTGACGTTGGAGAGGATCCAAGTCAACTCGGTCACCTGCGGCACGTCGCTCTGCCGATAAAACACCGTCCGGCTCGGATCGAGTCCGCACGCCAGAAAATCCAGGGCCACATCCAGCGCGTTGGCGCGCAATTCGTCCGGATTGGAAATCGACGTCAGCGCATGATAGTCCGCGATGAAATAAAACGCCTCGCCCTTTTGCGCCAGTTCAAGCGCGGGGCGCATCATGCCGAAGTAGTTGCCAATGTGCAACTTGCCGCTTGGCTGGATACCCGATAAAATTCGCATAGCGCGGGCAAGATACGAAATACCCCGCGAGCGTTGCGAGGAAAAAATCAGCCCCGACAGCTGCTGTCGGGGTGGCTCAGTACTTGTACACCAGCGAGCTGATCAAAAGAATGTCGTTTTCCTTGCGCCCGGCCGCCGGCTTGCTGTTGAACGTGTCATCCGCGCAGACGCGCAAACTGAAGTGGGCATTCAATGCCGCCTCCACGCCCACCTCACTGTTCAACAAATAGTTGCTGAAATCATCAGCCTGTGGCATGTAATCAACTTCTTCCCAGACTTTCGCCGATTTGGTTTTGTTGAACGTGTGCTCGCCGCGTTCGGAAAAGCGTATCGTCACGTAACTCTCCGTATTACTGCCCACCTTCTGGTCGATAAACGAGGGGCCGATCTCACCACTCAATTTCGATGCGGCGCTCTTGATGACGTAGTAGCCCGCCGCCGGTCCAACGATGATCCGGTATCGAACTTCT
This sequence comes from Verrucomicrobiota bacterium, assembly GCA_003164675.1. Taxonomy (GTDB): domain Bacteria; phylum Verrucomicrobiota; class Verrucomicrobiia; order Palsa-1439; family Palsa-1439; genus Palsa-1439. The sequence continues at coordinate 16,488 of PLTX01000038.1, read as the reverse complement.
GCAATATCATCGTGGTACCCGTCAATGCGCGCGCTCCCATAAAATCGCTCGGTGAAGAGACGCTTGTAGTCGATAAATCCGTGAATCGCTTCTGTCGACTGGGTTTGGTTCGTCTGGCCCCAGTTGTTCAACCCGTATTGGCCATCGGCACCCAACCTCAAGTCGTTTTGTTCCCAGGTGTTATCAGCCGTGGCGCTGCCGCTCAACAGGAACGTATTGGCGTTGCCTCGCGCCAGCGACAAACCCAACGCCGTGTCGCCATGCCATACCGGCGCACCGGTCGCGGCGTTGGTTTGCGCCCACGCGCCGGTACAGGCAACCAGTAGAAACGCCGAAAGACCAATTGTCATAATTCGAGCCTGCATGTGTATTCTCTCCATTTGATTTCTCCCGCCCCTCACCAAGCGGGCGCAAACAATGCCCCCAAAATGCAAGACCGGTCAAGCGTTTTCAATGCGCCTGTAGCAGGCCATTCCCAAGGGACTCGATGGATTGCGCGGCGTCGGACGGAGCGAGACGTCCCAGCGCCACCGCGTCGGTGGTCTCGAAGAACGCCTTCTGGTTGAACTCGTCCCAAAACGCGTAACCCCAGGGATTGTCGAGGTGTGAATACTTCAGCGCGTCCATCATGGCCGGCGGGAACTGGGCGATGGCCGCCGCCGCCTTCAACGCCGGGATGGCGTTGCGGCTCTTCGCGGCCATCATCGCGCCCTCCGTCGAATAGAATCGCGCGAACTCCGCGGCTTCCCGCGGATGTTTCGTTCCACTCCACACGCAGTTGCCGCCGATGGACAGCCGCGACCAGCGCACCTTTCCCTTCGGGACCGGCGCCACGTCCCACCGGAAATCCGCGATGTGGTCAAATTCCGTCAGCATGTATGTGCGGCCCACGAGCACCGGTATTTTCCCATCCCGAAACAGGTTCACCCCATCGAACGCTTCCACCTCACCCATGGCGGCGGTTGTCGGCGCCACCCCCCGCGCGACCAGGTCCCGATACAACTGCAGGGCCGCGATGGTTTCCGGCGACTTCACCGTGCATTTCCCGTCGGCAAACAGGACGCCGCCGAACGATTGGACCAGCAGCAACGGCCGCGGCAGAACCGTCGGGACGCGCACCTGACGTTGCGCCGCCTGTCCCGATCCGAGAGGGGCGAGCCGTGCGGCAACATCGGCGAACTTCTGCCAGTCCCACGACTCGTCAGGCAGCGGTTCTCCGCCCTTCTCAAACCAATCCCGATTGAAGAACAACACATCGGTGCTGAAATGAAACGGCACCATGTACAGCTTGCCGTTGACGCGGCACGAGTCGATCACTTCGGGGTAAAACTGGTCGGCCAAGGGCGCGAAGGTTGCCGTCAGGTCGCGGATCTGACCGCGTTGCGCGAGCGCGGGGAGCCGGTCGACAACATAGTAAAACAAATCGGGCGCGGCATTGCCCGCGAGTTGCACGTTCAGTTTTTGAAACTTCGAGGTGTCGTAAATCACCCGCACGCGGACCCGTGGATGCGTCTGCTGAAACTGCTCGATGATCTTCTGATGAAGTGCCTGCTGCTCCGGCAGCGTTTCAATGGTCTGGTACGTGATTTCCACCCGATCGTCCGACGGTCGGACGCAGCCCGCGAGCAGCATCAACCCGATCAGCCACCATCTCATCGCAGGGCCTTCTTCACGTTCCAGCCGCATCGGACCAATCGCCGGCGTGCGTCATCCTCGCTGCCGCCCCGAAGCGTGGCCACGATGCGGCAGGCGCGCGCGCGCAACTTGGCGTTTGTCGGTTTCACATCCACCATCAGATTGCTGACGACCTTGCCGAGCCGAATCATCGGGATCGTCGTCAGCATGTTGAGCACGAGCTTCGTGGCCGTACCCGCTTTGAGCCGCGTCGAGCCGGTGACTACCTCCGGTCCCGTGCGGAACAACAGCGGCGTGTGGGCGGTGGATGGTGGCGGCGAAAAGCACAAAAGAAAGGTCTCGGCGCCCAATCGTTTCGCCTCGTCCAGCGCCCCCAATACAAACGGGGTCGAACCGCTGGCCGCAATGCCGATGACCACGTCGCGTTTGCCCACACCACGCATTCCTACCGCCTCCACACCTGCCTCCCGATTGTCTTCGGCACCCTCCACGGCTGCATGCAGGGCCGTCGCCCCGCCGGCGATGATCGCCTGGACCATTTCGGGATCAGTGGAGAAAGTGGGCGGACATTCACTGGCGTCCAACACGCCCAACCGACCGCTCGTGCCAGCGCCGACGTAGAATAGTCGCCCTCCCCGCTTGAACGCGCGCACGATCCTGTTGACGGCGCCCTCGATAGCGGGCTTGTTCTTCCACAACGCGGGAATCACCCGCGCTTCCTCGTGTAACATCGAGTCGATAAGTTGTGACACGGATCGTTTGTCCAAACCCATCGTCCGCGGATTGCGGATCTCGGTAACTGGCATGGAGGAAGGACCACGATGCAGGGTCAACATCGACCGAGGCGTCGCCAAGCCGGCGAGTTTCAGGGCGCCAATCGCCGATTCACTCGGCACATGGACAATCTTCGCTCCCGGCAGCATCGTGTGAATACGGTTGCCCACGAGAATCGCCAGCTTTCGGTGGTGCCGCAACACGCCGCCGGTCAACGCTATCCGCGGCTTCTCCAAGCCCAACTTCTGTGCGACCGCATGGCAATCCTGCGCGAGAAACGAGGCCGCTTGCAGCATCAGCCCGGCATCCCCCTCGAGCATGTCCGTCGCCAGCGCCGCCACGGCATCCTTGCCGGCGCGCTGGATCCAATCGACAAGTTCATCCGGCGAATTCAAACACAACCGCCGGAGCGCCCGTCCGAGACGCAGGCTGACACGACCGTGGCGATCATACTCGCGGATCGCCGCTCTCAATCCTGTCATGGCGATCCAGTAGCCGCTCCCGTGGTCGCCCAACAAATGACCCCAGCCGCCCGCCCGCGCCACCTGCGACCCGTTCCGGCCGTACACGCACGAGCCCGTGCCGCTGATGATGACAATGCCCGAATCGTGCGCACCGAAGGCCGCCGCAAGAGCCGAATCGGTGTCGCTACCCACATACGCAGGGACTCCGGGCCAGACCTGTTCCGCGAGCGCACGGGCCCGGAAATGGTCGGCCGTCGTGCGACAGCCAGCCAGGCACAGGGCCAAAGACGTGGGACGAGGCGCGAGACCCCGTTTGATCTCACGGAGTCGATGGAGAACGGCGGCGTCCGATGAGAGTTTGAGGTTGAGGGAACCGGATTCGAGCCGAGAAATAATCCTGCCACGCCGATCCGCCAGAAGCGCGACGGTGCGCGTGCCGCCGCCCTCGACACCGAGAAAACAAACGTCAGTTCTGGCTTCCCCGCCCATAAAGCAGCGGGGAGGCTACCAGATTCAGGACGCCAGCGGCAAGTAGACGCTGAACGTGCTGCCCTTCCCGACCGTGCTCTGCACATCGATCGCGCCGCCGTAACGGGCGACGAGTTCACAGGCAATGGCCAGACCCAATCCCGTGCCTTCTTTCTTGCTGGTGAAGTACGGCTGGAAGATCTTGCTGATGTTCTCGCGCTCGATGCCCGACCCATTATCCGCCACGACGAGCTTCGCCAGCGGCCTCTGCGGATCGAATGACTCCGGACGGAAGGCGAGCTCCGACGGCACGGACGTGGCCACCATGGTGGAAAACTCCAGGGTCCCTCCCCCGTTCATGGCGTGCAGGGCATTCACCCCCAGATTGATCAGCACCTGGAGGATTTCCGCGGGATTGACCGTAAACATCGGGTCCGTGTCGCCGGACGTGCACCTGATTTCCGCGCTGCGGTTGGCGGGATGCGCCTTGATCAGGGCTGCCGCGTCTTCCAGCAGCTTGCGGCCGCTGACGGTCTCCTGGGCTTCCTGACGGCCTCGCGAGAAATTCAAAAAGCGGCGGGCGATGTCCTTGCAACGATCAATCTCCCGCTGAATGGACGCAAGCCGTTGACGGACCTGCCGCGAAGTTTCCTGGTCGGAAACGTTGAGTGAGGCCAGGTCGCGACCGAGCAGGTCGGCGTACCCGGCAATGATCGCCAGCGGGTTGTTCATCTCGTGCACGACGCCGGCCGAGAGCACGCCCGCTTCGACGGCCCGGCTGAGCTGCGCCAACTCGCCCGCAAGTTGCTCGTTCGTTCGTTCGAGCGTGCGAAAGTTCTCCTCGGTCGCGAACTTTTCCTGGCGGCGCTTCATGCATTTGTCGAGCACCTCGCGCACGGAAAAGACATCGAATGGCTTGTTAAGGTAGTCCGCCGCGCCGTAGCGCACGGCCGCGCGCGCGGTTTCAATGGTCTCGTAGCCCGTCAACATCACGCATTCGATATCGGGATCGATCTCCTTCAGCTCGCGTAACACGTCCACGCCGCTGAGATCCGGCATCTTGATATCAAGAACGGCGGCATCCACGGCGTGTGCGCGCGCGTATTCGATACCCTCGCGACCACACGTGGCGATCACACAGTTGTATCGGTCCTTGAAAACAATGCGCAGCGATTCGCGGGGACCGGGCTCATCATCCACGATCAACAACGTCGGCCTCTCCGCCGTCTTGACCGCCGGCGGCTCCATCGTCAGTGTATCCAGTGTTCCCATGTTCGGCTTCCCGTTGGCTAGAATTTCAAACCGGTCGTGACCATCACCGCGCTGTTGCTGATCTGCCACGTGCCGTCCGCGGCGGAGCCATTGTTCACCGTACGGTCTTCTGCAATCGTGTACTGGTAAACGGCGTCGATCGTGAACCGCGTTGTCGCATACCCGACACCCACGCTGTACACATGCCGTTTGGAGTCCGGCACCGATGGAGAAAACGAACTGTTGGGCACGGTTTCAGTCGAATAAATATAGCCGCCACGCACCTTCCAGTGCTCGTTCACATCGTATTGCATGCCAAACTCATACAGGAAACTGTCCATCCAATTGAACGGGATGACCTTGCCATTGGCCAGCGACCCCGGCGCATGCAAGGTCAGTTGATGGAGCGGTTGCCAATCGGTCCACTCGACATCGGCTTCCAGCTTCAACTTCGGGACCGGTCGAAACGCATACCCCGCGGCAACCGTTTGCGGGAACCGTATCGATCCCTGGCCGCCATTCGACGCATGACTGATAATCCCGGGGATATTCACGTCCGCGGAACCCTTGAAATTGACGGTGAACGGACTGCGATACACGACGCCGACCGTATGCTGCGGCGTGATTTTCCACATCAATCCCGCAGTGCCACCCACGGCCACCCCGCCGCCATCAAAATGGAAGTGACCATCCTCCGTCAGGACGTGGCTGTTGAGCGTCGTATACGCATCGTACACGTTCAGCCCGGCTCCGAGCGACAGGTGCTCGTTGAACTTGTAGGCTACGGTCGGTTGGATATTGATTACTTGCATGGCGGCTTTGGTGACCAGATTGGTGAAAGGGCCACTCTGCGAGTACACCGACTCATTGCCAAAGGGAATGTTGACGCCGATGCCGAAACGCCAGGGCGATTTGGACACGCCGAAATCAGTCGTAGCATACAGATGCGGAATCAACGAGACTGAATACATCTTCGCGCCGGAACCGCCGCCTTTCAATTTGTCATCCGGGAAATTCAGGTAGCCGCCACTGGCGATCTCGGTTCCCTTGATCTGGGTCAAGCCGGCCGGATTATAATAGACTGCCGTGGCGTCGTCCGCCTGTGCGACAAATGCGTTGCCTTGCGCCGTGGCGGCCGCGCCCTGGTCGGGATTCCGAAAACCGAGCGCGAACAGCTCGGGAATAGGGGCACCGATAACGATTACAACCGCTGCCGCGCCAACCATCCTTCGTATGTGTTTGTTCATGGCTTTATCCTCCTGCCTACCGTGCCGTTCCGCGTCTGCGAAGCGACGCTACGACATAGCCATTTAGCAATGCGTATGCCACAGGATGACAGGGAGGTGGAGAAATGACCCGGGTTCCGCCTAACCAGCAGTTCCCAAGGGCCGGCATGGATGGAAGGAAGCCATTGCCCCGTTCTCCGGAGCGCAAAATTGGCCAACCCGCGAGTGTATTGCGGACAACTTTGGATGCGTCACATCGCCGCCGGGGTGCTCTCGTCCAGCTCCTCCGGCTCTTCTTCCAATTCCCCCGCCCGACTTGACGCAATCTGAAGTTTGTCCATTTTGTAACGCAACATCCGTCGCGTGATGTGCAGAGCGCGCGCGGCCTCCGTGATCACGCCGCCCGTGCGCCGCAACGCCTCTTCGATGGCACGACGCTCCAGGTCTTCGGTGACCTTCGGCAGATTCAGCCCGGTGTCGTTGAATTCCAGCGTCTCTCCCAGATCAACGTGCGGGGTGGTCGCCGTCAATCGCGACGTGATTTGCGCGGTCGCCTGTTCGGCCTGCGAAATCACAAACGGCAGGTCCTCCGCGCTGATTTTGTTGGAATCGCACGTGACCAATAGCCGTTCGATGGCGTGCTCCAGTTCGCGGACGTTGCCCGGCCACGAGTACGACAACAACAAGTCTATCGCCGAGGGTGCGAATTGCGGAACCTCGCGGTTCAATTCCTTGCCAAAGCGCTGCGCGAAATGCAGCACCAGTTGGGGGATGTCGTCTTTGCGGTCGCGCAACGCGGGAACCGTGATCGGCACCACGTTGATGCGATAGTACAGGTCTTCGCGAAACGCGCCGCGGGCAATTTCCTTTTCCAGATCGCGGTTGGTGGCGCACACCAAGCGGACATTGATGCTGATCGTTTCCTGACCGCCCACGCGACGGATTTCACGCTCCTGGATGGCTCGCAATAGTTTGCTTTGGGTGCCGAGGGGCATCTCCCCGATCTCGTCGAGGAACAACGTCCCTCCTCCCGCAGCCTCAAACATCCCGATGCGCCGCTGTAGCGCCCCCGTGAACGAGCCTTTCTCATGCCCGAACAATTCGCTTTCCAGCAACTCGCTGGGAATGGCGGCACAGTGCACCGGAATAAACGGCCCTTCACGGCGCACGCTGTTGTAATGCAACGCGCGCGCGACGAGTTCCTTGCCCGTGCCCGTCTCTCCGAGCACCAACACGGTCGTTTCCGTGTCCACGACACGCTGCACGAGGGCATAGACCTTTTGCATCGCCGCGCTCGAACCGACAATATTCTCGAACTTGCTGACCGCCTGGAGTTCCGTGCGCAACCGGCCCACCTCGCGTTCGAGGGCCTTTTCCTTGAGGATGCGATCGACGACCAGCCGGATCTCGTCCACGTCGAACGGCTTGTTCAGGTAATCCGCCGCGCCCATTTTCATCGCCTGGACGGCGGGCTTGGCTTCGGTAATCGCGGTAACCATGACCACCGGCATCCTGGGATTCAACTGCAGGATCTTGGAAAGGACTTCCAGCCCGTCCATGCCCGGCATTTTCATGTCGAGCAGGACGATATCAAAGGGTTCGGCCCGGCTCGCCGCCTCCAACCCACTCGCACCGCTTTCCACCAGCGTTACGTCGTAACGGTCCTTCAAGATAAACCGCAACGACTCGCGCGGACTTTCCTCATCGTCTATGACCAGAATCCTTGCCTTCGACATCTGTCTGTTTCCTCCTTCGATCCATTCTGTATTCAACCTCGTGACCAACCGCCGATCGCGCCTCCCCAGGACGCCTCGTTACGGTTGTTCACCCCGACGGCCGGCATCCGCGTCCCAACGTTCCGCACCCCGGGTGCGTACCGCATTGGCTTCGGCGGGCGTGCGCGGACTGCTTGATACTTCGGCCTTCAAACTTTCGCCCAAGAGATCGTCGTCCGGATGCCGCTGGGCTTTGACCGGCACCACCATCGAGATGGTCGTGCCCCGGCCCAGCATGCTGTCAATGTCCAACCAGCCGCCGTGCCGCTCAATAATCTTCTTCACAATCGTCAATCCCAACCCGACCCCGACATTGCGCGTGGTCACAAACGGGTCGGTCACGCGCTTTAGATTCTCCAGGGCGATCCCCTCGCCCGTGTCCTGCCAATCGATCCGCACGGCGCCGCCCGCAGGCAGCGTTCCGCCCGGAAGATCCGTCGGAAGCGCATCAATCGTGCTGATCGTGAGCCGCCCGCCGTGCGGCATGGACTGCACGGCATTGCGCAGCACATGCTCGAACGCCTGCATCAAGCGAATCCGATCTCCCTCCAACCGCGCAAACTTGTGGGCGAAATTCTTCTTCACCGCGACCACGCAAGACGGAGCCGGTTCGGGCGCTTTTTCACCCACGCCCATTACGTACGCTATCTGCTTCCGGCTGAATTCCTGGGTGATGTTCTTGACGCACGTGTCGATGAGATCGCCGAGCATGATCTCCTCATTCACCAACAGCAACGGATGCGCAAAGAACGTCAGATTATTCACCAGCACATCGACACGGTTCACCTCGTTGGCGACGGTGGTGCTGAACTGCTCGCGAAATTCCTTCTCATCGTGCCGCTCGGGCAGCAATTGCGCGAAGATCTTGATGGATACCAGCGAGTTCTTCAATTCGTGAGACAACCGCGCCGCCAGCCGCGTGAAGAACTCCTTGTCGGCCAGTTCGCGGGCGCGTGTCTGCTGCAGGCGGACCTGCGAGAGGTCCTCAATCAACGCTACCGCGATCAACCCTTCTCCACCCGCCAGACCGTTGTCCGCCCCCATGGCAAACCGCGTGACGCTGATGCCGAGCGGGCGATGTCCCCGGGGCAACACCACTTCTCGCTGGTGGATTTCCTGGCCCGTTTGGAGGACTTCGAACACGACGTCCGCCACCCGGCTGGGTAGCCGGCGGATGTCCTGGCCGATCACGGTCTTCTCCTCGATGTCGAGTAATTCGCACGCGCGACAATTCACGGTGAGGGTGCGATTGTTCTGCCCGACCACCACCACGCCGGTCTGGACATGCGCGAGCACTTCGTTCACAAACCGTTGCTGGCTGGCAATGCGGTCGCGCAGATGAAGGTTGCGAATCGCCTGCGCCAGTTGTCCCATCAGGTAGTACACCAACTCCAATTCCTGGTTGGTCAATGGCTCGCCGGTGATCTTGCCGCTGAAGGTCAGCACCCCCCACAACAGGTCCTCATCAAAAATCGGCACCGCAACATCGGCCCCCAGCGTATCGAACTCCCGAGCCACTTCCGGATCGTAATCCAGTGCCAGCGAGTCTGTCAGCTGCGAGCGCAGCAGGATCCGCGCTTCGCGCGACAGGTGGCTGGCAATGCCGGAGTCAGCACTCAGACGGAAGTGCTCCACCAGGTGCGGCGCGATACCGGTGCTTCGGGCAATCACGAGTTGTTCGCCACCGGTGGCGGGCGGTCCGGTAAACAGGTCGCCCTGCGGTCGTCGGGTGAAAATCGCCGCCTTGCCGGTGCCGAGTAACTCGCGTACCAGACGCAGAAACTCCGACACCAACTCGCCTTCGCCGACATGCTGGCTCAGGATTCGCGACAAATCCTTCAGTGCCCCGCGGTACCGGTACGCGTCAAACGCCGGCGCGAGGGCCGGCATGTGCGTCAGGGGCGGGATGGGTCGCGCCTCCGGCGCGACCACCGGTGCTGGAGCGGCGACCTGTCGTTGACGGGCAATTACGGCATCGGCCCGCTTGAGTTTGGACTGGGCATCGCGCAATTCGAAAAAGGTGCCAAGCGCCCGTTTCAAATGGTCGGCGGAATCGGAAGCGGAAACGACCAGCCAACCCTCCTGGATGGGATACAGAGTCTGCTGGGCCGCTGTGGCCCGCACCACAACCGCCTGGTGTTCCTGCAAGCGCGAGGAAGCCAATGATTCCGCCGCCCATCTCGTGGTTTCCCCCAACGAGACGGCGTCCAGGATCACGGCGTCCACCAAACGCAACCAAGTGGAAAACAGCGCGTCGAACCACTCCCGGGATGGTTCGGCTGGTAACGGAAGCAGGACGATGTTTGTCTTCTCGCCGAGAATGTCCGTAAGCAGTCGCTGGGTCTCAGCCGAATTTGTCAGTAGCAGGGCCGTTTTCATGTGCCGCTGGCTTCGCTCCCGTCATTTTGCCCGGTGACGCGCCCGTTTCGATATCGCTCGACCACCAAGGTCGTATTGCGACCGCCAAACCCCAGGGAGTTGCTCACCGCGATGTCGACGCGGCGGTGACGCGCTACGTTCGGGACGACATCCAAATCACAATCGGGATCGGGGAATTCGTAGTTAATGGTCGCCGGGATGACATTGTCGCGGATGGCCAGGCAACAAGCACCCATCTCGACCGCGCCACACGCGCCCTGCATGTGCCCCAAGGCCGCCTTGATCGAGCTGATCGGCACATCGTACGCCCGGTCGCCAAAAGATTTCTTTACGACGGTGGTTTCCGCGCGATCCCCCAACAGGGTTGACGTGCCGTGGGCATTCAGATAGTCCACCTGCTCCGGCCGCACGCCGGCACGCGCCAGCGCCGTTTGTACGCAACGCACGGCTTGCGTCCCATCCGGGTCGGGCTGACACATGTGGTAGGCGTCGCATGTGGACGCCCAGCCGGTCAATTCCCCATAGATGCGGGCCTTGCGTTGCAACGCGTGTTCCAGTTCCTCGACCACCAGGACACCCGCGCCTTCCGACATGACAAATCCATCGCGCTTCTGGTCGAATGGCCGTGACGCGCGCGCCGGTTCATCATTCCGATCCGTCAACGCGCGGCTGGCACCCAGCGCGGCCACGATGACCGGGTGGACGGGCGCATCCGCACCCCCGGCAAACATCACGTCCGCGTCGCCCTTGATGATGAGGTCCGCAGCTTGCGCAATCGTGGCACTGGAACAATCACAACCAGTCGCCGTCGTCGCGCTTTGTCCTTGCAATCCCAAATGTAGTGAAATCTGTCCGCCACACGCCCCGGTGAAGATCGCAATGCCCATGTACGAACTCATGGCTTCCACGCCGCCCTTTTTGTATACCTCGTACTCGCGGGCGGCAAACTCCCAACCGGCGTACGCCGTGCCCATCGCGACACCAATGCGTTGGCGATTTTCCTTTTCCAACACCAAGCCGGAGTCTTGCAAGGCCATATATGAAGCAGCCAGCCCAAACTGAGCGAACCGGTCCATGCGCCGCACGTCCTTGCGGCTGATCCAATCCTCGGGACGAAAGTCACGCACCTCGCCAGCCACTTTACAAGGGCAATCGGATTTCATCAGAACGGGGGCGCGATCCGTGCCCGATTTACCGGCGAGAATATTTGACCAAAACGCCTCGGTACCAATCCCCAGCGGCGTCAATAAACCCACTCCCGTAATGACTACACGGCGTCTCTTCATCGACTATGTCCGCGCTCCCTGCCAACGACGGGACAAAAACGTCCGCCACGCGTCAGCGCACACAACGCGCGCCTCCTCCAAAAAGGTTCCCCACGGCACAATTATACAGGTATTGCAGATAGTGTAAAGAACTTATTTGCGACACCGGACAATTTTGTCCAGCACATCCTACTTCACGGGGAGATTGACCTGGAAAGTCGTTCCCTTGCCTTCAACGCTCGAAACCGTGATGGTACCCCCATGATCGCGAACAATCTTCTGCGAGATCGACAGGCCCAGACCCGTACCTTCCTTCTTTGTGGTGAAAAACGGGTCGAACAGGCGGCCTCGAACCGCCGCTGGTATGCCAGGGCCATTGTCCGATACCTCAATAACGGCAAAGTTTCGGTCCCCGTTGCCGCCAGTGCCGATGTCCAGTTGGGTCAAGCCGGTGGCCACCCGTACCTTGCCCCGCTCATGGAGCGCGTCGGCGGCGTTGCTCAGTAGATTGACCAGCACCTGCAGGATCTGGTGCTTGTCCACCTTGATGATCGGATTTCCGCGAAACGCACGAGTCAATTCAATGCGCTTGGCCTTGAGACGCGGCTGCACCAGCAGAATGGCTTCTTCGACAAGCTCATTGGCGGGCTGTTCCTTGATGCTCACCTGGGCCGGGCGCGCAAAGGCCAACATGCTCTCGATCACCTTCGTGATCCGGTCCACGTCTTTCAACACGAGCTTGCCGAATTCGTTCCGAAACTCCGGGTCGTCAACGCGCTCGGGCATCAACTGCGCGAATGTCTTGATGGACGCCAATGGATTGCGGATCTCATGGGCGACACCGGCGGCGATCGTACCCAACTCAACCAGGCGGTTCTGGCGGAACGCCTCATCTTCGATGCGGCGGTACTTCACGGCCAACGCGACTTCGGTGGCGAGCGTCTCCAACAATCGCAGGTCGCTGATAAAGAACATGTCGCGGTTCAATTTCTCCCCGAGACCAATGAGTCCCACCAGACGGCCGTCGAGAATCATGGGCACACACAATCCAACCTTGAGGAGATTCATCTCCGCTTCCAGAAGTTCGCGTTCCCGCTGGGGCACATGCCGCATCATTTCATCGCGCACCAGTTCGTCCCGCTTCTCCTGAAGCCATTTGATGACGGCGGCGTCTTCATGCAGAACAAGTGCCTCCACCTCGTCTGCGGTCCCCAGACCGCTTTCCGCCTGCAGCTTGTAGTCACCCGACAAGGGGTCCTGAAGCAGGATCAGCGCGCGAGAGATTTGCATCTGGGAATGCAAGGTGGTGGCAACCGTGCTCAACACCTGGTCGATTGTTGGCAGGACGGTCAATTCCCTCACCAGCCCCGACAAGGCGTCCTGATATCCGTACCGTTTGCCAAACATGCGCTCCTGCATCATCCGCTCCGCGCGCGGCAGAAGCTTGGGCAGGCCAATGGTCAGTCCCGCACTGATGGCCATCGAAAGCATGAACGCAAACATCAACTGCTCCTGATTCATGAATCCGGGGGCAAACATGGCCAGGCCGCCCAAAAAAACCAGCGCGACCCCTGCGGTCACCGCCATCGTGACGGAATACAGCAACACCCGCGCGATCACCACGTTGTAATCCGCCAGCCGCGCCTTGCTCATCACATAGGCCAGAATCCCCAGGTTAAATGGCAGAACAAAGAAACCGAGCGGCTGAATGTTAATGTTGTATTCCAAGGGCAGAATGGTCAGGTGGGCGGTCAGAAAGCTGACCAGCCAGGCAACCGTAAAATAGACCAACTGGGTGTGCTTGTACCCGACGGCGCGGCGCGCACTGTGAATCAGAACACCCGCGCCGAGCAATTGCCACAGGACCAAATGCGCGCCCAGAGCCCGTTTGTAGGCGATGTAGTGATCCAAGTACGGGGGATGCGTCAGGCGGATGATCGCGTGATGCCACCACAGGAACCACAGCGCCACCAGGGCGCTCACGTACGACGCCACCACCCACCATTTCATGGGCCGCAGCTTGTCGCACAGCGCGCAGAGAGCGTGAAGCAGGAGCGGCTGGACGATCACCACGGCCGTGAGTGTCATGTATCCCCACATGATAGCGTGTGCCGCGGGCATCGAACGGTAATACTGTGCGAAGCATCCCAGCCAGATCGCCATCATGACCATGGAAATGCCCAGCATCGGCCCGACCAGTACGTACCGGTTCTTCCAGAACACGGTCACCCCCACCGCCGAACAGACCGCAGCGTTCAGGAGAACCAGGTAGTAGTAGAAATGAATCATCGATCCCTGCTCCGCGAGCACGCGCGTGGCGACGACCGCACAGGCCGATTGGGACGCGAGAAAGGCCACAGGCCCGAACGACAAAAATCCTCCAAGACGACAGAATGGGCTGTGCCCGGCAGCCGTCTTGCCCGTGTCGAACTTGTGAACATGTAAACGCCTCCTTGCGTCGCGACAGTGTACGGAAGATGGTCTCCACAAACAATATCGAAATAATCCTTGTCGCAGTTTCCGCCCTGCGCCATCATTGCGCGGCGTTTACGATGGCCGCGCCATCCCACGCAGACCATGAACCGCACCGAAGCCAGGAAACGCATCGCCGAGCTGCGCGATCAGATCCGCCACCACGACCATTTGTATTATGGCGGAGGACAGACCGAGATTTCCGATCCCGAGTATGACCGGCTCTACGCCGAATTGAAGGCGCTCGAAGGGCAATTTCCCGACCTGATCACGCCCGACTCGCCCACCCAACGTGTTGGCACCGGCCCGGTAGAGGGATTCAAGGAGGTGCCGCATCTCATTCCGATGCTGTCATTAGACAAAAAAGACACGATTGACGGTCTGAAGAAGTTCGACGTCGATGTGCGTAAAGACCTGCCGGGCGAAACCGTGAAATACGTGCTCGAACCGAAAGTGGATGGCGTCTCCATCAGTGTGCGTTACGAAAACGGCGTTCTGACACTTGGTCTCGACCGTGGAGACGGTGAAAAGGGTCGCGACATCACCGCTAACCTCAGGACCATTCTCACGATTCCTCTCCGACTGCAACTCAAGTCGCCACCGGCTTTGCTCGAAGTGCGTGGGGAGGCCTATATGACCGATGAGGGTTTTAGGCTCTACTGCCAAGAAGAACTCAAAGGCCTTGAAGGCGAGGCTCGCGAGAAGCGAGAAGGAAATCTGAATAAGCGTAATGCATGTAACGGGACGCTACACCAACTTGACCCACGAATTGTAGCGGAGCGCAAGCTCCGAGCGGTTTTTTACGCGGTCGGCGCACTCGACGGCATCAGCTTTGAGACACACTCCGAAGTCCTCAAGAAATTGCGGGAGTGGAGATTCCCCACGCTGCAGTATTGGTGGTTGTGCGAGACTATGCAGGAGGTTCTTGCCCACTTTGAAGATGAAGTTGTCTGCCACAACGATGAATCGCGCGACCTGCGCACAAGAGTACCCTACGAACTTGACGGGATCGTAGTGAAGCTCGACAACCTCGATCAATGGCGACGCCTCCCATCCAAACCCACTGACAAATACCCGAAGTACGCAATAGTCTATAAACCAGAGCATTGGGTCGAAAAGCGAGAAACCAAACTTCACAACATTACGGTTCAAGTTGGGCGCACCGGCGTTCTTACGCCCGTGGCTGAGCTTGCGCCAGTTGTCGTTCAAGGCTCCACCGTCAGACGCGCCACGTTGCACAATGAGGAGGAGATCAGACGTAAAGATATCCGCATCGGCGATACGGTCATAATCCGCAAGGCTGGCATGGTGATCCCTGAAGTCGTGGAGGTCGTCAAAGAGAAGCGAACGGGGCATGAAAGAGAATTCAAGATGCCATCGCGCTGCCCAGTTTGCAAAACCCCAGTGGTCAAGCGAGAAATCAAATCAGGAAAGAAAGGTGAGAAGAAACTAAGTGTCGCTTGGTGCTGTGACAATGTTGCTGGTTGCCCAGCGCAGAGCATCCGTCGGATCGAGTTTTTTGCGCAGCGAGGCGCGCTCGACATTGAGGGGTTGGGTGGAGTCGTAGCTGAAAAACTGGTCGAAAGCGGGATCGCGAAGAGCCCGCTCGACCTCTTTGGCCTCGATGTTCAACGTCTGGCCAAACTGAATCTCGGAACAACAGATGAACCACGGGTCTTCGGCGAAAAGAATGCGTCGAAGGTAATGGCCGCGCTTCAAAGAGCACGTGGCGAACCGCTGTCACGCTGGCTTTTTGCCCTTGGAATTCCGAACGTTGGAGTGACGACAGCGTTTGAGTTTGCTCTCGTACACCGGGACTTAGAGGATCTGGCGAATTCCCAAAAACTCCGCAACTTGCTCAATCTTCGGAAACTCGTTGATGAAGCCAAGGCGGTCAATCCGGACTCTCCAAGAAACAAGCAGAAGGGCGAAGACGAACTGGAGAGTCTTTCCCAAAAACACAAGACTCTAAATGAACAGATTGAGCAAGTTGGCGCGAGCTTGAACTCCGCTGGTGTTGTGGTCAACCTGAAGAAACGGGACAAGAAGAAATCGAAGTATCCCCCCTTAATTGAGATCTCAACAGAGTTCGAATCCGAGGCGGCTAAGAGCGTTTTGGCGTTCTTTGCATCTCACGCGGGTAAGGAAGTCTTGAAACGCCTCAAAGAACTGGGGATCGCCCCAAAAGATGGACAGAGAACAAGCACGGAGGAAGTCTCGACGGCATTCGCTGGCAAGACATTCGTCCTCACTGGCACATTGTCGTCGATGACACGTGAAAAGGCGGCGGACGAAATCCGCAGTCGTGGAGGAAGCGTTACTGGCTCTGTCAGCAAGAATACGGACTTCGTGGTTTTTGGCGAAGAGGCGGGATCAAAACTCGACAAAGCTCACGAGTTAGGGGTCGAAACCATTAACGAGCAGCAGTTTCTTAAAATGCTGAATGTTCGCGCATCTGCCAAGCAATCACGAAAAGGTGGGCAAGAGGAACTCGCCTTAGGGTGATCAACTAAACAAGGAATGGATATGAAACTGACCATTCAAGCATTTAGCAGTTCGGGCGGCAATTGACCTTGCCCCCTGAAACTGGACAGTTTCCAAAGAGAGTCTTGGCTAATAAAGTGGCGGGAGCCACGAGGAGCCAAGATGAAACGGAAGCGATTCAGTGAAGAACAGATTATTGGGATTCTCAAGCAGGCCGAGGGCGGTTTGCCACTGCCCGAGTTGATCCGTCAGCACGGGATCTGCGAGGGGACCTACTACCGCTGGAAGAGCAAGT
>PLTX01000019.1 GCA_003164675.1 Verrucomicrobiota bacterium | reverse complement strand
ATTCGGCGAAGGAACTGCGCGCCGCTGCGGGCTTCCTCATCACCAACGACGCGCGTAAACACATCATCACATTGCCCCGCGCAGTGCGAAAACGAAACGTGTACGAAGAAGTCGCCCGCTTCCTCGACATCCCCGGCGGCGAGGAAATCGTCAAGGAGAGCTACGCGCAGCTTCGCAAGTTCAACTGTTGGAATATCTCGATCGTGCAGCAGTACGCGCGGTTCAAGCAGAGCCGGATCCGGTCGGCGGTGTTCGGCAACAGTCGTCAATTTTTCCTGATGCGTCAGAACGACCGCGCGGACATCGACGACATCGCGCAGGACATCGCCATTCCGGAGATTACGAAGCACACGCTGATGAACTATCCGCTGCCGGACCACCAGGTCGGCCAGAAGTATTCCGCGTTCACCTACCTGCAAATCGATTCGCTCCGCCCGATTTGCGGCACGGTGCACAACATCGCTTCACCCGAGATGCTGTATTGCAGCAGTTCCAGTGGCGAACACTTCGAGAAACGCGCCAAGGAACTGCGCGGGAGCACCAACATTATCGAGGGCATCATCCGCCACTCCAACCCAACCCCGGTAGCCGAACCCGTATGAAATCTTTCCATCTCATCGCCCTCGCGTTCGTTCCGCTATTGCTGACCGGCTGTGCCGCTACCCGGCCCATCAGCGATCTTGCGATGGGTGCCGGCGGCGCGGCACTTGGGAGTGAATTCTCGCACGGCAACCTGGCCATCACTGCCGCCGGGGCCGCCGGTGGCGTGGCCATCAGCGAAGGACTGCATTACGCCAGCCAGAAGCAAGCGGATAAGGCGTTCACCGCCGGCTACGAGAAGGGCCGCAGTGACGCGGTGAAACAGCAGTACTGGATACTGGTCAACCAACAAAAGGAGAAAGCCGAACAAAACCAAGAAAACGTCCGCTACTACGAGATCCCGGTCCCCGAACAGACAATCGACGGGGCGATCCTAAACCCAACAACCAAACTTCTAAGAATCGAGGAATAATCCATGAAACGCCTGCTCATCGTTATCGCCGTCAGCTTGCTGTCCGCCGCGTCCAGCCGCGCCCAGTACATCGTTTACGACCCGACCAGCAATATCCAAAACATCATGAATCAGGCCGTGAACGTCGCGAAGTACGTGCAGATGATCCAAAATCAGGTGCAACAGATCACCACGCTCACGTCACAGTTGAACGAGTTGCAGCACTACAACCAGATTTTCGGCAATCCATCGCAAATTCTGGACCTTGCCGGCTTCACGGGCCTGATCACCGACTTGCACGATACCGGCGTCGGTCAGGCAATCGGCCAGCTTGAGAACTTGGCCCAAGGTGTCGACGCGCTCAGATACGATGCGAGCGGCCTCTACCACAACGTCGGCGAAACGTTTACGACCCGCAACGGCAACTCCGTCTCCCGCGACCAAAACAGTTACCGGCAGTTCGCCGCCGTCAACGAGACGACGAAAAACTTCTCCGACGTGTACGCCGACGTGATCGCGCGCCGGCAGGCGCTCAAGCAGGACATCGCTTCCACGACGACGCAACTCCGGGCAGCCACGACGGCATCCGAAGTACAGAAACTGACCGGGTTGCTGGTCGGCCAAAACGCCGCGCTCGCCGCAACCGACAAGGAGCTCGACCAAGCACTCGCGCTGAGCCAGGTGCAGGACGCCGAGAATCGGAACGACCAAGCCAAGCAGGACCAGGCTCGTATCGAAGAACAGCGCGCAGAATTCTCTGAGAGCATTCAGAAGTACAACAACACGGTCAAGCTCACCACCGAACCGGCGCAGTTCCCCGAGGCCAATCAGTGAACAAGAAACTGCTCGTCGTTTTCGTTGTCGGCTTCGTCATTCTGACGGTGATCGTGGCTGTGCTCTCAGCGCGCAAAGGGACTCCGAAACGACCGGCACCCCCGGCGGCGCAAACCAACAAGACGCTGAATCTCGACACGTCGCCGCCGCAGTTTCCCCAGCGGTAGCCCATGAACAACTTCGACAGCCTGTTCCCCAACTTCACGGCGCGTTGCGCTGACCTGAAATCGCTGCTGATGCCAGTGGCGTATCTGCTGCTCGTCACCGGCATGGTGTCATCCACGATTGCCGGACACCGGAGCACGCGGGCTGTCCTGCAATCACTCGTTCGAACCATTGTGCTCATCATCGTGCTCACGCAGTTGGTGAACTGGGGCAATCAGATTGCGGTGATCACCGACACGACGGTCAGGGATGTTCTCCACGCCGATCCCAGCACTGTGTACCAGCAGTACAATCAAGCGTTGCAGGCCCAGAAATCCACCACATCCCAGACGAGTTGGTGGGAGAAGCTGTTTAACGTCGGTACGTCCATCTTCGAGGCGCTGATTTCCGGTTTGCTTTGGATCTTCGGTTTGCTGGCCAGCATCATCGTGTTCTACGCATACTTGATTCAGAAGTTCATCCTCTATGTGGGCTACGCCCTGTCGCCAATCTTCATCGGGTTTCTCGCGATCCGCGCCCTGAACCAAATCGGCACGAATTACCTGCTGGCACTCGCCGGCGTGATGATCTGGCCGCTCGGCTGGGCGGTGGCGTCACTGGTCACCGGCGGGTTGATCACATTCATGACCGACCAGAGTTTTCTCTGGAATCAATCGCTGGGCGGAGCAGCGGGGTATGCCTTCCAAAACTTCATCGGGGTTGCCGTTCTCGGCGTGTGGCTGATTTTCAGCACCATCGCCGCTCCACTCATCATTCAACACGCCATCACCCACGGCGCTCAGGCCGGGGCAGCTCTCATCAGCGGCGTCACTTCGGCCACCAGCACCGCAGCGGCCGGTGGATTCATCGCCGCCGGTACATTCGGCGCGGGTGGCGGCGTTGCCGGCGCGGCGATGGCCACTGCCGGCGGACTCACAGCCGCCGGCGCCACGCTGGTTGGTTCGTCACTCAGCGGCAGCACGTACTCGCCGACCGGCTCGATGATCACGGCTCTTGGCCAGATGCGCGGCACAAGCGCCAGCGCGAGGAAGGGCGAAGGTGACGACACGACAACGAAGGCGCAAACGCCATCCACAATTGACGCCAGCGGTGACAACGCCGTGCAAGCGTTGTTGCGCAAGACCAAGAACCCACACTCGCCATCAACATGAATTCAGTTGAGACAACACTCCGAGAAACCCCCGTGCCGAAAACGGAGCGGCCCAATCTGTCCCGCAAGAAATTCGACCCGACACGCATCTTCGTCGACCGTGACCGGCTCGCGTGGTTTTGGTTCATCGTGGCCGGGTTGATTCTCGTTGGCGCGGCAATTGACCGCTTCATTCTGGTTCAGACGTTCAAGCAACGCGAGCGTGTCGTCATCCTTGATCCATCGGGCACATTCCACGTCGCGCCGCTTCTGAAATTCGAGGAGGCCAAAGACCTTCACGCGCAGCAAAGCACGCTGGCCACCGTTGCGTTCTTGGAGCGCAACCCCAAGGGCTTCGACCACGAAGACCTGCTCAAACAGATGTTCCTGAAAGCCGCCGTCGCAAAAGCGCAGGCCGCACGTGCAGCGGAAGAACCGGAATTCGTGGCCAAACAACTGCACCAGAAGGCCGAGATCGGCAAAATCACAATTCTCCAGACCCGCGAGGATTTCGTTCTGACCCAGGTGACTGGACAACTCGTCCGGACCGGCATCTTTCAGGACAAAGCATTCGCGGAAGCCGTTCCGTTCAAGCTCGCCTTCAAGTTCCAACGCAACCCCAACATGGTCCAGAACGGACGATTCCCAACCGCCGTATCCGATTTCAAATATGAAACGTCTCGCTAAACTAATTGGCCTACTGTTGTTGGTTGCGATTCAGACCAGCACCGCAAAAGACGGCAGCCCCATCGCCGAATACCGGCTGGACGAACAGACCGTGTACACGATCCCGGTATCCCGCAGCCGCGTAACAACCATCAGCTTCCCCGGACCGATTTCGGCAATTGATGCCGCCAACGTCACCAGCGATCCCAAAATTCCCGGACTATTTCAGATTGCCCACACCAAAGGCTCATACTTTCTGTCCGTGAGGGCGTTGGTGCAGAAGGCCGCAACCAACGTGAACATTCGCTGGAACAAGAAAACCTACGTGATCGAATTGGTCGAGAGTCCCGTGCCGCTCTACTCCGTGATCTTTCAGTACGACACGGACGCCAACATTCGCCCCGCGACGACCCGCGTCACGCCGAGTCGGTTATTGGCGTTGTTGGACAAGGCCAAAGCCTACCCACTTCTCAAGGCGTATCACCCAAACACGGTTGCCCAGGTCGAGTACGCCAGCCTCGCCAAGAACCCGCGCGTCATGGACTACAAGGACTACGAGATTCAACTCGACGAGGTGTTCCGGTTCAACGCCGAGGACACGCTCGTCCTGCGGATTGTGCTGCGCAACAAGACTGACCAGCCCATCCAATACCGACCGGACGGTTTCTCACTCCGCGTCGGAGAACGCACGTATCCACAATCCGTCAGTGACGCCAGTGGCACGATTCCGCCCAATGGCGAAGTGCCGGCATACTTCGCCGTCACCGGAACCCCGAACGGTGGACGCAACGATCTTTCGCTGAAAAACGAGCTCACCGTGTTGCTCGACCGCGTGGAAACCAACGCGCCACCCCAGCCGGTGCAGTCCGAAGCGAATCCAAAAGAATGAACCCGCGCAACGCCATCACATTTCTGCGTAGCCCGACCGGCGTACTCCTCGCATTCGTTGTCCTGCTGATTGGCGCGATCATTTTCGTCAAAGGGTTCTACGACCCGAACAAGGACAGGCCCAAGCCCGTTGCCGCGCCAACGCCGGCCGAAAAGACGAACAAGACATCCCAGATCATGCAGACGATCCAGCGCGAGTTTGTTCCTTTCAAGCCGCCTCACGGCACTCCGCCCACGATGCGAACGCAATCAGACGGCAGGCAACCACAGGACATCAACGATGCCTTCACGCCGATCAGTCTTTACGCTGAACCGCCCGCAACGGAACTGGAACGCAAGCCACTCGGCAAATTCTACGCGCCGTTCGGACGGCTCATTCCCTGTGAACTCATCGTGACCATTGATTCGTCGTCCATCCAGACGCCCATCATTGGCCTCATCACCGAGGACATCTACCATGATGGCCGGCTCATCATCCCGGCTGGCACCGAAGTGCACGGCACGGCCCAGGCCGACCGGAAACGCGAACGCATCGCCAGCAACGGCGGTTGGACCTTGGTGTGGCAAACCGGCGAGGAACTCCACTTGGATGGCATTGCCCTCGACCGCGAGAAAAATCCCAGCGGTGACGGCTGGGGCATCACCGATGGCAGTGCCGGGTTGCGCGGACAGGTCTTGAAAACTGACAACCTGGCCGAACTCAAACTGTTCGCGGCGACGTTTCTGAGCGGGGCAGCTTCCGCGCTGACCGTGAACCAACAGACGATCTACGGCTCGCAACTTGTCCCCACGCTGCAAAACGCCCCACTCAAGGGCGCGCAGGATGTCCTTGGCACCTATGCACAGCAGATTCTCGATACCATCCAGCGCGACGGATTCTACGTGCGCGTGACGGCTGGCAAGGAGTTCTACCTGTACGTCACCCAGACCATCGACAAATCCGACGCCGTAGTCGGCGGAACTCGTCTCATCGTGACCGAACCCACCAACCAGCCACCAACAACCGTCGTGCCACTGCTTTCACATCGTAACAATCCATGAAGACCCTCCACCTGATTCCGTTGCTATTGCTCTCGGCTTGCGCGTCGAACCGCACGCCGACCGTGCTCGACATGCCGCGCCCAGTTCCCGGCATGACTCTGCCCAGCGAGGGGATCGAGTCGGTGCGCTACTCGGAAAACCTCAAGGCGTACAACATCGGTCGCTATGTTGACCCGAACAACGCTTTGGCCATGCACGAGCGGCACGTCATTTACCGCGTGGAAACCACCGCCAAGTGGAACTTGCACCCCAACGCACCAGCGACGGTCGCGCTTGGCCCGGCAGTGCAGATTATTGATCCGGCTCGCAAAGATGGTCCGACCACGCCGGAAGTCATTGCGGAAGTGAACCGTCAGAAGGCCGCGACCCAAATGGTCATCGACCAGGGGAAGCGGTTGAACGACACGCTCACGCAGATTTCGTCGGCTTTAGACGCGAGCAAGCAGGTCGCCGACCAGAATCGGCAACTCAAATCCGAACTCGACCTGACAAAACAGCGTCTCGATTTGTTGGAGGCGGAAATCCGCAATCAGCAACAGGCAAATCCCGCACCACGCGGGACGCCTGAAACCACAAACCAGAACTGGTGAACATTCACCCCCATGAATAATCCCCAGAGAGGAGAGCAAATGCTCAAAGGCAAAGCCAAGGCTCAAGATGAGTCCGCTGAACAGCCCGGCCAATACCGGGACAACCCGAAAGTCAACGCTCGCATCGACGAGTACATCAAGAACAACGCCAAGCACTGGGACTACATTACGTCCATGCCGCGCGAGCGATTGGAACGCGCACTCGTTCTGAGCGAGGTCAATAAGCTCGACCGGCAGCAGAAGATGCGCGACGGAATCCTGCGCAAGCTGGAGCAGAATCCCGAACTGAAGCAGGCGTATGAGACGCTCGTGAAACATCTGCCAGAAGATCAACGCGAGAAGATGATGGTCTCCATCGCCAGCCGGACGATGCGCAGCATTACGCCGCGCCAAGGCCAGTCCACCGGCGGCGCAAGCGTCTGATCGTCATCCAAACCCAGTCGTTTGGGCGGCCAAAGACTCTGGGATTTTTCGCTGCGGCCCGCTCCGCTGGGGCTCTCCGCTGCAAAATCCAGAGACTTTGGCTTTGCCTTTGGCGACTCCACACCGCAACGATGTCACCGCTGCGAGCCGTGGTTTCTCGCGGTCACATCGGTGGAAACTTGCTGACCGCCGGTTTCCTACGCGGAAAACCGTCGAAAGACTTGGCCTTTGCCACGCCGGCTTTCCCCCTTGCCCCCGAGCCGTCGCCCGCAAAGCGCCAAGACTTTCTTCCGGCACGGGCTATTCGAGACGCGGGCGATGTCGCCGCTTGCACATCACGCGCGGCCACATCGCTCACCAACACCTGACGGTTAATGTTCCACACCGCATTTGCGTTCAGAATCGGCTGACTGCCGAGACCGCAACCACCCACGCGGGCAGCCAAAGACTTCGTGTTTTTCGCTCCAGCACAAACGGCGGTGCTCTCCGCTGCAAAACCCGAAGACATTGGCTTTGCCGTTGGCGATCCGATACCGCCAACGATGTCGCCGCTGCGAGCCGTGGTTTCTCGCGGCCACATCGCCCGGCAATGCTTCGCGCTTGTGACCTCCTGCGCAGCCTGATACGATGCGACGTGCATGAGGAATTCAGATTTTATGTCCTTGGAAACCACACTCGCCGACATCAGCGCCCGTCAGCACCAAGGACGGTTTCCCAACGAACAGGCCATCCACCAAGGCATCGTCCGCCGCGTTCTTCAGGAATTGCGCTGGGACACCACCGTTGTCTGGCCTGAATGCCAGGCCGGTCAGGGCAGCGCCGATTGCCACAAACGACAGCGGCGTCTCGTCCGACTCGGCTTCGCCCCCTGCCATTCGTCCTCCAAACCCGCCATCTTCATCGAGTGCAAACAACCCGGCAAAGCCGAAGACACCGTCCGTCAAGCCCTCAAATACGCCTTCCACTCCGGCGTCCCCTTCATCGTCCTGACTGATGGCCACACTCCGAGCTACTTCCTGCCAGCCGAACGAGGCAGCTACGACGACCACCTTGTGTGCAAGATCGACCTCTTCGAACGCGCGCCGGCTATGATGGGCGACTGGACATACAGTGTACATGCACAAATACTTCAGCGAGCGATGCTATGGAACTAACACGCGTCTTACTGAGAAGTTACCGGTCCTTCAATTACGATTTCAAAAGAAAACTTGCGTTGAGCGAGGAGAGATTCCCTGCGTGCAAAGACGCTTGGGATTCTGAAGACAATTTCGAATCTTGGCGGCCTATGGTTCAAGCGCCACTGAAGTGGCCAATTGCTTCCGTCGTAGGGTTGAACGAAGCTGGCAAGAGCTTTCTTTTGGACGCGATTTGGAAAGTGCTGACAGGGGCAAACTTCGAATTGGCGGATGTATGCAGGTATTCGTGGGAGTGTCGAATTGAGAAGACAGGGCTTCCCCAAGTCGGCTTGGTCTGGGAAATCTTGCCGGCAAAGCTCATCGAAGCAGCAAATGCGTTACCCAAGTTCCAGGAGAAACCGATTGCAGCAGATTCGTCGAGGCTTCTGATTCTCAAGCAACAGAATGATTGCGTGAAATTGGTTTGGTTCGACAAAGACGGTGGCCTGACAAACAACGTGCAGATTTCGAAAGCGGAGTATGTTCACATCCTGGACTTTCTGCCCAGACCGTTTCGGGTGAATACGCGTACATTTCTTCCATCGTCGGTGCCCATGCGCTCAATGTTCAAGATTGCATTGGATCCTTTCGATGACGGCAAGATCAATGCGATTCTGAAATCTTGGGAAGGCAACCGACCCTTCGACAATTGCCAGCAAGTCAGACAGCATCCAGTAGGTGACAACGACCGCCTAGTCTATAGGTTGTTCCAATATTGTGCGAACCTTAATCACGAGTCCCTGTACCAGATATGGATTGCCCCAGACCCGGTCCGGAAAGAGTTTTCCAAACAAGCCGCCGAGCGGGCTGAAGACCTGTTGAACCTTGGCCACTGGTGGGGCCAAGATGTAGACGCACAATTGAGCATCGACTTGAGGAGGGATGACGTTCTCTTGAACGTCACTGACAGAACGAGTTCTTGGTACGGGTTTGCCGAGCGGAGTCAAGGGATGAAGTACTTCCTCGGATATATCTTGCAGATTCTTTTGGAGTTTAAGGTGGATTCACGCCCGCTGCTCATCCTTTCTGACGAGCCAGATTTTGCCTTGTCCGCGATCGGTCAACGCGACTTGCTTCGATTTTTCAAAGAGATTGTGACTTGGGATCGGAACGGCGCGAAATCCCAGTTGATTTTCACCACACACTCCCCGGAATTCATCGACCCGAATTTCCCAGACCGCGTGACGATCCTAAGGAAAGGAACGTTTGACGAGGGCACTACGGTCATGAATCGTGCACATCACAATCTCTTTGAACCAGTCCGGACCGCACTTGGGGCGCGAGTTTGTTCGTTTCCATTCATAGACGCACCAAATCTTATCGTCGAGGGACTAGGAGATCGCACTTTTATAGTGCGAATGAGCCAGTTCTTCGCAAAACGCGATCTCCCCCACTTGGATTTGGCATACCTCAGCATAGTGGTTGCCGAGGGTGCTGACCGGATTCCTCGCATCGCTTTGACCGCTAGGTCTGTGGCGGGTGACCGGGCATACGCCACTATCTTACTTGATAACGATCAACGTGGGAGGGCTGCGGCTGAAGGCGCTAAACAATTCGACGATTACTTGGAACAGAATAAGCAGGTCGTGATGACGGATGATATACTCGGACAGGGCTTGGGAAAAGATGTCGAGATTGAGGACATCATACCGGTTGATCTTTACTACCGCGCGTTCTGCAAGGTCATGAAAGAAACACTTCCTGCCGAGAGGCTTGCCAAGTTGCCGCCAATTGAGAAGGTCTTGCCTGAAACCACTACTCAGCCAGTGGTCGACGTAATGGAAACCACACTTAAACGCATTGCCCCGCCTGGCAATGATGGGAAATACGATAAAGAAGCCGTAATTGTTTGCGCGTTCGATATGGCTGAGGAAAACGACACTGAGCCAAGCGTGGTTGCGTTTGTCGACCGGCTCAAGAAGATGACGGCAATTCTCATCGAGAAGGTGAACGCCAATCTGCGGAATCGGAGACACGAAGAGGTCTCGCGTGCAATGCGGCTTCTGATTCGTGAATTTACGCACGTGAACCCTCTCGGCACATCCAAGTCGCGAGTGGAAGAGTTTCTGTCCCGTGTGCGTGAACTTGGCAACCGAGTATCTGCACCAGGTGCTTTTGATAAGTGCGTCGATTCCATACTCTCGGACTTTGCCGTTCGCCAAGGATTGAGATCTGAACCGGTTCGGGATTACCCGAAGTTATTTGATGCGCTCAAACAATTGCCTCAAAGAGTTTCGGTCGATCCCAACATGGCTCTGATGTAAGAACTGGTCGAGTAGGGTTGCTGCGAAATCTAGTTTCGGCTTGCCACATCTTCACGGGCAGCAATTTGCAAGAGCAGTCCGGCATCCGCCACACGAGCTAAACTCTCAATCACTTCCTCGTAGGTGTCTCCGAGCACCCAGGGGAACGCGACTGTTACCTGCGTCGCCCCTTTTGCTTTGGCCTCGGAGCACAGCCTGATGAAATCCGCGAATTTGTTTTCGTATCCTGACGGTGCGCTCATCAATTCCTTCCTTCCGCGTGCAAACTCCCTGTGCACATTTTGGTTCGCATCGTCTCTATACAGGACACTGATCTTCAGTGGCTATGTCATCTTGTAACGCACAGCATTCAACCCGCGATAAGCGTCACAACTGGAGTTGTTTACATGGCGCAGTCATCTTGTAACGCAGGATGCTTTCGGGTTACATCCTCCGCCAAAGACTTCGTGTTTTTCGCTGCGGCACAAACGACGGTGCTCGCCGCTGCAAAACCCGAAGACATTGGCGCGGCAAGTGGCGATCCGATACCGCACCGATGTCGCCGCTGCGATGCGTGGCTTCTCGCGGCCACATCGCCGGAAACTTGCTGAGCGTCGGCTTCCCATTCGGAAGGCCATTCAAAGACTCGGCCTTTGCCGCGCCGGCTTTGCCCCGCCGCCCCGGAGCCGTCGCCCGCAAAGCGCCAAGACTTTGTTTTGGCGGGAGCTATCCGATTCGCTGGCGATGTCGCCGCTTGCACATCACGCACGGCCACATCGCCCAGCAACACCTGACCGGTCGGCGTCGGCGTGGACACCGGCTCGCCCGTATCCAACACCTACAAGCCGCCCTTCGCCTTCACCGGCCAGATCGAGAAAGTGGACATCGATCTCGGCCAGAGCGGCCTCGCGGCTGCGGATGAGAAGAAGGTTGATGACCTGAACAAAAAGGCCTGGGCCTCGACGGAATAACTCAATCAACCAACCACAGCGCCCGGCCCTTCGCAAGGATGGCCGGGCGTTGTCGTTTCCCGGGTCAATCCCGCGCCGGTTCCCAGTTCCGCTGGCGAAAGCGCTTGGAAACTGAGGGACTGAAGACGGTTCGCCCTTGTTGCACTTGCCGAAGGGCGGCACACACGCTGGTCCCGGCAGAATGTTTGAGCAAATAGCCCAGCGCGCCGGAGTTGGCCGCCGCTTCCATATAGACCTCATCGCTGTACGACGACAGCATGAGGATTTTCGTGGCGGGAAAGGCTGCGAGAATCTGGGCAGTGGCTTCCAACCCATTGAGCACCGGCATGGACAAATCCATCAGCACCATGGCGGGCCGAAACTTTTTGACCAGCGCGACCGCCTGCTTCCCGTCCTTGGCTTCGCCGACGACTTCCAGATCGTCTTCGACTTCCAGTATCTTGCGAAATGTTTTCCGGACGAGCCGATTGTCGTCCGCCAGCAAGACTGTGATGGGCTTCATTGCTGACGTTACGTAGCGGCAATTGCCGCCTTCGTCTATGGGGTGAACACCCCAGCCGGTTACCGGCCGGGGCGCCGAACCTTACCAAGTTGTCCCGCGGCGGCGGCGGGCTCGCACCCTATATATAACCGCCGGGACCGCAACCATACATGCGGGCAGCCAAAGACTTCGTGTTTTTCGCTCCGGCACAAACGGCGGTGCTTCGCTGCAAAACCCGAAGACATTGGCTTTGCCGGTGGCGATCCGATGCCGCCCTCGATGTCGCCGCTGCGAGCCGTGGTTTCTCGCGGCCACATCGTTTTTCGGAATGTCAATTTCGTTGCGCATTCGCGCTTGGTTCAGTCGGCTTGCGTGAAATCGCCTTTCGATTGTACGGCTCGCTGCGCGCTGTCAAGGTAGTGCAAACGACGGCCTCCACCTGTGACAGTGCTCGCTCCGCCGGGGCTGGCTTCTAAGGCTTCACGCTGGAGCAACGTCACGCCCGAGAGAAGCACGCTGACCGTCTCCCCAAGCGGGAAAACTCAGCGAGTCTGTCGAATTCGCCTGAAAACCCAGCCGACAACAGGCTCGCACCTGTCCTGAAAGTTGTTCGCAGGCGCGAACAGGTTCACACCCCAGTCATGGCTAAATCGCCCTGTAGCGGAATGCCCTCCAGCGAGGGGAAATGCAGCATGCGCGATTTAACCAATGGCTCTCAAACGGTCAAAGGGACGGCAGCAGGATCAACTCGACTTGTTCTCGGGTAAAGGGAACTCACATGAGCACGTTGACGCAATACGGCTTGATGGCGGAACAACACTGGCGGGAGCACCGGCCGCAGATGGTGGCGGAAATGGAGCGGACGGGCACGCTCCAGCAGATGTTGCAGGAGGCCGAGGAGCAGACCAAGGACGAAATGGACACGATGCGCCGGCAACTGATCCAGCAGGGGCTGACGCCGCAACAGGCCCACGACCGAGCGTGGGAGATGGTCCGGGAGAAGTACGTTCTCCTGCCGCCGGAGAGCAATTAGGCGCACCGCGCAACCTCGCCAATTACCGGATCACCGACCGCGACCGGCTCGGCGAGGGATCGCTCAAGCAAAAGTTCCGCGCCAACGTCGAGGCGATCAAACTTCTCCGCCGCCTCGAATCCGAGAAACGTTCCGCGACCGATGGCGAAAAGTCGGTTCTCGTCCGGTACGTCGGCTGGGGCGGCCTGCCGCAGGTGTTCGATGTCAACTCGCGGGAGTGGTTCAAGGAGCAGGTCGAACTGTCCGAGCTTCTGACCGACGAGGAACATACGTCCGCCCGCGCTTCGACACTCAACGCCCACTACACGTCGCCGGTGATCGTTCGCGGGATGTACGCGGCGCTCGCGCAATTCGGATTCAAGCACGGGCGCATTCTGGAGCCGGCGTGCGGGCTGGGCCACTTCGTCGGCTTGATGCCGGAGGAGATGCACGCCCACTCGCAGATTACCGGCGTTGAGATTGACCTGCTGACCGCGCGTTTCGCCAAGGCGCTTTATCCCGACGCCGACATCCGCCATCAGCCGTTCGAGGAAGCCCGGCTGGCGGACGGTTTCTACGATGTGGCGATTTCCAACATTCCGTTCGGCGATTACCAGCCGTTCGACCCGCGTTTCAACGCCTTCAAGTTTCCAATCCACGATTATTTCTTCGCCGGTGCCTTGGAGAAGGTGCGACCGGGAGGGTTGCTGCTGTTCATCACCTCGAAGGGCACGCTCGACAAGGAGGACTCGACGTTACGCGAGTACCTGGCCGAGCGCGCCAACCTCGTCGCCGCGATTCGGCTTCCGAACGATGCGTTCCGGCGCAACGCCAATACCGAGGTCACGACCGACATCGTGATGTTGCGGAAGCTGAATCCGGGCGAAACCCCGTCCGGACCGGCATGGAAGGAAACGGCGGAGCACGTCAATTCCAAGGGTGAGGCGATCCACATCAACGAGTTCTTCGCCCAGCGTCCGCGCCTGATGCTGGGCGAAATGGAGTTGTCCGGCAGCATGTACCGCGACAACGAACCGACACTGGCGAGCGATGGCCGTGACTTGGGAGAGGCACTGACGGAAGCAGTCGGCGGTTTGCCGGAGAAGATATACCGGGTGCAGAAACGTGCGGTCACGCCGCCGACGCTCGATCAGACGTTTCCCGCCCCGGATCACGTCAAGCCCAACGCCTATGTGATGGTTCACGACGACGTGGCGGTGCGCATCGGCGATTCGCTGAAGACGCTGCCGGGGTTGCCGGCCGAAACCAGAGTGCGGATCAGACGGTTGATTCGCGTGCGCGACGCGTTGCGGGAATGTCTCCGCAGCCAGCTCGACGGCAGCGACGAGGCCACCATTGTCGCGGCGCGCGAGAAACTGAATCAGACGTACGATTCGTTCTCGTCGCGATTCGGTCCGATCTCAGCCCGGACGAATACACGCGCATTCGACGGCGATCCCGACCTGCCGTTGCTGTTGTCGTTGGAGGTGTACGACGAGGAGACCAAGCGGGCCACGAAGACGGCGATCTTTCGGGAACGCACCATCCAGTACCAGAAGCCCATCGAGTCGGTCGCCACGCCGCAGGAAGCCCTGATCGTTTCGCTGAACGAGAAAGCCCGCGTGGACTTGGAGCACATGAGCGCTTTGCTGTGCCGGTCTGCCGAGGAATTCTTGCCTGAGCTGCGCGGCGCGATTTTCCTGAATCCGCAAACCACCGAATGGGAGACCGAGGACCAGTACCTGTCCGGCAACGTCCGCGAGAAGCTGGAGACGGCGGAGGCCGCCGCCATCACCGACCCCCGATTCAAGGAGAACGTCGAGGCACTGAAAGCCGTCCAGCCGGAGGATTTGGCGGCCACCGAGATTGACGTGCGGTTGGGATCGTCGTGGATACCGGCAGAGGACATCGAGAAGTTCTCCCAGGAACTGCTGGGCGCGACGGACATTGAAGTCAGCCACTCGCACGCCATTGGGACTTGGGTTGTCAGTGGCGACTACTTCGCCCGCCGCACCGTCGCCAACACGACCGACTGGGGCACGGACCGTGCCGGCGCGCTCGACCTGATCCAGGACGCGCTGAATCTGCGCACGCCGACCATCTACGACAAAGACCCGCGTTCCGACAAACTGATCGTCAACGGCGAGGCGACCGAAGGGGCACGCGAGAAGCAGGAGAAGATCAAGGAGCGGTTCAAGGAATGGGTGTGGCAGGACGACTCTCGGCGCGAGCGGCTGGTGCGGAAATACAACGACGAGTTCAACAACGTCCGGCTCCAGACGTTCAACGGTGATCATCTGACGTTGCCGGGCGCCAGCCAGGCCGTGACGTTGCACGCGCACCAGAAAGCGGCCGTGTGGCGCGTGCTTCAGACGCCCAACACGCTTTTGGGGCACGTCGTGGGCGCGGGCAAGACGTACACGATGGTTGCGGCTGGGATGGAACTGAAGCGGCTGGGGTTGGCCAGCAAGCCGTTGTTCGTCGTGCCCAATCACATGCTCGGCCAGTTCTCGTCAGAACTCCTGATGCTTTATCCGGGCGCAAACATCCTCGTGGCTGGGAAGGAGGATTTTGAGGCGAGCAAGCGCCGGCAGTTGATGAGCCGCATCGCCACCGGCAACTGGGACGCGGTGATCGTCACGCATTCCGGGTTCGAGCGCATACCGGTTTCTGACGCAACCAAAAAGGAATTCTTCCGGGAGCAACTGCACGAGTTGGAGATGGCCATCCGTGAGCAGCGGGCCGGCAAGAACGATCGGCGAATCGTCAAAGACCTCGAACGAGCGAAGAAGCGGCTGGATACCCGGCTGAAAGTGCTGCTGGCCGAGGAGAAGAAAGACAACACGCTGACGTTCGAGGAACTAGGCGTGGACCGGTTGTTCATCGACGAGGCGCACTACTTCAAGAATCTGTTTTACGTCAGCAAGATGACCCGCATCGCCGGGCTGCCGCAGACGGCCTCCGAGCGGGCATTCGATCTATTTCTCAAGACCCGGTACATCCAGCAGGTGAACGGCGGAGGCGGCATCGTGTTCGCGACCGGCACGCCGATTTCCAACAGCATGGCCGAGATGTTCACCATGCAGCGGTATCTGCAAATGGCCGCGCTGACCAAGCTGCGCGTCCATCATTTCGATTCGTGGGCGGCCACGTTTGGCGAGCCGGTGACCGCGATGGAGTTGGCCCCGGACGGCGCGGGATACCGGCTGAATACCCGGTTCGCGCGGTTCGTGAACGTGCCGGAGTTGATGCAGCAGTTCCGGCAGGTTGCCGACATTCACACGGCGCAGACGTTGAAGCTGCCGACGCCGGCATTGCGCAACGGAAAGGCCGCCATCATCCGCGCGCCGGCAACACCGGAGTTGAAGGCGCTCGTTTCCAAGCTGGCCGAGCGGGCGGAACGGTTGCGCAAGGGGCGTGTTGATCCTCGCGAAGACAACATGCTCAAGATCACCACTGAAGGACGGAAGGCGGCACTGGATCTTCGGTTGGTTGACGGCAGTGCGCGCGACAATCCCGAAAGCAAAGCCAATCTCGCGGTTTACGAGATTCTGCGCATCTGGCAGGAGACGAAGCCCGACCGGCTGGCGCAGCTTGTGTTCTGCGATTTGTCTACGCCGAAGGACATCGGGTTCTCCGTGTACGACGACGTGAAGGCGAAGCTGGTCATCGCGGGCGTGCCGGCTGCCGAGATTGCCTTCATTCAGGAATACGACAGCGACGCGGCGAAGCTGGCGCTCTTCAAAGACGTTCGCGCCGGCCGAGTCCGCATCCTCATGGGCAGCACGCAGAAGATGGGGTCGGGCACGAACGTTCAGGAGCGGTTGGTTGCGTTGCACCATCTGGATGCCCCGTGGCGGCCGTCTGATGTGGAGCAGCGCGAAGGACGAATTCTCCGACAGGGCAATCGCAACGCCGAGGTGCAGATTTACCGGTACGTCACCGAGGGCAGTTTCGACGCCTACATGTGGCAGACGCTCGAAACGAAAGCCAAATTCATCCACCAGGTCATGACCGGCCGCAACGACCTGCGCCACATCGAGGACATCGACGGCACGGCGCTCACGTATGCCGAGGTCAAGGCCATCGCGTCCGGGAATCCGTTGGTCATCGAGAAAGCCCACATTGACGCCGAAGTGGGCCGCCTCAGCCGATTGCGCTCCCAGCACCACGAGACGCAGTACCGGATTCGCAACACCATCCGACGGACGCACGAGGAGATCGAAATCCTCACCAGCCGGATTGAGAATCTCCACAAGGACATTGCCGCCAGGAAACCGACGCAAGGCGATGCGTTCAACATTCGCATTGAGGGAACGGAATACACCGACCGCGGAATCGCCGGTGAGTTGATCAATCGCCGGGCGCAACAACTCCGAGGTTCCGGCAAGGACTACATGGTCGGCGAACTGGCCGGGTTCGCGGTCGTTCTTCGGGCCAGCGCGTTGGAGCATACCGAACTTGTCCTCAAGGGTGCGAATCTGTACTCGGCGAGCATTTCTGACAGCGCCCACGGCACGACGCGTTCACTGGAGCACGCGGTACACGCGCTCGACCAAAAACTCGCCCAGACGCAAAAGGACGCGGAGGAGTGCCGGAAACGAACGGCGGAATTGGAAGCGAAGGTCGGCGAGCCGTTCGAGCACGAGGCGAAGCTCAAGAATCTGACGCAGCGCCAGGAAGAAATCGTGAAGGCGTTGGACCTGACGCGGAATCAGGCGTCCAACAAGCTCGATGCCACCGCAGCCCCAGACGGCGCGGAAGCAGTCGAGGAGAAAACGGCGAGGGCGGTGCGACACCGGGTCAACCCCTCCCACACGGTGAGCGTGGGGTAGCATGGCCACGTCCTATCCAGCCGGAGTTGTTTCGACTCATGCTTATAGCCCCCACAACAGGGGGATGAAAACACTCAACCTTATCGGACGGCAGGTTCAAAAGATACGTGTCTCGAAGGGCTGGTCGCAGAAGACACTCTCAGAAAAACTGCAACTGGGGGGCTTCGACAAAAGCCGGGAAGCAGTCGGCAGGATCGAAGCCCGGCTCGTGTACATCAAGGACTACGAGTTGCTGTTCATTGCCAGGGTACTGGGCGTGGATTGGCCGGAACTGCTTCCCAAGATCGACCCGACCAAAGAACTCATTGTTGTGATCGAGGAGTTGCTGAAACCCCGAAGATCCACCGCCCCAAAGTGGCGCAGGCGGAAGACGAAAAAAGCCAAGAAGCCCCGTTCGATTCCGAGGGGCCGGTCGTAGCGCAGACAAACTTGACGGCTCGCATGACACGTGTGTCGTGCAGGGTTCGTTACAATAATGACGCTGGCAGGCCATGCCGTGGAACGTTGATCTTCTGAATC
Source organism: Verrucomicrobiota bacterium (assembly GCA_003164675.1). GTDB lineage: Bacteria > Verrucomicrobiota > Verrucomicrobiia > Palsa-1439 > Palsa-1439 > Palsa-1439. Next base: position 11,522 of record PLTX01000019.1, on the reverse strand, counting down.
GGTACAATGAGAACCTGAACCGGGTGAACAATCTGGTTTGCGTTTACGAATCACACCCTGATTCCAAGGGCAAAGGCCGCAAGGCTGTTCAGGCGACAGACGTTTTGCGCGCCAGCGTTGTGCTTCTCCATGCCACCTTCGAGGACATGTGCCGGACAATCGAAAGGGAACTGCTGCCCTTCGCCAGCGAAGATGTCATGAATGAAATCCCGCTGGTGGGCACCGCACGACACGGACGACCGGAGAAGTTTTTCCTGGGCAAGCTGGTCGGCCACCGTGGCCAGACGGTTCATGAGGTGATTGTGCGCTCGGTGGAAGCCCACCTCGACCGCGTGAGTTACAACAGTGTCGAGGAATTCTGTGCGTTCCTGACGCGGGTTGATTTCTGCAAAACTCCGTTTGAGCCTTTGCTTCCGCAACTGGCCTCCCTTATGAACCGCCGCCATCATATTGTGCATCAAGCCGACCGCAGCGAGCACCGAGGTCGTGGTCATCAACAGGCAAAGTCACTGAGTCGCGAGACCGTTCGGGGCTGGATCGCCTGTGTGGAAAAAGTTCAAGATGAACTCAACCAGCAATACTGTCGCAAGAGAAAGTGACTCGAACTCGTCACGTATGGCGAATAAACGCCGTCAGGTCAAACAACTCGCCACTAACGACGAGTACAAGGAGTGATCAGATCGCAAATTCCGCATCAATCGCGGCCTGCAACTGCCTTTGCAACGACACACCGTGCGAACATGAGCGCGGCGGTCTTGGGAAACAGCAAACCAGTATCAAATGGGGTTGAACAGAAATATCCATCATCAGCGGAGAACCACGACTTCGGCAGCAAAACAGTATCAAATGGCGCTCAAGAAAGCCCTTCGCTCCCGCTTCAGACTTGCATAGGGGAAGTGACTCTTTCTGTTATCCTCAGTGGGGTTTCTTGTTTCGTGTCCATTTGATACTGCCATTTGATACTGGTTGCTGTTTTTGGGGCATATTTGGGCTAAACCGGGCAAACGCAAAAGTGCAAAAAAGCCCGTAAACATTGGGAAAGCTAACGATTGCTAACCGGGGCAAAAGCCTTTTTTGATACCCCATGCAAGTGCGCTACCAGACTGCGCTACGTCCCGGCGCAATATCACGGGCGAAGTCTACCACGGGGCGCGTTGACGGCGCAAGCACCACGCGCTGCCCATCGTTTGGTCAGATCAGCAGACACGCGGCAAACAGTTCCCTGAACAGCACGCTGATTTCCATCAGGTACAACAGGCCCGTGGCCGACTGATTGGATTTTTGTTGCGCGCACTGCAGCACGAGCAAGCCCAGCACCATCGGTAGTCCCAGACCCCAAAGGATTCGCATCAGGAAGAAGAACAGGTTTCCGTGGATCGACCACATCGGCCCATACTTCTGTAGATGCGACGCCGCTCGCTACGGGTGATCGACCTGAATTCTTGCAGCACGTCATGGGCATTCGAAATGCGCCTGGCGGTTGCAGTGTTCGACGAATTCAACCAAATGCGAATTTACCGTCACCACTATTGGCCGATCACGACCACCGAATTAGTGCCGCCGTAGGGATCCTCCTGCAACATCGGATTTTCGGAATCGGGGATCCATTTGCCGTTCACGATGAATTTGTACTGGTACCGCCCTGACGGGAGTTGCAGCGTGGTTGCCCAAGTCCCATCGGGTCGCTTGTGCATGGGAGTGGCGATTGGACTCCACTTGTTAAGCTCACCGGCCAGACTGACGATGCGGGCGTCCGGAGCCATGGTCGTAAATTCCACGCTGTAAATGCGCGCTACGGGCTTGGGAAGTTGCTTCGGCGGTGGTGGTGGCGGTGGCGGCGGCTCAGGTGGCGGAGTCGGGGTTGTGGTTGCCGTCGGGGTTTGCAACACTGGTGTCGGGGCTGGGGTCGGCGTATGCGGCGCGCGTGGCCAGAAGAAGAACGCCAGAATGCCGACGATCACCAAGACAACCGCGACGGCTGTGACCACCAACGGCAGGGGAGACTTCGGTCGCACTGCCTCCGGCTCGGGCGGCGGCGGCTGGAGCACCGGATGCAAATCGACGCCGAGACGTTTGGCGGTCGCCTCGGTCTTGGCATCCTTCAAGTCCTCCAGCAACGCGTCGTAATCCCGGTACCGCAACAAGATGCTCTTGTTGAGCATTTTGTTGACCACTTCCTCGGTCTTACGCGTGAGGTTCGGGTTCAGGTCGCCTAACAGCGGCGGTTTCTCATTGAGCCGTTTGGCAGCCAGTTCCTCGGGCGTGTCCGCTTCGAACGGCGGATGTCCGGTCAACATCTGGAACAATGTGGCGCCCAGGCTGTACACGTCGCTGCGAAAATCTTCCGCTTTTTGGCCGACGCGTTCGGGGGAAATGTAATAGGGCGAACCCCAGATGCCGTCCGTACGCGCCACTTCGACATTGGCCAACTTCGACAGACCAAAATCCAAAATCTTCGCGCCTGTGTCCTCGGTGATGAAAATATTGGCGGGTTTGATATCCCCGTGAATCATCTTGTTCTTGTAGGCGGCGCGCAATCCTTCCACGACTTCGATGGCCAGTTCCAACGCTCGCTCCTCGGGTATGGGGCCGTCCTTCTCGATGATCTCGCGGATGGTCCGTCCTTTGAGCAATTCCATCACGATGTAGTACTGGGCTTTCTCTTCACCGACGAAATAAACCTGGACGATATGGGGGTGGCTGATGGCGGCGGCGGAACGCGCTTCTTGAAGGAAGTCATTCAGGAACTTCGGATCGCGCGCCAGTTCCCCGCGCAGAACTTTGATCGCCACCTCGCGGTTCAACGTCGGATCAAAGGCACGGAAGACGGTGCCCATGCCTCCGTGGGCGATTTCTTCCAGCAGGTTAAAGTGCCCCAGCTTTGATGAATCCGGCATCGAAGCGTCGATTCTAGTTGTTCTCAGGCCGTGCGCAAGCTTTCGTTGTTACCGCACTCACAATATAAACCGCTCCACCACCGCGCATCATGGTTTGCGTGCAGCCGCGTCTTGCGATACAGACCGTCTTCTCGGTACAATCTAGACGTGAGTGCTATTGCAGACAACATCAAAGTGATCGATCAGCGAATTCGGGTGGCCGCCGAACGGGCGGGTCGAGATCGATCGGACATCGTGCTGATTTCCGTGAGTAAAGCGATTCTGCCGGGAGATGTGGAAGCCGCTCTTGCGGCTGGCCAGCCGATTTTCGGCGAAAGCAAGGTCCAGGAGGCAAAGGCAAAAATCCCCGTGGTATCGAGCCGCGCGCGCTGGCATCTGATCGGGCACTTGCAGACCAACAAGGCCCGCGATGCCGTGGCCTTGTTCGAAGTCATCCATTCGGTGGACAGCCTGAAACTGGCTGACGAATTGAACAAGTGGTCCGAACGCGCCGGCAAGACGCAAGCCATCCTGCTCGAGGCAAACGTCTCGGGCGAAGCCAGCAAGTTTGGCTTGAAGCCGGAAGATTTGGAGTCCACCCTCAAAGCCATCAATCAGTTGCCGCGCCTGGAAGTTCGGGGGCTAATGACGGTGGCGCCGTACACGAAAGAAGCCGCGGAGGCGCGACCGTATTTTCGCCGGCTGCGGGAGCTTCGGGATGCGCTCGGTCTGCGGGACCTTTCGATGGGCATGTCCCACGATTTTGAGGTGGCCATCGAGGAGGGAGCGACCCTGGTGCGCATCGGCACGGCTATTTTTGGAGAACGAAAACGACGTGAGCCTTCAGAATAAAACGATCGCGTTTATCGGCGCGGGCAACATGGGCGAGGCATTGATCCGCGGCCTGCTCGCCGGGCGGACGGTTGTGCCGTCGCAAATTATCGCCACCGACGTGCGAGCGGAACGGCGCGAATTCTTGATGAAGACGTTTGGGGTGCGGGCGATTGACGACAACCTTCCGGCGGTGAAGGCTGCCGACATTGTGGTGCTGGCCGTAAAGCCCCAACAAATGGGCGAGGTATTGGCCGGTTTCAAACCGGCCATGTCCAAGCGGAAGCTGGTGATCTCGATTGCGGCCGGCGTGACGACGGCGCGGATCGAACGCGAACTGGGGGAGGGGACGCGTGTGATGCGCGTGATGCCGAACACGCCTGCATTGGTTGGCGCGGGAGCCGCCGGCGTGGCGAAGGGGGCGCAGGCGACCGACGACGATCTGGTGACGGCGGAATTAATCCTCGGCGCGGTCGGCATTTGCGTGCGCATCGAGGAAAAGTTCATCGACGCGGTGACCGCGCTCAGCGGGAGCGGCCCGGCGTATGTGTATTACGTGGTCGAGGCGATGATCAATGGGGGGATCGCCGCCGGGTTGGACAAAGCCCTGGCGAAGAAGCTGGCGACGCAAACCGTCTACGGGGCGGCAAAGCTTTTGGTGGAAAGCGGAGAGGAACCCGAGTCGTTGCGCGGCAAGGTGACTTCACCGGGCGGCACGACCGAAGCCGCGTTGAAAGTGATGACCGAGCGCAAGTTGGTGGAGATATTTGCCGAAGCGATGCGGGCCGCCGAAAAACGTTCGCGGGAATTGTCGGGTTCGTAGGCGTGGAGTGCCGCCCCAATTCTCCTCTCGACTCCTTTCCCTCACCCGCAGCATTGGCGCGGATGAATCGTATCCGTCTCAGGGAATACGCCAAGGTGGCACAGTCTCGCCTGTCACACGGGACATGCTCCGTGAGCCGGATACAAAAGGACAGCGGATCAGGCAAGTTGATGGCGGTGCCGAGGAAACAAGCGCGGGGACATTGATTAGTAAACCCCCCAATCAATCCCCACGCCCGTCAAGGCGGACTTGGTGGTCGTCGAGATATCGACTTGGCTCGTTCCAACCGTGCTGATTTGGAAGGGGTTGCCAAGCAGGTCGTTCGACTTCCATGCCGTTTTCAAGTAGGTCGCAGCACCCACTGTGTCGATGTTATCGCCATCTTTCTTACCGAGCTCCATCGCCCACTGGTCAACTGCTGAATCCATCTGCCGGGCGTCATTCATGATGCGTCGCCCTTGTGATTGTTTGCGGGATTTCACGAAGCCGGGAACTGCCAGAGCTGCCAGCAACCCGATGATGGCGACTACAATCATTATTTCAACCAGGGTAAAACCCTGGCTATCCCGTTTGACAGCGTGGCAATTCATATGGGGCATAATTATGCCTTTCCTCCAACTCACGGCAGGTTTGCGTTGATCGACGACAACGTGTTGTTTACGTGCTTGCCGAGGCCCCTTAAAACCGTGATTGCCACGATGGCAATAAGAGCCAGAATCAGCGAGTATTCGACCAGACTTTGGCCCTTTCGCGATCGGAGTGCTCGGTAAAGTTTTCGTATGGTTCTCTTCAGACCCCGCTTACCCATTAGCAATTTCCTTGTATACGAGTTCTGTATGCATAGCTCGTGCTTCCAGAATAAGCATTCGGCTTGCCAACATTGCCTGCCGAAGTCTCGTATGCCAAATGGTTTCTGTAGGTAGGTGTTTGGATAACGGATGGGTTTTGGTGGGCAAAGACTGCTGGAGAGCGATTAAGCCGGATCGGTCCTCTCGAAGATACGGCGTTCGGGATGACGGCAGAAGACGCTATTACCAAAGCCGTATACTCACAACATCTGGGGTTTTCCATTAGGCAGGACGAGAAATCGAGAGTTTGCCCCAGATACATAGTCCGACATCTCTCCAAGTTTGGAAGATGCCTTTGATGGCTGACGGTGTTGTCGGTCATCCGCTGGCGCAAGTTTCGCGCTGCTTCGTAGCGGACAATATAATATCCGATTATCCCCACCGCTATGCTCGCCGCATTTCGCCCATACCGACCAACTGCGCTTGACGCCGCGTGACCAACAACTACCACACCGAACCGTTCCGAGCGCCTCCCCGCGTTGGGCGATTGGCGAACCTTCCGGTTTGAACTCTTGTGGTTCTAGTGTTCTTGATTCCCCCGACGCATGCCTTATGATTGTTCCCGTCAGAACCCATCGTTCCTGATTTGAATGAGCATCAGCCGCACGAAGCTGGTTGGATTCGGGCTTGCGATTTTCGCAGGCGTGCTGTGGCTGTATTGGCCGAGCGTCCATGGCGAGTTCCTGGCAGGAGACGATGTGGAGTACTTGCGGCAGTCGGTGCGGTTGAACGGCCTGACGTGGAGCGCGGTGAAATGGGCGTTTACGTGCACGGATTCCTACTACCACCCTTTGGTGCGGTTGTCCCACGTTCTGGACTACCAGATTTGGGGAAAGAACGCGGCGGGCCACCATACGGCCAGCGTAGTGGTGCACGCACTCAATGCGGCGCTCGTGTTCGGGTTCCTGTGGACGCTCTTGGGCGCGACATCCTTGAGCAGTGGCGAGCGGCTGACGCTGGCCTTGTGGGTTGCGGTGGTATTCGCGATTCATCCGTTGCAAGTGGAGTCGGTGGCGTGGGTTTCGGGACGGACGCAACTGCTGTGCACGACGTTTGGAATCGGGAGCGTGTGGGCATACGCTACGGGCGCACGTCGTTGGGTGGTATGGGGGTTGTACGTCGCCGCGCTGTTGTGCAAACCGATGGCGATATCGCTGCCGTTCGTGATGCTGGCGATCGATTACTACCCGCTGCGGCGCCACAAGCAATTGGGTTGGAGCCGGTTGATGTGGGAGAAGGCGGCGATGATTGTCATTGCGGTAGCGGCGAGCCTGGCGACGCTAATCACCAAGTCACAGACGGGCCAGATTTTTTCGTTGGCAGCGATCCCGCTCTCAAAGCGTGTGTTTCTTGCGTTCGACAGTCTGACGTTTTACCTGTGGAAACTTGTCTGGCCGGTGCCTTTGTCGCCATACTACCCGCTCCAATCAAGGCTTTCACTCGATCAGTGGCCGGTTCTCGCGTCGGTGCTCAGTGTTGTCATGATTACGGCGGTGGTCGTCATTGAAAGAAGACGCAGGCCAATGCTGGCGGCAGGGTGGGGGGCGTACTTAATGTTGGTTCTTCCCGTCTCCGGGCTGATACAAGAGGGTGCACAGGCGGTGGCGCCGCGGTACGCGTACATGGCGATGCTGCCGCCGCTGCTGTTGGGTGGCGGAGGGGCGGTGTGGTTGTGGCGGCGTTCGACGACGGTCGCTCGTGTCGCGCTGACCGTCTTGTTGGCGGGCCAATTGTGTGTGTTCGGAGTAAGCACGCACAACCTGATACCCGAGCGGCGCAACGACGAGACGCTGTGCCGAGCCGTGTTGGCACAGTTCCCGGACTCGGAATTCAACTGGACACTCGCGGTGGCGTTGCTGGACCAAGGGAGGGCCCGTGAGGCGTTGGAATACGCGCAACGGGAGGTCGAAATTGCGCCGCAACTCTACATGGCGCATAACACTCTGGGGCGCGTGTTGGATCGATTAGGCAGATTTCAGGACGCCGTCGAGCAGTACGAGCAGGCCCTGCATCTCAAGCCCAATTCCGCCCAGGCGCACTACAATCTGGCGATCGCTTTGGCGCAAACGGGTAAAATCGAGGAAGCCATCACCCATTTCCAGCAGGCCCTGCGGATCAAGCCCGATTACGCCGCGGCGCACTGCGCCTTGGGAATGGCTTGGGAGCAAGTGGGCAATGTGCGGGAAGCCATCGCACACGACGAGCAAGCCCTGCGGATCAATCCCGATCTCGCCGAGGCGCACTCCAATCTGGGGATCGTTTTGGCGCAAACGGGTAAGATCAAGGAAGCCATCACCCACTACCAGCAGGCCCTGCGGATCAAGCCCGATTTTGCCGAGGCGCACTACAATTTCGGGATCGCTTTGGAGCAAGCGGGAAGGGAGCCGGAGGCAATACAGCACTACGAGCAGGCCCTGAAGCTCCGGCCGGACTTTACCCCGGCCAAGAACGCGCTGGCACGACTGCGGGCAGTTCAGACGGGCCGATGACGCCGCCGTCGCGTCCATAACCCACGATAGAAGACTCACCCCCACCCAGAATTGCGGGCCTCGACAGCCCACACCCTCAGCAGAGGTTCCCCATTTGCGTCTACTCTTCTGCAGACAATCGACGCGTACATCGACTTGTCCGACTGCGACAATTGCCTTGCCCACGCCCAGCCCACCGAAGGCTCGCCCGCTCCGCTCTTGGCCGCACTCATCAGATCGCGGGTGGCTGAAAAACAGAAGATTGAAATTCCGCCCGGCTTCGCTAATCTTACCCCGCCTTTGGTGCCAGCCCCGATTTGGTTCAGGGCGGCAACATGATTCGGCTCGGTGTGCCAGGGTAGCTCAGTGGTAGAGCAGGGGACTCATAATTCTAAAGGGCAGTTTTAGCCAGTTTTTCTCGCCTTTAGCTATCGGCTGCCAACCCAATGTGTGCCAAGGTTGTAGGGCAATCGTATGAAATCCCATGTCATCACGAAACATCACAAAATCGGCCGTCGGGTTACAACATTGGGTTACAACATTTCTGTCAGGGTGACACTGTGAGATCGCTTCTGACAGATGAGCGACCAGCGAAAGTTTTGGTGAATCCTGAAGTGCCGTTCTCTTCACTATGTGATCGGGCCGGACGTTTCGCGGAGGAATCGTTCGATTTCGGTCACGGGAAATAGTGGGCGACGTAGCGCGCGACTCGGTCGGAGCAATCCGCGTTGCACCAGCCGATCCAAAGTCGGGACGCTGACTCCCAAGGCACTGGCAGCTTCTTTCCGGCTCAGTGCGAGCCGTGCGACTTCGGGTTGCTTCGTTTCGTTCGGCAGGTTACCCGCCGGTGCGTCTTTACTTTGGGTTGGTTTCATACGTCTCCTCAAACGGAAGATGATCGTCCGATGCCGTGTGTTTGGTCGATGCCCAGGCTCACGTCCATCCCTTGCCGGAGCGCCCAAGCCATGTCCAAGGCCAATTCGCGGTCACCCGACCGGCAGATGTTTTCCCGTAGTTGCTCCTTGTCGCTGGTGAAAATCCGTATCCCCTTGCGTCCCCGCGAAATCGTGACATACCACTGCTGCTGGTTGGTCGCGGCCTTGACGGTCGAGTCGGAAAACAGGACGTAATCCACTGTCTTGCCTTGCGAGGCATACGACGTGATGGCGAAACCACGAACAAAACGGCGGTAGTCATTTCCGAGAACCCTTCCGTCTTGAAGTTTGATTCGTCCGTCGGCCAGAACCTTGTTCACGGTGACCAGTTCGCCGTTCACCAAGCGTTGTCCACGCGCGGCCCTGCTATTGGCTTTCAACTGTAGGCGATCTCCAAAGGCAAGAGCCAACTCACGTGGCTGGCAGAAGGCCAAGCGAGACAGATGCTGGAATCGGATGACACGAATCTTCTTCTCACCTTCGACCACAAGCCCCTTCGCCGTGATGCCCCTCAGACGACCTGTCTCGCCCTTGCGAAACCCGGCGGTATCTTGATTGAACACGAAGACTGTTTTGTCGGTATGGAACCGTGGGTCACGTTTTTGAGCGTCGGTCAAATCGACAGATTCGAGCGCTGTGACCGTATGTTCTTCGTCGCCCAACTGATGACGGGACTTAAGTGCCGCCCGCACACGATCATTGACCTTGTGAATTTCCGACCAGGTTTGCGAAACGACCACAACCGAATGTCCCTTGCCAGTGAGGTTGACATAACACTCCGCGAGTTTGTCCTGCTGGTCGAAGGGCGAACACACGATGATTGCCGATTGCTTGTCCAGACGATCAAATGATTTACTGAGGTTCCCCTCGGATGCCTCGCGAACGGCCTGCCGGTACTCTTCAATCTGCCGCCGCTCGGTCGGGGTCTTGGCCTTCGCCGGGTCTTGACGGCGAATCTCGTTCAGGACAGCCGCCTTCAGGCCCGAGTACTTCTCGATGGCCCAAAGTGCGTCGGATGCTTGCACTGCTCCGTGTTGCCGGGTGTCGCCACAGAGAATGAGACGACCATGCCCGCTGCGAACGTAGCGAAGAAGCCGCTGCATCTGCTCGCCTCCGATTTGGCCGGCTTCATCCACGAGGACAACGGCTCCCTCTGGCATTGGCTTTCTCACGAGGAATTCGCTCACAGTCTGAACTCCTCTGAACCCATCCTGTTCCAAACCTATGACCTGCTGTCGTTGCGGCGCGATGACGTGGATGTGATGCCCCGCTCTTTGCAAGCCATCGCCGACAGCTCTCAGGGCATAGCTTTTCCCCGTGCCCGCGCCGCCGCGAAACAGCGTAAGGAAGTTGCGGGAACTCAAGATGTGCTCGACAGCCGTTCGCTGTTCTGAATTGAGGCTGGCGTTGCCGATCGACTGGGCATCGCCCAATGGACGAAACTGTCTGATCCCAGACTTGGCCAGACATACGATGTCCCATTCTCGCTCCAGGGCTGCCTTGCTCGTAACAAGGTGTGGGGTACGTTCATCGCGGATATACCCTCTGCTTTGAGTGATGTTGCGCACTTGTTCCACGGTGATATTCTCACCGCGTGCATGTTCCAACGCATGCCGCCAAAGCTCGTATTCTGGCACCACAGGGTGGCGATCAAACAGGTGTTCTTCGGCCCAAGCGACAGCGGCCAGGGCATTGCCTGCGACGCGGTTGCCGGGGTTGACTGATGCACCATGCTTCAACGATGCGACGGCCTCTTTCTCAGCGGGGGAGATTTGGCGTGTCCAGAGACTCCTCAGCTCCTCCAGCCGAACCGATTTGATCTTCCGCAGCCGTTCGCTTTGGGCGATGCTGTTACGGATTTCTGGTACATTGCCCTTCGCGAGATGCGGTTTCTTGGCCAGCAATTCGCGCGTCTTCTCGTCGATTTCCTGATGACGTTTCGAGAATCGTTGGCAGAGTTCTGGAGAAACTCCCTGGACTTCAAAGTCACCGCGAGCATTGTGTTTCAGGTTGTAGCCGAATGCCCTGAGTTCGCGGGCCAATTCGTGGTAATAGACGTTCTCAACGTACTTCCTTGCACGTACCATCTCCAAGGTCTGCAACGCCTTCCAGCGACGTTCCACCGGATCAAATGTCGCGTTAAACACAACGCAGTGGCTGTGCAGATGCGGGTCCAAGGCGCGGGACGTATCGTGCCGAAACACAGCACAAGCAAGGTTGCCAGTGTGTCGGTCTGACATGCTGCCCTTGGCACGTACGCGGGTCGCCGCTAACCGCTCCAGTTCTTGCAGTGACACGCGTACGGCACGGTCATGAGCGTCCACGATGCGGCTGTCATTGCCGATGAATGCAGCGATTGAGACCGACTTGGGTGGAGAGAAGGTGAAATCGTAGAATACTCGACGGTTGGCCACGGTACGCGCCTCTCCGTCATCGTTGACCTCACTGCGGGTGGTTTTGAGCCGTTGCGTGAGGAGTTTACCGGTGCGCGGGTCCAGGTTGTCACAGAGATGCAGGAACTCGTCACGTTTGACTGATTCCGAGAGATGGAGAGATTCTGTGGCGTTGCCAAACCACCGTCCCGCGACGGCTACCCCTTCGCTGTAATAATCACCTGTGGACAGGTGTTCCTCGAAGTATGCCTTCGCATTGGACAGGCTGTATTGTGCTTTTCGCGACAGCATGCTCGACGTGTACCCGATCCGAGGAGATAAGCTGTTCCCAAACGGGGAATGGCGCTT
>PLTX01000112.1 GCA_003164675.1 Verrucomicrobiota bacterium | reverse complement strand
GCTATTTATGGGACACAACACTAGCAGGTGCGTTCTCTCCTTAACTTTGTCCAAGAGTGCCGCCTCCCACTCGGGAGACTTCGGATTCTTTCCGCGCATCACCTCAACTTCATTCAGGATCCCGCGCGCCGTCGCGTCGTTGTGAGCTGTGGCGAGTTCGTCAACTCCTCCGTTTCTAGGACACTCTGCAGTACACTCTCGTAAACCTTCAAGACCTTCTTTACATCCCTCCAATTCGACCAGTCGACAGCATGGTAGTACTGCTCGATCAGTGTCCGCCTTTGTCCCGGTTCTGGCGGCTCGTATTCAAGGTGGCATGGCACTTCGGCAGAATCGAATTCGTCACTAATATTCCGGAGAGTCCACCAATTGACCATGTACTCGCGGAAGATGTGTCTCGTTTTGATGTTAACCAGGCCGCGATTCACGCCGGTGCCTCCATCAACCTGTAGTTTGAACTGGTAGTGCACAAGTGGGTTGGTATCCAAGCAAGCCTGCCGCGCGGGTCGTCTCCGCTTGAAATTGGCGGGCGGACAAGCGGGCGGGGCTGGGGGGTGGGGGAGACGACCGGGAGCACGCCGACAGAGCGGCGTGGCTACAACGACGAGGGACGGCCCGCGAATGAGATTCGCGGCTACAACGAACCCCGGTTCAATATCGCGCCGACGCAGGGGGTGCTACGGGGACAGGGAAGATCGATAATTTGGCTTGACCGGCTTATCGGCGTTCCGATATTATAGGCTGTCAAAATCGATCTTTGACATAGATAGAGGGACGAAGACGCTGGGCGTTCAAGGGGAAGGGGTGCTACGGTCGGGCGGTTGTTTGATCTTTGACATAGGGGAAACGGGGATGGGACACCGCTACAGCTAACGGTCGTGCGGGAGCCCGACCCTCCGAGCGGAAACGACGGCCCCGACCTCGAAATCGGGGTAAACCTCGAAACGGGGTCAAACAATCGCGGAGGGGGGATAACCCCATATATGTAAAATTACCAAACGAAGCCAATTTTCCTGGGTGTTAGAGAGTGTGTATTTGCATGAGGGCAAAGGTGTTAGGAGCCAAAGTGCGCCATTTTGTCACATGGCTTCGTTTTGCTGGAATTGGCTTCGTTTGGGGGTTCTTGCTCGTCCATTCGATGATTCGAGCCGTGTTGGACCCCTAAAAGTAACAACAATCTGCCGTGGCTTCAGGCCGTCAGTCGGGTCAGCGCTTCGAGGTATTTTTCGGTGGTCTCGCGGATGACCGTGTCGGGCAGGACCGGTCCCGGCGGTGTCTTGTCCCAATCGAGGGTTTCGAGGTAATCGCGGACGAACTGCTTGTCGAAACTCGGCTGGGGTTTGCCGGGCGCGTAGCCGTCGGCCGGCCAGAAGCGGGAACTGTCCGGTGTCAGTGCTTCGTCGATGAGGATGAGTTTGGAGTGCGTCGGCGTGTCGGGGCGCTCCAACAACCCGAACTCGAACTTGGTATCGGCGATGATGATGCCGCGCGTGGCGGCATAATCCCGGGCGTAACTGTAGAGGGCGAGCGAGGTGTCACGCACTTTCTCCGCGAGCGGTTTGCCGAGGATCTCCGCGCAGCGGTCGAAATCGATGTTCTCGTCGTGGCCGGTCTCGGCCTTGGTCGCGGGCGTGAAGATGGGTTGGGGGAGTTGGCTGGATTCGACAAGCCCGTCCGGCAACTTGATCCCGCAGACCGTTCGAGACTGCTTGTATTCTTTCAGCCCGGAACCGGCGAGGTAACCACGCACGACGCATTCGACGGGGAACGGCTGGCACTTGCGCACGAGCATCGAACGACCGCGCAGCGATTCGAAATCCGGTGTAGCGGCGCTTCTATGAAGCGCCGAATCCCGACGGCGGTCGTAGACCGCCGCTACAGTTCTCTCAAATTCACCCGTGATGAAATGATTCTCGGCAATGTGCCGGGTCTTGCCGAACCAGAATTCGCTCAGGGCGGTGAGGACGCGGCCCTTCTCGGGGATGGGGTTCGGGAGTATGACATCGAACGCGCTGATACGATCGGTGGCAACGAAGAGCAGCGAATCTCCCAGATCGAAGACCTCGCGCACCTTGCCGCTCTTGAGCTTCTTGACGCCTGGGAGATCGATTTGCGTCATTGTGTTCGCCATGGTGCTCGCCTTAACTTCACATATTGTATGAATCCCAGCCGAAAGTTTAAGGAAAATGTGCTGGTCGTCGGCTTTTTTTTGCTGAGCGTGGCTGTGGTGGTGATATTCGTCGTCGGCGCGTGGAAAGGGCGTACGTCCGCCCGTCCGTCAGTTCCAGCGGCGGAGCAGGTCAACCACTAGTCGCACGCCAAAACCCGTCGCCCCCTTGGTCAGATAGGGAAGCTCTTCCGTGGTCCAAGCCGTGCCCGCGATGTCCAGATGGGCCCAGGGCGTGTCGCCGACGTACTTCGCGAGAAACGCCGCCGCCGTGATGGCGCCGCCGTAGCGGCCCCCGGTATTCTTGATGTCGGCCACGTCGCTTTTGATCTTGTCCTTGTACTCCTGCCACAACGGCAACGGCCAGACCCGGTCGCCAGTGCGATCAGCCGACGCGCGAATTTTCTCTTGGAGCGCATCGTCATTGCCCAGAAGACCTGCGGCGATACTGCCGAGAGCCACGACGCATGCGCCGGTGAGGGTGGCGAAGTCGATGATGGTCTTCGCGCCGCGTTCGCGCGCGTAGGCGAGAGCGTCGCCGAGTACGATGCGGCCTTCGGCGTCGGTATTGAGCACCTCGATGGTGACGGCCCGCTTGTCCGCCCCGCGGTAGCTGGTCACGATGTCACCCGGACGATAGCTCGTGGAACCGGGCATGTTTTCGGCGGAAGAAATGACGCCGATGAGATTGAGAGGCAGCTTCAATTGGGCGATGGCCTTCATAATCGCCAGAACGGCGACGCCGCCGCACTTGTCGAACTTCATTTCGTCCATCTTGTCGGACGGCTTGATCGAAATGCCGCCGGAATCGAACGTGATGGCTTTTCCGACGAGCGCAATGGGCGTGGCGTCTTTGGAGCCGCAATATTCGAGGACGATCAAGTGCGGCTCATTCGCGCTGCCGCCACCGACGGCCAGCAATCCGCCGAAACCGCCCGCCTCCAGTTCTTTTTTGGCGAACACGGTGCACACCAGACCCGAATCGTCTGCCAATTTGCGGGCGTAGTCTGCCATGACTTGGGGCGTAACGACGTTGCCGGGCAGGTTGCCAATTTCGCGCGCGTAATTGGTCGCTTCGGCGACAATCTGTGCGTCCGCGGCAGCTTTCCTGGCTGCCTTCAGGTCGGCGTATGCGGGAAGACAAAGTGTGAGCGTCTTCAATTCCGTCGCATCACCGTCGTCATCCGGTTTGAACTGACGGAACTGGTACGTCGCGAGGATCGCGGCCTCGACGATGGCCCCCAGCGAATCGCCAACGTCGCCCGCCACCTGCACGGCGGCGCGCTCGACACCGAGGTCACGGAGTTTTTTGGCGGCGATCCCCATGGCGCGGCGCAGGGTTTCGGTGGTGAACTTGTCCCGTTTGCCCAAACCGACGAGCAGGATGCGTTGCGGCGCGAGTTTGCCCGCCGAGTGAAGGAGGAAGATCTGGCGCTCGGCTCCCCGAAACTCTTTGGGACCGACGTGACGGAGCAGGTTCTTGAAGGCGGCGGGCCCGTCAAGGCGTTGCTTCTCGAAGGCGAACAAAACGGCGGCCGGTTGCTTTTGAGAGAGGGCGGAGGAAGTGGTGACAGAAAAATTCATATGTTTGTTCCGTGGCTGGATTATAGCAACGCGCGCGCGTCCGTCAACGCGCGGCGGGCCGTCGTCGCGAGACTTTGGTAATCAAGGATTTGCACGGGTTTTCAGGAAACGCGCGATGTTTACACGGCGACTTCCCAGCCTGTGGCTCAACGGTCTGGACGGTGACAGTTTCCGTGGCAAGTTTCGTGCTTTCTAGAGGTTACGACATCTGGATTGCCCGTGGCAATCGAGCGTCGGACCGTGCGAGAGCATTTATGATCGAGAGTTTATTGGCGAACGTCATCGCGTTCGTTAGCGCGACCTTTCCGCCCGACGGATTGAGGGTCGCGCTGGCGCTGGCGGTGTTCAGCACATGGTTGGTGGTGGTCGTGCTCGCCTATCTGAACCTTCACACACGGCAGGCATGTTATCGATTTTGGGCGGTCGCCTGGCTTTACTACTCGATGTATCTGGCGACGGCGCTGGGGTTGGACGAACGGCCAGACCTCGCGATCCTTGCAACGTTGGGGCGGGCCTGCGTGGGCGTCAGCGCGTTATGTATGGTTTGGGGGGCGTTGCATTTGGCCAATCGCGTGCGGTCCGATCAGGAACTGGGGGTCGGATCGCTGATCATGCTGGTGTGGAGCTTTGCGATTCGTTCCGTGGCGGGAAACCGCGTCTGGATCAACTCTCCGACATTTGTGTTGCTGGGATTATCGGGCCTGGCTGTCGCAATACTTCACGCGAAGGAATGGAAAGAACACACGGGGGCGCGTGTGCTCTGCGTCAGTTTGCTATTGTGGTCACTGCATCAATGTATCTTCCACTGGCTGATCGCTTGGGAGCCGGCATTGGGCGCCTTGGAATACATCGTGTCCGCCGTCCTTGCCTTCTGCGTGACTGTGGGGCTGATTGCGTTGGCGTTGGAACAGGCGCGTGCGCGCCAGGACGCGTTGCTGCAGGAATGTCACAACGGCGCCGCGCAACGCCGGGCGCTGGAGCAGGAGTTGCAGATCTCCGGGCAGAAATACCAGCAGCTTTTCGCTTCTACATGTGATGCAATCTTTCTGGTCGACATCGCGACGCTTCAGATTGTTCAGGCGAACCCCGCCGCCGAAGGGCTGACAACGTGCAAAGCGGACCAGTTGGTTGGCCGGCCCTTGCGTACGCTTTGCCCGCAGCTACCCGATTGCACGGAGAGCCTGTTAGAGAACAAGAAGCGGGTGGAAGCGCTATTCGATGCGGCAGGTGAAATCCAGATTACGCGCGGAGAAGGGGAACAGGTGCTTTGTGAGGGATTGGTGACGCTGGTGGACTGTCACAAGCAGCCGGTACTCCAGATCAACGCTCGGGAAATTACTACCCGCAAGAAAATGGAGCAACAATTGCGGCAGGCGGAAAAACTGTCGGCGCTCGGCCAACTCGTGGCCGGCGTGGCCCATGAATTGAACAATCCACTCGCGGTGGTAATGGGATACGCGCAACTGTTCATGAAGAACAAGAGCCTCGACGAAAAGGTGCGCAAGGACTTACAGAAGGTCCTTCACGAAAGCGAGCGGGCCGCGAAGATTGTCCGCAACCTGTTGACGTTTGCGCGTCCGCGCGAGCCGCACATGACGATGGTGGACGTGAACCGCATTGTCGTGGATTCCTTGGAGGCACGCGAGATGCAGGTACAGCGCGCCAGGGTCGAGATCGTGCGCCGATTGGGCAAGGACCTGCCGCCGACGATGGCCGACGCCGGTCAGATCGAGCAGGTGTTGGTCAATCTGCTCACGAACGCCATCCAGGTGTTAGAGAACCGTCCGGGTAAACGGATCGTAGAGATTGCCACCCAATATTGCGACAACCGGATCCGCATCGTGGTCGCGGATAACGGGCCCGGCATCCCCGATGCGATTATGGAAAGGATCTTCGATCCGTTCTTTACCACGAAGGGTCCGGGCAAAGGGACGGGACTCGGTTTGTCGATCTGCTACAGCATTGTGGAGGAGCACAAGGGGAAAATCCGGGTGGAGTCGAAGGCTGGCAAAGGCACACGGTTTATCGTCGAATTGCTCGTGGTGAAATGTCCCGACGCGGTGCATCCGAAACCAGTGGAGGAGTCCGTCGGCGAGCGTGAGCCCGATGCGCCGCGGCGGCGGTTGCTGATCGTCGACGACGAACCGGGAATCGTTGACGTATTGAAGCAGGCGCTGGATGGAAAGGGTTATCAGACAGACTCAGCTTGCAACGGCACCGAGGCTCTGTCGCGCCTGGCGTCGAACGAGTACGACCTGATCATTTCCGACATTTGTATGCCAGAAATGAGTGGGGAAAAACTTTATGCCGCGATCAGTGAACGGTATCCGCATTTGCAGGAGCGGATTATCTTCATCACCGGTGACACAGTGAGCCCATCCTCGCGGAACTTTTTGGAGCAGTCTGGAGCCCCTTGGCTCAATAAACCATTCGACATTAGTGAGATCGAACGCATCGTTATCAGCGCGTTGCGCGAGGAAACGGTCATTGCCGCGAGCTAGGGCGCGGTGCGCCCGTTCCTTGTCGGACGCCTGAGAATGGCCCCTCTTGCCGTGGCGACCCGAAGCGTGGTACTATATTCGACGCGCAGCGAATGGCGTCTACATAAATCCATGCAGTCCGATCAACGGCAACGAAGAGTATTGATTTTTTGTCTTTCGGGTCTCGGCGACGCGATTATGGCGTCGCCGTCGATTGCGACATTGGCAGGGGAACCTGGGCGGTTTCGCCTCACGCTCCTGACCATGTTCGGAAGCGTGGCGGAATATCTGCGCGAGCAGGCCTTCACCGAGGATGTGCGGTTCGTGGATTTTTTGGGTGGCTCCAAGGCCCGTGTTTTTCGGGAGCTGTGGCGGTTGCGCCAGGAGCGGTTTGATGTAAGCGTTTTGCCGTACCCGCACAATCGAATCGAATACAATGCCGTCGCGCGCTTCATTGGCGCGCGGGAGCGGATCGGCTTCCGCTACCAACGGCAGGCCCACCTCAACCTCCCAAGCCTGAATCAGACGGTGTTCGGCGAGGACCCGAAGTTGCACGTTGTCGAGGAGAACCTGCGCTGGGCCGCGCACCTGATCGGTGAGGATGTCCACGGTCTGGCCGATGAATTGTGGTTTCGGAGCACTCCGGAGTCAACCCGCCAAGCGAACGAATTTCTCAGCGAGCACGGGCTGGCCGATGCCTCCCCGTTGGTCGGCATTCACCCGAGTTGCAATCCCATGAAGAACCAGCAGAACCGCTGCTGGCCGCCAACCCAGTTCGCCCGGTTCATGGAACGCATGAGCGAGCGCCAGCCTTCCATGCGGTTTGTGCTGTTCGAGGGCCCACTGGACGAGAAGGTGAGCAGCGCCGTGCATAAAAAACCCGGCTTTGTTGCCGTGGCGCGTCGGCTGCCGATCGGCGCGGTGGCTTCGGTGTTCCGACGGTGCCAATTGTTCGTCGGCAATGATTCCGGGATGCTGCACGTCGCATCGGCGTGCAAGGTGCCCTGCGTGGCGGTCTTTGGACCGACCAATCCGACCTGGGTGCGTCCCTGGCGGACGCCCCATGTCATCGTCAGCCGCGGGTTGCCCTGCAGCCCCTGCTTCTCTTATTCCAGCCGACCGTTGAGCTGTCCGGCCGGGCTTGACTACGCCTGCGTCCGCGACCTGCCGCTAGAATCCGTGGAAGCTGCCGCCTGGCAACTCCTACATCAATCTCATGCAAGCGCCATCAACGCTCAGCCCTAAGCGGCTTGATCTCGGGCTGTGGGTCACGATGGCGGTGGCGCTGGCTTGGTGTGTCTGGCTCGGCGCGCACTGGTTGCCGCTGGGGTTGAGCGAACACGAGTTGAGTGGTTCGGCCTCGCGCGTATGGGACATCAAGCGAGAAATCTCCCAGCATCATTTCCTGCCGTGGTGGACGCCGTATTACATGAGCGGGTCGAGCTACGGCCTCAACCATGGCCGGGGTTTCTATCTGTTGCCGTGGATCTTCTTCTCGATGTTTACCGACCTCATCACCGCCGGAAAACTCACGGCGCTGCTGGCGATCTTTACGGGCGCAGTGGCCATGTACTGTTGCGCGCGGCATTTCCTGAAGCATGATTGGGCGGCGACGTTGGCGGCGGTGGCATTCCTGTTGCACCCGGAACAGATCATCCGCGCGGCGGGCCAAGAGCACACGACCATCATCCTGTTCTTTCCGTTCATGCCGCTCCTCTGGCTGACGCTGGCCCGGGCCCTCGAAGCCAACACCTTTCGGGATACGTTTCTGTGCGCGTTCGTCGCCGTGCTGGCGTGGTGGACGGACAACAAGCAGGCTTTCACCGTGTTCCTGTTCTTGTTTGGCTACGCGCTCTACTGGTTGTGGCCGCGACGCCAACAGTGGCGGTCGACTGCCCGCACGTGCGGGTTGTTGGCGGTCATGGGGTTGGCGATGGGCACGTGGGTGCTGGTGCCGGGCTTTGTGGAATCGGGCTACGTGAAGCTGTTTTATGGCGATCCGTTGGCCGCCTGGCAGAAAAGCTACTCCTTCAAGAGTTTGCTGGGCTTGGTGGATCGCGACGGCTCGGCCACGAGCAACCTTGTCAGCGTTGTGATCTCGCGGATCCAGGTCAACGGCGGGCGCGTAAGCAGTCAGGCGGAATACGACCACGTGCAACGCTTGATGTCGCTGGGCATGGACTCTCCCGAGAAATACATGGGGATTGTATTGCTGGCAATTATTGTTGCCACCGTGCTTTGGAATACACGTCGGGTGGAGCGACGGGCGTTTTGGTTTTTTGTGGCGTCGTTGCTGGCGAGTGTGATGCTGGCGACCGGACTGAGCAGCGTGTGGACGGCGAATTGGGCGACATGGCAAGCGCTTTCGTCGCAAAAGGTATCCGGGGTCGCGTCGGCGTGGCTGTTGGTGAGCATTGCATTCTTGGTGATGTTCTATCGACGAAAACTGACCACGGGGCGCAAACGAATGATTGCCGGTGTGGCGCTGGCGGTTTTCCTGTTTGTGCCGGGTTTCCAATGGTTGGCCACGCTGCCGTATTTCAAGGAAATCCGGGCGCCGTTTGTCTTTTACGATACGCCCGCGGTATTTCTGGCGCCGATGCTGGTGGGATTCTTCGTCACCGATGTGCTCATGGCGGGAAAATGGCGGGCCCACGCTCCGAAGATTGTGGCGGGCCTCGGTGTGCTGTTGTTGCTCGACTACTGGCCATATCAGAAGCCGACATGGGACAATGGCGTCCCCGCTCACACGTTGACGAATTTACAGGCAGCGTACCAGTCGCTCGAAAAAGATCCGGATTGGGTCAAGACCTACTCGCTTTCCGGGCGATACTTTCACCTGCTCGGGCCGATGTGGGGCGGCAAACCACAGATCAACGAGGCCTTTTACAATTGGATGTGCCCGCTGGGCACGGGACTGCTGAACCAACAGGCGATCATCCAATTGCCGGATCACCGCATTGTTATGAATCGGGCCTTTCTCGACTTGATGGGGGCGCGTTATGTCGTCTTCGATATGGCCAACCCCGGCGCTCCCCAGCCGCAGATGGTTCTCGATGATCTGTCCCGCAACTACGCCGCCGTATCGACGAATGAAGATTTCGTCGTCTTCCGCAACGATAGCGCGCGGCCTTACGTGACGGCGTACGCGCGCGCCTGCCTCTACGCCGGTGACGTTCGCAAATCGGCATCCATCGCGCTGGCCCTTTCGGCAAAAAACTGGCCGCTGGTGCAGGCGAAAGAGGCGAGCGTGAACGCAGTGCCCATCGACGAGGAGCAGAGGTATGAGCGGGTGTATGGCGAGGACAGTTCGCCGTTTCCGCCGGTCAATGCAGGGACACCCGTATCGTTGGAAAACGTGCAACTGACACGGGAGAACGCGCAGTTGGTGCGCATCCAGTTGACGGCGCCATCGGCGTGTCTGGGGGTCATCGCCGAGAGCTACTATCCGTTCTGGCGCGCAGAAATCGACGGCCAACCCACCGAGGTCTTGCGGGTTAGTTGTGGTCTCATGGGAGTGCAGTTGCCCGCAGGCACCCACACGATTCTTCTGCGCTATCAACCGCCGCGAGTGTACGCGCTGGCGGCAGTGGTGAGCATCGTGGCGTTCCTTGTGGGGCTGGGGTTGGCGGTCCGCAATCGCTAGTTCACGGCCGCATGTCTACCGGCTCTTCCACCAGTCGATCGTCTGGCGGAGGCCGGCTTCGAGGTTGTACCGGGGTTTCCAGCCGGTGCCTTCGCGCAGCTTGGTATTGTCGGCAAGGAGGTGCATGGGTTCGGTCGGGGAATCGGGGAACGCTCCGAGTTTGATCAAATCGACCCGATCGAGCAACTCACCGATTTTCAACGCGATGTCGCGCACCGTCACTCGCACGCTGCTGCCGATGTTGACGGGCCCGGTCAGCTTGCTCTGGGCCACGGCGCAGACGGCGCTGGCGACATCCTCGATGTGAAGGTAATCGCGAATGCGGTCGCCGGTGACGAGCCTGGCCTCCTGACCCTGACGCAACCGGTTGATAACGACAGGTATGAGCCGCCGCGGGTCTTCGTACGGACCGTACTGGTAGAAGAACCGCACCCAGGCGAAATCGATCCCAACCGACGGGAGCGCGTGGAAGAGTTCGAGCTTCGACTGCGCGTACATAGTGGAGGGAGCCGTCGGTGTGGACTCGCTCTGGGGCGGGTCGCTTGTGGCATACTCGAAACATGTTCCTGCCGCGATGAAACGTTGGCAGCCTTCATCTTTGAGCCGCCGCGCCAGGCGCAAGCTGGCACCGACCCACTCCTGATTTTGCGGGGCGTGGAGATATTTGCCCGGCTCGACGTACCACGCAAGGTGGAGACACAGGTCAAACCGCCAATCCGGGAGGGCGACGGAAGGAGCCAGCAAATCGGCTTCGATGAAGCGCAACGAGGCGGCCACGTCGGCGACGCGAGAGCGGTCGATTCCCGGCAGCACGAGGGCGTGCACTTCGTGGCCCTGGCGCACCAACTCGCGCGCGATATGCGAGCCAATGAACCCGACGGCTCCTGTGAGTAGAACTTTCACAAACGCGAACCGTACTGGGCCGCGTAGTATTTCTTGAACTCGCCGCTTTTGATCTTGCGCCACCAGGACTCGTTCTGGACGTACCAGTCAATGGTCGCGTCGAGCGCGGCGGGAAAGTCGCGGTTTGGGCGCCAGCCCAGGGCGGCGAGTTTGCCGGCGTCGAGCGAATAGCGGCGGTCGTGGCCGGGCCGGTCCTTGACCAGTTGGATCAGCGACTCGGGCTTGCCCAGCTTGCGGACGATCGCGCGGGCGATCTCGATATTCTCGACCTCGTTGCCGCCGGCGATATTGTACGTCTCGCCCGTCTTGCCATGGGTAATGAGGAAGTCAATGGCTGCGCAGTGGTCTTCCGCGTAAATCCAGTCGCGGATGTTGCGGCCATCGCCGTACAGCGGCAGTGGTTTGCCTTCGATGGCATTCGTAATGAACAGCGGGATAAATTTCTCGGGGTATTGGTTGGGGCCAAAGTTGTTCGAGCAGCGGGTGATCGTGACAGGCACGTTATGCGTTGTAAAATACGCGTAGGCCAGCCGGTCCGCGCCCGCTTTGCTGGCGGAGTAGGGGTTGCGCGGGTTGAGCGGCGATTCTTCCGTGAAACTGCCGCTGGCAATGCTGCCGTACACCTCGTCCGTCGAAACCTGGATGAACTTGTTCACGCCGAATTGGCGGGCGGCCTCCAAGAGTGTGAACGCGCCGAGCACGTCGGTCTTGATGAAATCATCGGCCCACAGGATCGAGCGGTCCACGTGCGTTTCGGCGGCAAAATTGACGACGATATCGACCCCGTGACTCCAGAGCCTGGTGACCAACTCGTGGTCGGCAATATCGCCTTTGACGAATTGATGGCGCGCGGGATCGGCGAGATCGGTCAGGTTGTCGAGATTGCCCGCGTAGCTCAGCTTGTCGAGATTGGTGACGTGCCAATCCGGATGGACCTGTAGCGCATACTTGACGAAATGCGAGCCGATAAAGCCGGCGCCGCCGGTGACGAGAACGCGCATCAGTTCTTTCCTCGCGAGACGCTGAATTTCATGCCGTCACGTTGGGCGACGAGCAGGCTGGTTTCCAAAAGTTTCTCGTGAGAGGCGCCGGCATCCGCCCACCAGCCGTCGAGGACGTCGTACGACAGTTGGCGCCGTTTGATGTAGGCATTGTTGACGTCCGTGATTTCGAGTTCGCCGCGGCCGGAAGGTCTCAAGGTGCGGATGACATCGAAGACGGCGGAGTCGTACATGTAAATGCCGATCACCGCGAGGTTTGATTTTGGATGAGCGGGTTTTTCGACGATGCTGACGATATGCTTGCCGCGCAGTTCGGCCACGCCGTAGGCGCGGGGATTGGCCACTTCCTTCAGGTAGACGCGGGCTCCGCGCTTCTGTTTGCGAAACGCCGCGACGCCGGCGCGAATGTCTTTCTCGATGACGTTATCGCCCAGCATGACGACGATCTTCTGGCCCTCGGCGAAGTGTTCCGCCAACCGCAGCGCGTCGGCAATCCCGCCTTCGCCTTCTTGGTAGGTATAGTTGATATGGGGAAGATCGAAGGCGCTGCCGTTCCCGAGCAACCGCAGGAAGTCGCCGGCGTTATTCCCGCCCGTGACAATGAGCAGGTCCCGCACGCCCGCATCGACGAGCGTCCTGATGGGATAGAAAATCATCGGCTTGTCGTAAATCGGCAGAAGATGCTTGTTGGTGATTTTGGTCAACGGGGCAAGCCGCGTGCCCAGACCACCTGCGAGAATGATGCCTTTCATGGCTGGTTCCTAAAGCAAATGTAGTGCCGCGAACAGGTTCGGTGTCATGGCGCGGGAGAGTAGCCAAGCGGCTGGCTCAAGTCAACGCTGGCCGGTCGACCGAATCATCGTGCTTGACTTTAGATTCACGTTGCGGCTCTTTGCACGCGTATGTTCATGGGGAACAGCGGTCAGCCAAACAAGACCCGGCCAAGCGCCGACGCCTATTATCCGACGGCACGGCTTACCTACCAATCCAAGCTGGAGGATCCGTATTCAAGCCACTCGGTGATTCTGGCGCGGGTGGGCGAGGGGAAAGGGCGGCGGTTGCTGGATGTCGGTTCGGCGCAAGGGGTGCTCGCGCAGAAATTCACCGAACGTGGATTCGAGGTGACGTGCGTGGAGGGCAGCGCGGAGTTGGCGGCCCTGGGCAAGGACAAGTGCCATGAGATGATCGTGGCGGATTTGGACAAACCGTTGCCGCAATTGAACGGACAGTTTGACGTGATCGTCTACGGCGACATTTTGGAACATCTGAGAAACCCCATGGAAGTGTTCACCGGGTTCAACCGCTCATTGCGACCGGAAGGTCAGGTGATCGTTTCGGTGCCAAATGTGACCCATTTGTGGGTGCGACTCAACCTTCTACTGGGCCGATTCGATTACGCAGACCGGGGGATTCTGGATCGCACGCACCTTCGTTTTTTTGCGCTTTCCTGGTTCAAGCGTTTCCTCTCGGACGCAGGGTTGGAATGGGAGGAAATCATCGCGACGCCGGCACCGCTGCTGTTGGTCGTGCCGCCGCGTTACCACGGCGGATGGTTGAGAGCACTGCACTCCGTGAACGCCGCGGTGACGAAGTGCTGGAAGACGATGTTTGCGTTCCAATTTGTGGCGGTGGCCCGGCCGAGGAAAACGTCATGAAACCCAAGGTCGTCGTCGTCATGCCTGCCTACAACGCTGGACGCACACTGCGGATGACGTACGAAGAATTACCGAAGGACACGGTGAGCACGGTGATCTTGGTGGACGACGGTTCAACGGACGAGACATTGAAGATTGCGCGTGAGTTGAACCTGGAAGTCTTCATGCACGATCGGAATTACGGGTACGGCGCCAATCAAAAGACCTGCTATACGGAAGCTTTGAAAGCGGGTGCCGACATCGTGGTGATGGTGCATCCGGATTATCAATATGACCCCCGTCTCGTGCCGCAGATCGTGGAACCGATCAGCAAGGGAGCGGCGGACGTCGTTCTGGGCTCGCGGCTCAAGGGCGGTACGGCGCTGCAGCAGGGGATGCCGTGGTGGAAGTACTTCTCGAACCGTCTTCTGACCTGGGTGGAGAACACGACCTTCGGGTTGGATCTCTCCGAGTTTCACACTGGCTATCGGGCCTTTCGCAGGGAGGTATTGGAGTCGGTCAATTACGCGATTGATTCCGATGGATTCATTTTCGACCAGGAGATCATCGCCCAGGTCGTGGCGGCACGGTTCCGTATCGCCGAGATTGGCGTGCCGACGCGGTATTTCCCCGAGGCGTCTTCGGCGAGCTTTACAGCCAGTGTGATGTACGGTCTGAAGATACTCACATTGACTGCGCGGTTCCTGCTGTTCAAATGGAAGATCATTCCGGGTCGCCAGTTCATCAGTCTGCGGGCGCGTTACACGAAGGTGGCCACCAGGCCGTCGTAACGGATGTCGGTCTGTCGGCCGAGCCGGTCATTTGCCTGCGCGTACTTCCACGCAGGCGCCTTTGCCGGCCATCCAACTCACAGGCGCGACCACGAAGCCGATCAACAACATCAGTGGCGACAGCGCGAGCATGGCTGCATTGGTGAGCGAGAATTCCCGGTCTCGTGCTGCCAGCCAATGGAGCCAGCGTGTTTGTGGGAAACCGCAGAGGCTCAACAGGCTGACCATCCACCCGAACGGATCTTGATCAAACGAGACGAAGTGGAGAGGGCCGAGGGTCATTGTGTCTTTGGGCGCCGCCAGCGATTGTAACGCCAGGCACATTGCAGGCAGCCCAACCCGTAAACGAGACTGCGGCGAAAGTTGATGGAACTGGCTTCTGCGAAGTAGCGTGTCGGGCAGGAAATCTCTCCAATGCTAAATCCGGCCGCAATCGCGCCGCAGAGCATTTGGTTATCAAAGACGAAATCGTTTGAGTAGCTCTCAATCGGCAGCGTCTCGAGCACGCGGCGCGTGAAGGCCCGATATCCCGTGTGATACTCGGAAAGCTTCTGCTTCATGATCACGTTCTGTATGAGCGTCAGTATGCGGTTCGATATGTACTTGTACACCGGCATGCCGCCAGCGACCGCGCTTTGTGCAAGAATGCGAGAGCCCAGCACGACATCGTAGTGTCCGCTGGCGGCGGCGTAGGCGATGGCTCCCAGCAACCGGGGAGAGTATTGGTAGTCGGGATGCAACATGACGACGATCTCAGCCCCGCGATTCAGGGCCTCGCGGTAGCAGGTCTTTTGATTGGCGCCGTAGCCGAGGTTCCGCTGGTGCACAATCGTGCGCAATCCCAGTTGCCGCGCAATCTGTGCCGTATGATCCCTGCTGGCGTCATCCACCAGGATGATCTCATCGACAATCTGCCGCGGAATCTCCGCGATAGTGCGTTCAAGGGTTTTGGCCGCCTCGTAGGCCGGAAGAACGACGACTAGGGTTTTGCCTTCGACCATGGAAACACTACGCGAAAACTTAGCGAGGGGCGCAGGGATTGGCAAGGCATTTACCAGAATCGCAAAAAACCATTTCCAGTGATGGGCGATTTTGTTACGGTTACCGGCATGGATACTCCCAAGGGGCGTCGGTGGTTTCCCTCGATTCCGAAATCCATCTGGGTGTTTATCGCGATCTACAGTCTGGTCTTTTTTGCACTGGCCTGTCGGAAATTCGTGGCGATGAATTCCAACAGCGGCGACACCGCGATTATGGTCAATGCCTTTTGGCACACAATTCACGGAAAGCTCTTTTACTCGACGTATATGGGGATGTGCCATCTGGGGGTTCACGCGACCTACGTGATGCTGCTGTTCGTGCCCGTGTTTGCGCTCGCCCCGAGTGCCTACACGCTGTTCCTCGTGCAAACCGTACTGATCTCCATTTCGGGACTCATATTCTTTTGTCTGGCAAGGCGCGTGACGGGGGAATTGAGGACGGCGTCCTTGATGACCGTCGCCTATTTGTTTTACCCGTCCGTCGTCACCAGCCACGTGAATCAGATCCACTTTGAAAACTTTGCGCTGCCGTTCCTGATGGGGGTCATGTTGTGCCTGGAGGAAAAGAGGTTCTGGGGATTTTTGGTTTGTGTGCTTCTGGCGATGAGCGCCCTGGAGAATATCTTCGTTACGGTGGTGGGGATCGCGGTGTACGCGTTTGTGTCGCGCCGCGGCGCCAAGTGGGGCATCGCGTCGTTGACGATGGCCATGATCTATGCGGCATTTGTGTTCTCCGTGGCGACGCCGCATTTTTCCGCGGGCAAAGCGTATTTCGTGGGAAGCTATTTTGGGGAACTGGGGAACAGCCCGGGCGAGGCGATGATGACGCTTCTTCGTCGACCGCAGTATCTCGTTGCGATCCTGACGAGTCCTGACCGGCTAATCTATTTGGTGGAAATGCTGCAGCCGTTGTTGCTCCTGACACCGTTTGGGAGTTGGGGATGGCTGGTGGCGGCACCGAGCGTCGGGACGAACCTGGTGATTCCGGAAAGCGCGTTTCGCGTGGTGGCGTGGCATTACAATCCGACAACGGGAGCCATGCTCTGCGTGGCAGCCCTCTTGGGGTTGAACAAATGGGCGGGCTGGCTCCACAAGAAGTTTGGTTGGACAGAAGGGCGCGTCATGCTGGCGTTCGGGATGAGCGTGCTGTCCATCGGAAGCTGGCCCTTGTGGTTTAATCTGGAGGACTATCGATACCCGGACGATTACAAGACGTTGGAAAAGGCGTGTGAACTGGTTCCTCCCTTGAAATCGGTTTTGTCACCGCATACGATGATTGGTCGTTTTGCGGACCGGGAAGCCGCCGTGATCATGCAGCAGTTCAATCCCACGGTTCTTCGACAGGACACGTGGCCGAAAGAAAAGATGTATGATCTCGATTACATTATTTTGAATGGAAACGAAACGAGATTTCCCCTGGATGCGGTCACCCGCGATCTGGTGATGTCCTACTACACGAACACGAACTACGAGCTTATTCTCAACGAAAACAGCGTGTTCGTATTTCGGCGGCGCGAATCGGTCAATCTCACGCCGTAAGTGGTCTTCGTCCAACGCGTGATGATGATTGCTGGAGCGCCATCCCTTGCGTATACTCTCGAACCGAATGAGTCAGACGAAACCACAACCGGCCATTGGCAAGGCGCAACGCCTCTTGGCTTCGTTGGTCCTGTTGGCCTTGCTCGTACAGGTGTTGTTGTTCTTCGTAGGGCTGGATGATCCCATCCATCGGATCAAAGTGTTGTGGGGAAAGAAGCTGGAAGAACGGCGGGCGATTGTGTGGCAACCCGGGAGCGCGCTCAAGGCAATCGCCGAACGGTTCCCGCCAGCCTCGCGCCTGTATTTGATGTATCCGCAACCCCTCGTGCACTGGAACTCGGTGTACTACTTTTACCCGCGGTTGGTCACGGTGACGATGACCAACGCGACGTACCGCACGGACGGGGAGTACGCGGCTTGGAACGAGAGACCGACCGAGAGTTGGTTGATCACCAATGGCTTTAATTACGTGATGAACTTCAAGAATGGCGGGCAGGTTTGGGAAGTGCGTCCGGGAATCGGCGCGGAGTTGTCCCAGGCGGAGGACACGAATGCCTCTCAATAACCTGCCCCTTGAATTATTTGCGATCGCCGTGATCCTCGCAGCCGGCGCGGCGGTGTTTTGCGCGGTCGTGCGAGACCTGGGGCACTATGCCCGCTGGGAGCGGATTGCCTATTGTTATCCGCTGGGTCTGGCGGCGCTGGGCACGCCCATGTTCCTGCTCTCGTACTTCGGGGTGCATCTCGACGTGGTCGTCATCACGGGGATCGCGATCGTCAGCCTGGTGGTCGTTGCCGCAACGCGCCGCGTTTCGCCGCGGAAATTCTGGCAGGCGGGGGCCGTCGCCCGGCAGCCAGCACAGCCGTTCACGGAGTTCGAGTGGCTGCTATTCGCCATTATCGTTTTTAGCCTCGGTGCGCGCACGATGGCCAGTCTGCTGGCGCCCCTGAACGACTGGGACGGCGTCTGCGTCTGGGGCATCAAGGCAAAGGTCCTGTTTTACGATACCGTCAAGACCTCGGACTACTTCTACAAACCAGAGTACGCATTCTCCCATCCCAATTATCCTTTACTCTGGCCATTCATGTACGCCTGGGTGTGCACGGTTCTGGGAAACTGGGACGATTTGGGCATGTTGATTCTCAACCCGGTTAACCTGATTGTATTCAGCGCCCTCATGTACTGGACGCTTCGCCGGTACGTCACACGGACGGTCGCGCTCGCGGTCACGGCGATCATGGCGTCGCTACCCGCGCTGGTCCACTACGCCGAATGCGGCCAGGCGGATGTCACCCTGATGTTGATGTTTGGTGCATCGTTGTTTTGTCTGTTCGACTGGATGAACCATCGGCGTCGTGACTCTCTCTGGCTGTCCGCTTTTCTGATGGGGGGTGCGTTATTTACCAAACAGGAAGGACAGATTGTTTTTGCCGCGCTTCTATGCGCCGGAGGTGTTTACGTATTTGTCGCCCAGCGATCGAACTGGAAGCCGCTACTCGGTCAGGTCGTCATGTTTGCGGTCATCGCCGTGATCTGGGCCCTGCCGTGGTTGCTGTTTCAGCGCGGCATCAAGGATTGGAGCTGGGATTTTAGCGGCGTCAGTCTCTCGGCGATTCGTTGGAATCAGATTCCTAAATTGGTTCAAGTGTTGTTCGCCAACGCCGTCAACTGGAACAATCAGGTCCACTTGCCGAAATGGAACATCCTTTGGCCGATCCTTGCTTTCTGCCTGCTTGTCAACCGCTCGGTGTGGCGGTGTCCATGGGTGTGTCTGCTGATTGTATTTGTCATTCACGCCATCGGAATCTCCTGCGTATTCCTGGCTTCCCGCTGGGACATCACGCTACCCGCGTTGGAAATCGCCATGGAACGGTTCACGTTTGTGATGCTGACACCGTTGTGGTTGATTCTGGCCAAGTGCGCGGACGATGCGTGGACGATTTGGAAGAAGCCCCCCGCCTCGGAGGCGGCACCGGTGATTGGCGGCGCCAATCGACCGTCATCTCCTCGCGCGGTCGCTCGTGGTGCGTGATGCCGGTGTCCGCATCGGCTTCGACGAACCGCGCAAGGCCGGGGCAGGAAACGATCATTGCGCGGGGATTGCCTGCCCGCTGATCTGATAGACGAACAGTGTGTCGGCCACGCGCGCCGTCGGTTCCCGCGATTCACGGAGCCAGGCCCATTCCGGCCGCATCAACTCCGATGCGGAAACCACCAGCCAACCATCCTTGATCTGTCGCGCCTGGTCCGCGTTCACGCGGGTGTTCGGGATCTTGAGGTATTCGATGTTGTACTGCGTCCCGAAGTAATCCAGATAAATGTGCGTGATGCCGCGGTGTTCGAGGAATTTCTTCAGCCGTTTGGCATCCTGTCCCCAATCGTAATTCGAGTCGATGAGATACTTGTAGCCGTTCTTCGGGCCGCCAACAAACTCGTTGAAATACTGGATGTAGAGAGGATAAGCGAACAGGGCCTCCAATCCAAGCCAGCCCGCGAGAACCCACACCAAAGGTCTCCATCGTTGTGACACCGCAGGCCATTGGGTGGCGATACACACAGCCAGCAGGGGCAGGACGGGCAGGGTATGGCGGACCCCGATGTTAACTTTGCTCATGATGGCCATAAGCAAATAAACTCCGGCAGCAAACCATGGCACCAGGATGGCGAAATCCAGTTGGCGGATTCGTTTGCAAAAGAATCCGAGCGCCACGGCGGCGAGCATCAAGAGTGGAATCGGGGTCTTGAGCAAAAGGGCGACCGGAAAGTAGTACCACCAGCCGCCGGTCTGCCACTGGCCATCAAGATACCCTTCGCGCGGGTGATGGGCTTGTGCGAGCCCAATCGCCAGTCCCTTGAAGAAGTCGCGTGGTAGCAACACCGGGCGCAGGGTTTGGAACCATCCGGGGACACCGAGTTGACTCGCCTGCTCCGCGCCAATCGGCGGCGGCAATTTCCATTCGGGTAGGTAGGCGACCAACAGGACGAGCCAACCCGCGAGCGCCGCCCATCCGCAATTCTGCAACAGTGTTTTCCAATGGCGGGGACGTGGCCGATGCTTCACTTGATAGAGAACGGCCAGTGCGAGCAGAATGGGCCCCAAGGTCAGCGACGTATACTTGAAGGCCAGTGCGCAGGCGACGGTTGCGCCGGCCCAAATTGCCGTTGTCCGGCCCGGTGCCTCCACAAACCTGCCCAAGGCAAACACGGCGACCGGTATCATGGCCATAGCGCCGACATCAGTGATGATCAAATGTCCATAAGCCAAAACGAGTGGATTGGTCACCCACGTGGCCAACGCCAGCAGGGCGGCGACAGGCCCGGACAGCCGACGCGCCCACCAGAAGATAAAGACACCAGCCAGCAACGTAAGGACCACCTGTACCACGCGTGCGGATACCATCATGGCGTCGGCGTCGTTCGTGCCATCATAGACAAGAATCTGCCCGAACAACTGTCCTTCGGGCATGGCCCAGAAGTACCAGTCGTCGCGACCGTTCGGAAACAATGTCTTCACGGGTTGCATTTGACAGTCCCAAGCGAGTGTCCAAGGGTATCCAGCCCGTTTGCTGAGGAGAGCCTTCGCGTTGTCGGACAGCCGCACGTCCATCGCCAGGAGCGGCAGGCTGGCGAGCATTTGGTCCAATGGCGGATGGTCCGCCACCAGATAGTAGCGATACCCCTGCCAGAATGTATAACCCGCGCCCAGATAGGTGGTTTCGTCCACTGTGGCCGAATCTTGCGTGGATACAGCGACCATCAGCACAGCCATCGCGGCGAGCAGGATGGCCGCGATGATCGAACAGAATCTGTCGGAGGGTTGCCTCACCATGCGCGACACATTGCCCTCAGATTTTTTGCCTGAAGCCGGAAAACCGCATGCGCAACAATCCCGAGGAATGTTCCACCACGCTTCCGAACATTTTCGCGCGCGTGTCAGGATCCTCGACCCATTCTACGGGAATCTCAAAAATGCGCAGGCCGTGTCGCTCGGCGAGGAGCAGCGTCTCGCAATCGAAAAACCAGTTGTTATTTTTCACATGCGGCAGCAACCGCAGCGCAACGTCGCGCCGCAAGGCTTTGAAACCACACTGGGCGTCCGCGAACCCGGGCCAAAACATCAGCGTGATCAGGACATTGTATCCGCGGGAAAGAAACTCCCGCTTCGGCGAGCGACTGATTCGCGACGCCCGCATCAATCGCGAGCCGATCGCAATGTCGTACCCGAGGCTCAGGCCGTGCACCATCAGTGGGTAGTACTTGATGTCCGTCGAGAGATCGACATCCATGTAACTGACGATGTCCGCCTGGCTCTGCATCCACACAGTCCGGAGCGCGAGCCCCCGGCCTTTTCGTGGAATATGAATGGCCTTGACGTTGGGGTACTGTTTTTCCAGTTCTTGCGCCAGTTCCCAGGTCCGATCCGTGGAGGCGTTGTCGGCGATGACGATGCTGGATTCGAACGATTTTTGCTCGGCCAGGAACTTGGTGAGACGATCAATACACTTCGGCAAGTCGCTCTCTTCATTGTAGACGGGGATCGTGACTTCAGCGTGCATGGGGGCCAACGCTAACATGCGCCGCAATCCAGTGTCAATGCGCCGAACATTCCGGCGGTGTCCTAATTTGGGGACTTATATACAAAGTTACCCTAGCTGCTCGACTTCGGCGGCGGCGTAGGCTGGTTCTGGGCCGCTTTCTTGCCGTCCTCAAAGCCCTGCTCATACTACGCCGCGAATCGCTTCCGTGATGGCGACTATTGCCCGCACTGCGGCCACACCGAAATCTACCGCTTCAAGAACGGGAAGCGATACCGTTGCGCCAAGTGCCGCGAGGACTTCACTATCAAAACTGGCACCATCTTTGGCGAAAGCAAGCTGCCGCTCCGCAAGTGGTTCATCGCAATTTACTTGCTTTCGACCAGCAACAAGGGCATTTCATCAGTGCAGTTGGCAAAGCAGGTGGGTGTGACGCAAAAGACGGCATGGTTCATGGACCACCGAATCCGTGAGGCGATGAAACAGGGCAAGGGCCAGTTGTTCGGCAAGGTGGAAATGGACGAAACCTACGTCGGCGGTCTGGAGAAAAACAAGCATCGGTCGAAGCGCAAACACGCTGGCACTGGTGGCGTAGGCAAGTCGCCCGTCTTGGGGCTGGTACAGCGCGGCGGCGAAGTGCGGGCAACCGTTTCCGATGATGTGAGAATGCGGACGGTCGAAAAGCATATCGTGACGAACGTAAAAATCGGCACCGAGTTGAACACCGACGAGTGGGTTGCCTATGCCAACATCGGCAGACTGTTTCCCCACCAGATTATCTGCCACAGCGCGGGCGAGTATGTTCGCGGCGACGTTCACACCAATACGATTGAGAGCTTTTGGGCGATATTCAAACGCGGCTTCCACGGCGTTTACCACCAGATGAGCCGGAAGCATTTGCAGCGATACGTTGATGAGTACGCCTACCGTTGGAACATCCGGCCCGCTGGCCTTGCGGGTGTGTTCGCTGACTTGGTGGAGCGGGTTGCGGAAAGCAGTCAGCTTCCCTATAACCGCCTCACCGGAAAGACAGCATGACGCGGCCCTCAAAGATGCACGAGCCGTTGCAGGCTGGCTTTGACGAAGTGCTATCGGCTACCTCTCTCGATAAAGAGCATTCGTATCCAAAAGGCAGAGCGACGTTTGTAATCATCTTTGTAAAATCTTCGAGGGCGAACTCTTGGCTGGTCTGATTCCCGGTAATGGGGGTATTATAATCTCGTGAAGATTCACAGCACTGGGCGTACCCCGGTGGATTCGCCTCGCAAGGCCGTGCAAGTGTCAATAGTGGCCGAATCGAGGGGAGAGGGGGAATAATGCTCATCTTTATCTTGGAGAAACTTTGGATAGTTGGAATACTCGTTTGGGTGATGGCGGGATACATCTTGTACAAGCTTTTTACAGATCGCCCTGATGTAAATTAGGACAACGCCGCTGATCCCTCAATCTACCCTTGGCCGGCTGGTGGAAGGCGGCAACTCGTAGACAAACAGTAGGTTGCCAATTCGCGTGAGCGGGTTGTGAGTTTCCCGCAACCACTGGTATTGCGGCGCCATCAGGCGGGTCGCGGAGATGACCAGATAGCCGTCGCGCCGTTTCGGGACCTGCGCCGGCTTGACGAAGTCGGCAGGCACGCCGGCGGGTGAGTCCCGATTTTTCGTGATTTTTGCCGGCAACAGCCTTATAACGTGCAGGCTTATGAAAATCGTTGTCGCTTATTCGGGCGGGTTGGACACATCGGTCATTTTGCATTGGTTGAAAGAAACCTATCGGTGCGAGGTCGTTGCGTACTGCGCCGACATCGGCCAGGAGGAGGAACTCAAGAGCCTCGACAAGAAGGCCAGGGCCACGGGCGCCAGCAAGTTTTACGCGCTCGACCTCGTCGAGGAATTCGCGCGCGACTTCATTTTCCCGATAATTCAGGCGAGTGCGATCTACGAGAACCAGTATTATCTCGGCACCAGCATCGCGCGACCGCTCATCGCCAAGGCACAGGTGGACATCGCGCGCAAGGAACACGCCGACACCGTGGCGCACGGGGCGACTGGGAAGGGCAACGACCAGTGCCGGTTCGAGTTGACCTATGCGGCGCTCGCACCCGATCTGAAGATTATCGCGCCGTGGCGGTTGCCGGAGTATCACAATCGGTTCAAGGGCCGTGCCGAGATGCTCGCGTATTGCGCCGAGAAGGGTATCAAGGTCGAGGCCAGCGCGAAGAAGCCGTACTCGATGGATCGCAATCTCCTGCACATTTCGTTTGAATCCGGCATCCTCGAAGATCCATGGGCCGAGCCCCCGAAAGACATGTTCAAGCTCAGCGTGTCGCCCGAGGACGCGCCGAACAAACCCGAGTACGTCGAACTCGATTTCGTCTCGGGCAACTGCGTCGCCGTCAACGGCAAGAAGCTGTCGCCGGCCAACGTCCTGCGCACACTCAACAAGCTCGGCGGCAAACACGGCATTGGCCGCGTCGATCTGGTCGAGAACCGGGTCGTCGGCATGAAATCGCGGGGCGTGTATGAAACGCCCGGCGGGACGATCCTGCATTTCGGCCATCGACAGGTCGAGACACTCACGTTGGACCGCGAGGTGATGCACTTGCGCGATTCACTGATCCCGCGGTACGCCGAGCTGGTGTATTACGGATTTTGGTTCAGCCCCGAACGCGAGGCGCTGCAGGCATTCGTCACCGAGAGTCAGAAGAACGTCACCGGCACCGTGCGGTTGAAGCTCTACAAGGGCAACGTCATCACGGCGGGCCGCAAGAGTCCCGTGTCGCTGTATAACCCGTACATCGCCACCATGGAAGCCGACAAGGGCGCGTACAACCAGACCGACGCCACCGGCTTCATCCGGTTGAATGCCCTGCGATTGCGGACTCGGGCAGCGGTGTTGAAGAAGGCGAAACGGACGAAGTAGGCACACAGAGCACGAATGGGTTGCAACGCGCACTCGGGGTGCACCGCCGTTGACCACATCAGAAATCTGTTACGCACATGATACGAGCAGTCAACGACGCAACACCATATCGGGTTCAATTTAGCGACGGACGGCATTCAGCATACGCCGACACCACTCAAGACAAAGGCGGAGGAGAGTCTGGGTTTCGTCCGCATGAACTGCTTGAGGCCGCTTTGGCCACCTGCATGAACATGGTAGCCACAGCGTATGCTTCCAAGCATTCCATCCCGTTGGTAAGGGTTGTAACCGAGGTTTCGCTCGACCGCTCCGGTTCGGAGCAGGCCCTATTCAAGTATGCAGTGGAGTTGACCGGTGATCTGACCGTTGAGCAGAGAGAAGCCATCATGGCTGCTGTACGCGCGTGCCCAGTGCGGAAGACATTGTCGAGACATGTAAGCTTCTCAGACTAGCAGATGCGAGCCGCTACCACCGTATGTTGGCTGGCGGTGAGCGGACTGTTAACCAGTTGCAGTATGAGGTGCAGACGACCACAAACCTGCAGACCGGCACTTGGAGCAACGTTGGCTTTTTCAGGGCGGCGCAATCGACGCAGTCAACAACGAACGCGGTCACCAATCCGACACGCCAATTTTGACGACTCGATTCATACCGTGGCGGATGGACCGTCTCAAGGTTCTAACCCAGTCGGCACGAACGTAACGCAGGAGGGCATCGAAACCTCTACGGACTGGCCGGTGGGGGTGAGGCGGCCTGGTGGTGGGGTCGATGCGGAAGAGGACGACGGTGTGTCGGAGTCCTGATTGGCCGCGAGGAGGAGGTTTCCAGAGCCAAATCGGGCGAAATCTCCTTAACCAACCGGAGTGTGCGCACGGTCGTCTGGGTTTTCGCCGGGCGTATGCGTGCCGTGCAAATCTGTGGCTCAGGCTGGCGAAAGCTATTGTGTTCCAAGAGCATCGGGCGGCCAAAATCTTGTTGCAATTTCGGGAATCTGGCCTATGCTTTTCCTGCTAGCAATGGAAGATGCCGCAGTGAGATTGGTGGAATGTCAGTCATGCCTCGTTCGCTTTGGTGGCAGTCCGAAACCCGATGAGCGGGAACAGTCACTGAGACCTCCTACCGCAGCAGAAAGATAACACTAAACCCAGTATGGCAACGAAGCTATTCGTAGGCAACCTCTCGTTTAACACGACCGAGGGGCAGATACTCGACCTGTTCAAGCAGGCGGGTAATGTGGTCAGTTGCGAACTCATCATGGACAAGTTCACGGGCAAGTCCCGCGGCTTCGCGTTCGTGCAAATGGGGACGCAGGAAGAGGCCAACAAGGCCGTCACCGATTTTAACGGCAAAGAAATCGATGGTCGTGCCCTGACCGTCAACGAAGCCCGTCCGCGCGAGGAACGTCCCCGCGGCGATTTCGGCGGCGGCGGTGGCGGTGGCGGTCGTGGCGGCAAGCGCGACTTCGGTGGCGGCGGCCGCGGTCGTCGTTAATTCGACAAGTATCCAGTAGCATTCACGAAAAGGACGTCTCGCACAGGCGAGGCGTCCTTTTTGCTGCGGGATCGTAGGGGTTTGGGCCGACTTGACGCACGGGGCAGGGCTGGAACGGTTCCTCGTTCCTCGTTCCGAAAAGGTGTTGACCCGAAGAGGTTTCACAACTACCTTGTTTTTCGCAGCAAGACGAAACGAGTCATCAACACAAGGAGGGGTATAGTATGAAGAAACTGTTAGTAATCGCGGTAGTGGCAGTGGTGGGTGTCGCGACGAGTTGGGCCCAGACGACGAACATCCTCGATAACCAGGAGATAACCGTCAAAGGCAAGCTCAGTCCGAGCAAGACAGCGGTGACTGGTGCGGATCTGTCCGGGAACACGAACGCCATCTCGTATCTTGACCTGCAAATCATCAGCGGGACGACGACGAATGAAGAGACGTGGATTGGACAGGTTGTTACATCCACCGTCAGCCTCTTCCTGAAACAGAAGGCGAACGTGGATTTGACGCCCACAGCGACCAAGGGTGACAAGTTCGTTAGTGTGTTTGAGGGATCGGGTCAGGTGGGCACATCCAGCAATGCCGTCCTCTTGCTTACCGGAGCTTCGAAAGAAGTAGTCAAGAAGGGGGTAACGAACGAGGTCGTCAGCGGGAAGATTGCCGGCATCTGGGTGGATGAAAATGAAAGCGACACTGTCGCGGGGGAAGCCATTACCGGTTCGTTTGCCAGTGTTAAAGTCAAGTAGCAGCCGTTGCCGTTTGTTGTAACGCCGGTCGTCAGAAAGCGGGGAAGGTACTCGGACCTTCCCCGTTTCTGTTCCGGGTTTTGGGGAGATCGCGGGTTCAGGAGTGGGCAGAGAAGCATTCGATCTACTGTAACGGCACTGCGTCAACGACGGACAATACGCGCGCAGTCGTTACACGACCAGCCGCAAAACTTCTTCCGGTTTCGCGACGATGTGTTGCGCGCCGCTGCCCAATAACTCGGCACGGTCGCGAAAACCCCAGAGCACGCCGATGGGACGCATTCCCGCCGCGCGCGCCGTGTGCATATCGGTGTTCGTGTCGCCGAGATACAACCAGTGGGCGGGCTGAATACCGAGTTCCTGCGCGATCTGGAGAGCGGCGGTCGGATCGGGTTTGAGCGGCACGTTCGGCAACTGGCCGCGCACGATGGCAAACGGCGAGGGCTGGAAATAGTGCGCGATCACTCGTTTGGTGAACTCGTCGGGCTTGTTGGATAACACCGCCAGACTGAGGCGTCGCTGGGTGAGCGCCGAGATCAGGTCGGCAATTCCCGGATACAGCCGCGTGAGGTCAAAACAATGCTTGTCGTACTGCTGACCCATCAGCCGCAAGACGTCATCCGCCAAACCCTGTTTGTCCGCAGGCAAGGCCCGTTCACACATCTCGCGCGCGCCGTCGCCGACTTTGTAACGGTAGCTGTCGACCGTGCAGGGCGGACAGCCGACCTGCTGGAGCGCCCAATTGGTCGCACTGGCCAGATCGGCGAGCGTGTCGGCCAGTGTGCCGTCCAGATCGAATAGCACGGCGCGGATATCGTGTTTCACGAGGGACACTGTAGCGGAGTGCGCCGCGGTCGGCGATTTTTTTGTTGTTGTAGCCGCACTGTGCTTGCTACGGTCAGCGGCAACCAGCAAAAGGAGAAACGATCAATGAAGGCATGGCATGTCTATCCAGCGATGGCAGTGATGGCGTTTCTGGCAGTCCCGACCGGCTTTGCACAACGGATGGTCGGCGCCGGGTCGCGCGATATCGGCAGCGCGGACATGGCGAAGATATTCGGCAACAACCAGGCGTTCACGGCCACCGCGGACATCACGATTGCGGACGCCCAGCACGGCACGCCCATGGGGATGTCAGCTTCCTACGCGTTCCTCAAAGGCAATCTGCGCACCGACATCGACATGACGAGCATGACCGGCACGAAAATGCCGCCCCAAGCCATTGCCCAGATGAAACAGATGGGCATGGATCGGGCCGTGAACATTTATCGTGGCGACAAGAAGGTCGTGTACCTCGTGTATCCGGGGTTGAAGTCGTACACGGAAATCACGCCTTCGCAGGCTTCGCCGACCGACAAGACGCAGCCGAAGGTACCCAAGGTCGATGTGACCCAGATTGGCAAGGACACCGTGGACGGTCATCCGTGCGTCGAGAACAAGATCACCTTCACGGCGGATGACGGTTCGCAGCACGAGATACTCGCGTGGCAGGCAACCGATCTCAACAATTTCCCGATCAAGACGGAAATGCAGGCCAGTGGCGCGACAATCACTACGCACTTCAGCAATGTCAAGTTGTCGGCCCCGGATGCGTCGGTATTCGATCCGCCGAGCGACTTCACCAAGTACGGCAGTATTCAGGAAATGATGATGGGCAGCATGCAGCACATGATGCCGGCGGGCGCCGGACAGCACGGCGGCGGGAACTATTGAGCGTGACGAATTCGTGAAGAAATCAACTCAACGAACGTGGGGCGGTCGGTTCTCGGCCGGGCCCGCGGATGCCGTAAAGGCGTTCACGGAGAGCGTGAGCTTCGACTGGCGGCTGTACCCGCAGGACATCGCCAGCTCGATCGCGCACGCGAAAGGACTGGCCAAGGTCGGTCTCCTCACCAAGGCTGAGGCGGCGAAGATCGCGCGCGGCCTGCGGGCCATCGAACGGGAGATCAAGGCTGGCAAGTTCAAGTGGGACCCCGCATGCGAAGACGTGCACATGAACATCGAAGCGGCGTTGGTCCGCAAGATTGGCGCCGCCGGCAAGAAACTGCACACCGCGCGAAGCCGGAATGATCAGGTTGCGACGGATATTCGTCTCTGGCTCCGCGGCGAAGTCATGCGCGTGCTGGAAGCCATTCGTGGACTTCAGAAATCTTTGGTCGCCCTGGCGGAGAACAACGTCAATGTTGTCATGCCCGGTTACACGCACTTGCAGCGCGCGCAACCTGTGCTCTTCAGCCACGCCATGCTCGCGTACGCTGAAATGTTCGAGCGCGACCATCATCGCTTCGGGTTGTCGCTGCTCAGTTTGTTCCGTTGCCCGCTCGGCTCCGGCGCGCTCGCAGGAACGACGTTGAAGCTCGACCGCGCGTACGTGGCGCGTCAACTCGGCCTCGCGCTGGTGACCGACAACTCAATGGACGCGGTGAGCGACCGCGATTTCGTCGTCGCGTTCCTCAGCAATGCGGCGATTTGCGGGATGCATTTGTCGCGACTGGCCGAAGACATCATTCTGTGGTCAACGGCGGAGTTTGGCTTCATCACGATCGGGGACGGGTACACGACGGGTTCCTCGCTGATGCCGCAAAAGAAGAACCCCGATGTCGCGGAACTCGTGCGCGGCAAGACCGGACGACTCTATGGGAATCTCCTGGCGGTGCTTACGATGATGAAAGGTTTGCCGCTGACCTACAACCGCGACATGCAAGAGGACAAGGAGCCGCTCTTTGACTCGGTGGACACGTTATTGGCGTCCCTGCGTGTCATGGCGGACATGCTGGGCCACACGAAAGTGAATCGCGCCCGATGCGAGGCCGCGGCGAGCGATCCGATGTTGCTGGCGACCGATCTGGTTGACTTCCTGGTGAAACGCGGCATGCCATTTCGCGAGGCCCATCACGCGGTCGGCGCGCTCGTCGCCGAAGCGGAGAGCACGCGCACGCCGTTGCCCAAGCTGGCGACCAAGAAGTACGGCGCGGCTGCCGGCAAAGTTTTCGACGTGCAGCGGGCGCTTGCTGCCCGCACCGCCATCGGCGCACCGTCGCCAAAGAACGTCAAAGCGCAGATCGCCCGGTGGAAGAAGTTGTTGAAGTGACGCTCGTTTCGTGTCGTCGGTAGGGCGCACTCGCGCGAATTAACTCTGGATTGGACAGCCGCGCGTCCAGTAAACTACGGCTTACCAGCTCATGTACCTCGGCGTGGAGATTGGCGGGACGAAGCTGCAGGTGGACGCGTGCGACCGGCGGGGTCGGATCGCCCAACTGACGCGGGTCGCGGTGGTGCGGCGCGACGGCGCGCGCGGGATTCTCCATCAACTCGAACGGATCATTCCCTCCGTGCTGGCTGAGCATCCGGTGAAGGCCATCGGGGTCGGTTTTGGTGGTCCGGTAGATGCTCCCCATGGCCGTGTGGTGCGCTCCTTTCATATCAGAGGTTGGGACGGTTTTGCGTTGCGGCGTTGGTTTCGGCAGCGCTTCAAACTGGCGACTGTGATCGAAAACGATACCAATGTCGCGGCGCTGGCGGAAGCACTGATCGGCGCGGGTCGGGGACGGCGCGCCGTGCTGTACTCGAACGTCGGGACGAGAATCGGCGGCGGGTTTGTGGTCGACGGGGAGATTCACAACGGGCGATTCGGCGCGACGGAGATCGGGCATACCCGATTCTTCGTGCGCGGCCGGTGGCGGATTCTGGAAGAATTGTCGTCGGGATTGTCCATCGAGCGCGGAAAGACCACGGTGGCGGAATCGGCCAGGTATTATGGCGTCGCCCTCGCCAATGCGATCACGTTGCTCAATCCCGATATCGTCGTGGTCGGCGGCGGCGTGGCGCGGGCGGGTGAGAAGTTTTTGCGGCCCGTGCGCAGGACGGCGAAGCAGTTTGTGTTCGGGCCGTATCGACGGAATTTTCGGATTGTTCCTGCCGCGTTGGGGGATACAGTGGTCGTGACGGGTGCGGCATTATTGGCAGCGAATGAGGCTTGACCGATGAGATACCTGGTATTTGGAGATGTGCACGCGAACCTGTTGGCGCTTGACGCCGTGTTGGAGGCCGGCCGGGCCCGCGGCGCGGAGGCGTATTTGTTCGTCGGCGATATCGTTGGGTATGGGGCTGACCCGCTGGAGTGTATGGAGCGGTTGAAGCCCCTGGCGGACAACGGCAATCTGGCCTGGGTGGCGGGGAACCATGAACTGGCGCTTCGCGGGGACGTGGAATCGACCGGGTACAGCCCGGAAGCGGTCCAAACGCTGGCGTGGACGTGGAAGCAGATGGAGGACAAACCGTGGGCAAAAGAGTTCATCGACTCGCCGTGCCTAACGACGTGCGTGAATGACACGATCTGGTTGACGCACGACTCGCTGGCGACGCCGAGCAGCGGCGGGTATCATCGCGCGGCCCGGAACGCCAAGAGCGAGCTGGCGTGTTTGCGGTTCAACAACGGGCGGGTGTGTTTCTATGGCCACACCCATACGATGCGGGCGGAGTTGTCCAAGGAAGAGAAGCCGATTGTGCTCGTGCCGATGACGACACACGAGGGTGAAGGCCGCGATCCGCATCCCGTCCTGTTGAGAAAGGATGACCTCGGCTGGATCGGCACGGGGTCGGTTGGTTTCCCGACCAACCCGAAGCGGCGGCCGGAATACCTGATTCTCGACGAGCTGGAAGGGAACGACTGGCAGGTCGAGAAATACGACGTGGCATATCCCCGCGACCAGGCCAAAGAGCATGTCCGGAAGGTCTTGGGACCGGTCTGCGACAAGGGGATTGCGGACCGGATCGCGGCGTGGCTGTAGCGGGCAGCAGTGGTTAGGCAAACGAGTGGACGTCAAGAGTCAAGCGTTGACCCTCTAGCCGTATTGATTCTTCAACAAACTTGGCGATTCCGAAGTCCGCGACTTTCCACTTATTCTCATGGAACAGCACGTTTGCGGGCTTCAGATCTCTGTGGATCAACTCTGGAACTTCGAGCAAGCCGGACAGAATTTGAAGCATAATTACGGCCGCTTCGGCCGGAGAGCGCGGTGGTTCCGAGTCGATCAAATCTTGAAGGCTCTTCTCAGCCCTGGGCATCACGATGAAGTAAGAACCGGAGTCAGGGTCCTCGCCCGAGTCAATGAAAGGGATGACGTTTTGGAAGGAACGGCCGGACAACTCCTCGGCGATTCTCAATTCCCGATGGGCGGCATCGACAGCGGAAACGTATAGTCTCTTTATCGCTAGGTTTCCGTTTGTTGGAGACTGACCACAAAAGACCTGCCCGAACCCCCCACGCTTCCCTAGTGGCTTATCCGGATCAAGTTCGAATACACCTTTTGGGAGTTGAATTCTCTGCATGACGCTAGGTTTGAACGCGATAGATTACGTGGCTATTCGTGACCGCCATTCTTGCGGATGAATCTTTGGAAGGTAGAGTCGTTGTCGTTGTACGCGAGAGTGTAGGGGGTTTTGCCAGCGTTCGTCCGCGCATTGATGTCGGCATGATATTTCAGCAGGAGCCTCACCATGTCGGCATTTGTTTTCTCCACGGCAATATGTAAAGGGGTCGCACCGTCTTTGTTTCTGGCGTCCACATGAGCACCCGAAACGATCAGAAATTCGGCGATGTTGTTTTGTCCAAACCAGACCGCCGTATGAAGTGGAGTCTCCTGAAGGTTGTTCGCGGCGACAACGAGCTTGTGGTCTGACGAGACGAACAATTTCACGTAGTCCATCCCCTGTCTAATGGCATAATGAACGACTGTGTTGCCGCCTTTGTCCCGCGCGCCAATGTCCGCATGGCTTACCAGCAGCACGTCGATGGTCTTTTTCAAGCCGTCCGCATTATAAGTGGCGTTGGCGCCAATAGCGCATAACAATGGTGTGCGCCCTTGTGCGTCTTTGAGGTTCACGAGGGATGGGTCTTCTTGAAGGAGGTTGCTGATACCGGTGTAGTTGAGGCTTCCGGCGTAGTCATGA
Organism: Verrucomicrobiota bacterium; assembly: GCA_003164675.1. Lineage (GTDB taxonomy): Bacteria > Verrucomicrobiota > Verrucomicrobiia > Palsa-1439 > Palsa-1439 > Palsa-1439. Next base: position 55,246 of record PLTX01000112.1, on the reverse strand, counting down.
ATCCTGTCGGCGATAGCAGTATTGGCAAACGCCACGGCTGTGGCCAGGAGGCTCCCTGTCACAATTGACCTATACAGGCGCATGGCGACTTGATGGTAGCGCTTTCCTCAAATCTTACAAGCGCCTTCGACCCGTGGAACATAATGGCTGCGGAGGCGCGACACCGGCTATCTCCGCTCGAAATTGTCGGGCTGACAAGTAAAGGCGTTGGCATGTGTGGACGGTTTACATTGACGAAAGAGATGCGGGAGGTGGCGCCACGTGAAACTCCGCAGCGGGTTAACGTGGCCTTCGGGCGCGGTGGGGGGTGGGGACGAAGGCGAGGAGGAAACGACAGAGATCCTTCGACAGGCTCAGGATGACAGAGTGGGGAAGGCAAAAGACCGGCCCGCGCTTCATAGAAGGGCGGCTAGGGCGGAAGGCAAGCCGGACGGACAGACCGCGATTGTGAATCGCGGCTACAACGAACCGATACGACTCCCCCAAAACGTCCAGCCTCGCGACTCCGCCTGTCTACGCTGCCAGTCGTTCGGCTTCGACGGTTTCGGCCCCGGCCATTTGACGGAGCAACATGATTCTGGCGGTGTGGCGGGAGGCGAAGTGTTCCTGCCGCACACAGACCCGGAAGCCGTCGGGCGTGTCGCGCTTGAGCATCGCGTAGCCCCAGCCCTTGTACCGACCGCCGAATCCGACGGCGCCAAGAATGCTTTCGTTGCGGTCGGCAAACCATTCGGCCTCGACTCCGAGGGCAATCTCCGAAGCTGTAGTGGCTGACAACAACTGGCGGAACGTCTGCTGGTCTATACTGCTGATCGCTACCATATCGACCTTTCCCGGCGGCGATGGTTAAGACTGGTTGTCAATCCAACCGACCGCCACGCTGTCAGGTCTATCTTCTACCACCCATAGTAACTTAGGCCTGCATGCCCGAAAATGCAAGCCTCCGGGGTCGCTTCGGGAGACCGTTGAGAACGTCGGAAAGCCGCCGCGTGGGGGCACGCGGCCCTGCCAACGACGAGGAACGACCCGCGCTTCATAGAGGCGCAGCTACAGGAGAAGGCAAGCCGGACGGACGGACCGCGTTTACGAAACGCGGCTACAACGAACACGGGTACAACATCGCGCCTACGGCGGACAGGTGCTCAAGGGGAGACGGCGGAGGCACCCCTCACCTTAATCCTTTGCTCCGAACTCCGGTTCGGAGGTTCGTGGCGTCTCGCGGACTCGGCTCCCCCCAAGGGGCGAGGAGACGAGGAGACGAGGAGGCGGGGGAGCAGGGGAGACGGAGGGGCCTTTAGAGCCAACGGTCGTGCGGAAGCCCGACCCTCCGAGAGGAAGCGAGGGGAAGGCAAGCCGGACGGACGGACCGCGTTTACGAAACGCGGCTACAACGGCGGTGGAGATCGATGTTTGGACTTGACTGTGGTATCGGTATTCCGATATTGTCGGCGGCGTTAGATGGTTCTTTGATATAGGGAGAGCAGGGATGCGGTTCGCCGGGAGGCTCGCCCTCCAAGGGGGGTGGCCGGACGGATGACCGGTCCGCGTACACGGTACGCGGCTACAAGTAACGACTCGGCAAACGACCGGCGGTCATAGACCGGCGCTACAATGGCAGGCAGGGGAAGAGGGGACGCCCCATATATGTAATTTTACCAAACGAAGCCAATGTTTTGGAGTGTTGTGAGGTTTGGATAGGATTGAGGGACAAGGTGTTAGAAGTCAAAGTGTGCCATTTTGTCACTTGGCTTTGTTTTGCTGAAACGAAGCCAAAATTGGGGATTTATATACAATGTTACACAAAGCCTGTTTAGGCGAGTCTAGGCGTGCTTTAGCGTGTTTTGGCGTTCTTTTACTCGGTTTTTGCCGCGTCCGCGTGGAGGCGTCCAAGTGAGCGCACCCAGTCCGGTTCATCCTGAAGAAAAACCACCCGGTACGGAACACCCCACTTTTCCAGAGAGTGAACCAGATCACCGAGAACTTTCACGGCTTTTCCTAGGTGAATCTGCCAGACATTTTCGGCGAGCTTTTCGACACCTTCGGTATGGGCTGGAAGAGCTGGAAAGTTCTTTTCAAACGAGAGCCAATCGGCCTTGGCTCGTTTTTCGGGTTCTGTTGGTGCCTCTGTCACTTTGGGCTGATCGATCACGATCAAAGCGTATTGCATCGGTTCCTCCTGATTCTGGGGGTGTGAAATGACTTCTGTTTCATGCCCGCGTGTCCGTCTTAATTCTGCTCTGCCCACCATCCGGTGTTCTCGCCATGTCGGATGGCTTTGACAAGCCGCTCGTGAGACGCCTTTAACGCTCTCGTTGCTGCTTTCAAATCCGACCGGGACTTGACGTACAAGCGGCCCCACTTTTCGCCGCCGCGCTCATAATCCAAGGAATCGACGGCTGGTATCCTCTTGCCGTTTGTGAATACAGTGAACCGAAGCCCCTGCTTTTGAACACCCAAGTAGGCGAATACGCGGTCGGGGCTGTAATAGGTGATGATCCGCTCGCCAACCTTACGCCAAATCTCGCTGTCGATCTTCATAATTTGCGGATGCAATGAGTCGTACAGTGCACGAACTGGCTTATCCCGGAAAAGGTCATCAACATTGTGCTCGCTCAGTTCGGTGACTTTATCCGGTTCTTCCATGACGGGATTCTCAAGCTGCGGAATAATGCTCTGTAGCTCGATGACCTCGATATTCTTGGGACAATCGGGCCAGTCGCTAATCCAGCAAACAATCGCATCGCAATCGGCGGGGTTGTGCTGGTGCCGAACGAAGTCAGAGGCTTTGAACTCAAACTCGATTCGGAGTTCTTCCCATTTGCCCTTGCCGATGTAGCGTTTAGCGAGACAGTCAGGGTAGCCCGGTCGAATCGTCTCGATATACGTGTTCAGATCAGCGGCGACTTTGCCGAACAGAAATATCACACCGTTCTCATTGACGGGTGCGTAGACCAGACCGCGAAAATTGATGAGTTTGCCAACGACGTTGCGATGGCGGACATGGCGCGGCTCCGTGTCGATGGTGGCGTTCTGGGCGGACTGTCGCTTCTTGATTGGCTTCATAGACTCACCTTCTCGATTGATGGATGAGATTCAGAAACACCGAAAGGATAAGACATGAAAACACCAAAAAACCCAAGCCGAAACCGGCAACAACTGCGGGTTTACAGACAGGGCAAGACCATTGGGAACGGCGCAGGGGGAATCGACAAGAATTGCCATTTTCGCTATCCTCTAAGGTCATGCCACACTTGCCCTTCCACTCTTGGGAAGAATTCCAGCAGTGGATTATCGACCATCTCGCTTGGGATGTGTTTGCAGAATTGCTCAAGCGATGCTTGGGGGGCATCGTGACCATTGCCGTTCTCTCGCTTTGCGGTCTCGTATGGAGCTTTGTAGGGCAGATACCATTGTGGCTACAGCTTATCTGCGCATTTGTACTCACGCTCTGCGCTGTCGCCATTTTGCTGGAAATCAGGGAGAGGGTGACGGCTTGTCGCAAGAAAACCAAGGACGTTCTGGGTAAAGCTCTGGGGGATATTCTAGACCGCTTGGACATGGCTGAACGAATAGACCGCTATCATTTTGCCGATGAATTATACAAGAAGGAGTGGACGATGACCGGCGACCTGTTTCTTGCCATAGAAACTGAATTGGCAAAAGCGCTCACCCTTTCTGAGGCCGGACTTTTCAGAGATGCGCCTGTGGCTCCGCTTCCTGACACGAATGACTACGGCTCACTGAACACATCCATGCGGAATTGGCAGTGGCACATCAACGTGCTTATGGCCAAACGCGATGAGCTTAAGAGGATAATCGAGAAGCAGGGGTAGGGACTTGTGCCAGAAACCATCAAACACTCAATAAAACAGGCCCAAAATAAAAGTGAAAAATCTTCAATTTACCACTTGACTACACTAAACATCTGGTGTAATCTACTACCAGAATGAAAACAGGATTTGAGTTCGCAACATTGACCGAGTTCACGGATTATTTCCGCGATGAAAAAACCTGCGTCGAGCACTTCACCGCCGCTCGGTTCCGCAACGGCGAGTATTGCCCGCACTGCCGACACGACAAGATTTACAAGTGCGCCAACGGCAAGCGGTATCACTGCGCCAAGTGCAAGCAGGACTTCACCATCCGCACCAAGACGGTGTTCGGCGAGAGCAAGCTGCCGCTCCGCAAGTGGTACATGGCGGTCTATCTGCTCACAACGACCAGCAAGGGGATTTCCTCAGTGCAACTCGCCAAGCATGTTGGGGTCACGCAAAAGACGGCATGGTTTATGGACCACCGTATCCGCAAGGCACTCAAAGACAACAAGGGCCAGTTGTTCGGCACCGTGGAAGTTGATGAGACATACATCGGCGGTTTGGAGAAGAACAAGCACCGCTCAAAGCGCCAGAAACTCGGCACCGGCGGAATCGGCAAGGCGGTCGTCATGGGCATGGTCGAACGCAATGGCCGATTGAAAGCTGGCTTGGTCAATGGCGTGGACGGCCAGACGTTGCAGGGAAAAGTCCACGAGCATATCGAGCCGGGCAGCACGGTTTACACAGACGCCTACAACGCCTATCGCGGCCTTCATTCCCACTACGCGCATGAGGTGATTGACCATCAGGTTTGTTTCGGGAAGGGTGGTCTCCACACGAATAGCATCGAAAGTTTTTGGGCCTTGTTCAAACGCGGGTATCATGGCATCTATCACCAGATGAGCCGAAAGCATTTGCAGCGGTACGTTGACGAATTCGTGTATCGGTTCAACCGTCGCCCGCTCGCCATGGCCGATGTGTTCACGGATGTAGTCGAGCGAGTGACTGAGGCCACCAAACTGCCGTATAAGGAGTTGATTGCAGCATGAGCAGACCGCAGAAGATAATGAAGCCGATCAAAGCCAGCTTCACGCAAATCATTAACGCCGTCGCCGATGGCAAGGGCGTGAAATCACCGGCGAGAGATAAGGCTGCTCGGAAGTATCCCATTCAGGCATCCGAGTCGCCACGCAAGCCGAAATCGTGACCCCCCGAATTCTATTCATCATCCTGAATCGTGACTTCATTCCAGATTTTCAGAAGTTGTTCAGCTTCACTTGCAGAGTAGCCCTTCAAGATAGTCTTGTCGCCATGTCTTTCGACCAGCCTCTTGTTTCGCTCCCGTAAATAGGTGCAAATACATTTAGTGGCTCCCGTGACGACTGGCACCACAATCGCGGCAGCGATCTTCGCGTTCTCGCTGGCTTTAACGAGATAACGGCGCTCCGTCTTAACACCGGCTTCTGCTAATGCCTTTTCCAAGGCATCCACATCATCGTCAGAACCATGAACCACAACGAAAGGATCACTCATCATATGATACTCCTATGTAAGGGATTGGGTTTTAGGGGACGCTGGATAATTTTCAAACACTCGCATGACATCCGTATCTTTTTTAGACGGATACGAGAGGTTGAGATGGACGATGAACATCGGGAATTAGCCGAGCGGATAATCGCGGAGAAACGGGCTGCAAAACAAGGGAAAACCCGTGACTTCTAGTGTAACATTGTATATAAATCCCCAAAATTGGGTTCGTTCGTGTGTTTGGACCCGTTTCCGTGGGTTGCGAAGGGTGTTTTTCCCGCAGAAACAGCATCGCTGCCCCTCACCTTGATCCTTTGCCGCCTCGGCACGACTGGCGGCCTTTGCGACCTAGGATACTGCGTGGTCGCGTCTCAGCGGCTAGTGCCGCTTTCGGCTCCGTCCGACTCGATTCCCCCGCGTGCGGGGAGAGGAAACGGAATACGTTGCCGTTAGGGGTAGGGCGGGCGGCGATGGTTTAGCAGATGGGTCTGGGGTTGCGGGTGTAAAGGCTTGTTGGTAAACTCACTCTGATCATGAACGCATTCCAGTACCGTAGAGGCGAGTTGCATTGCGAGGGTGTGCCGCTGCGGCGGTTGGCCGAGGAGTTCGGCACGCCGTTGTATGTGTACAGCCAGGGACATATCGCCGGGCAATACGGCGATTTGCACAAAGCACTGCGGTCGCTCGATCACCTGATTTGCTTTGCGGTGAAAGCCAACAGCAATCTGGCGGTGCTCCGCGCGCTGGCAGAGGCGGGAACGGGTTTTGACATTGTCAGTGGCGGCGAACTGTACCGCGTGGCGCAAGCCGGCGGCGACCCCCGGAAATGCGTGTTCTCGGGCGTGGGCAAGACGCGCGACGAGATCGAATACGCGTTGAAGCTGGGGATCTACATGTTCAACGTGGAAAGCGAGCCGGAGTTGCGGCGGATTTCCGAGGTGGCCCGATGCATGGGCCGTCGCGCGCCGATTGCGATTCGCGTGAACCCGGGAGTTGACCCGGACACGCACCACTACATCTCGACGGGCAAACACGAAAGCAAGTTCGGGATTTCGCTGCGCGAAGCGCTGGATGTGTACCGTCAGGCGGCGCGGTTGGACGGCATCAAAATCCGCGGCGTACAGATGCACATCGGCTCGCAAATCACCAAGACCGCGCCGTTCGTGCTGGCCATCCGCAAACTTTTACGGCTGATCGAGCAGGTGCGCGGGATCGCGCCACGCACGCTGCAATCGTTTGATATGGGAGGCGGGCTGGGCATTCGGTATCGCGACGAGCGTCCGCCGACGGCGGTTGAATTTGCCCGCGCGGTGATGCCGCATTTGAAAGCAATGGGGCTGCGGATTCTGCTGGAACCGGGGCGTTTCATTGTGGGCAACGGCGGCGTGCTCGTCACGCGAGTCGTGCACATCAAACGTACGCCGGTGAAGCGGTTTGTGATTGTCGACGCGGCGATGAACGATCTGATTCGTCCGTCGCTGTACGGGAGCTATCACGAAATTATTCCCGTGACGGCCAAAGCGGCGCGCCGGAAAATCACGGCGGACGTCGTCGGGCCGGTGTGCGAGTCGGGCGATTTCCTGGCCCAAGAGCGGCGGCTGGCGGCAGTGGGGGAGAACGCGCTGCTGGCCGTCATGAGCGCGGGAGCGTATGGCATGGTGATGGCGTCGAACTACAATGCGCGGCCGCGTCCGGCGGAAGTGATGGTGAAGGGCAGCCGGTACGAGCTGGTGCGGCGGCGTGAGTCGGTCAAGGACCTGGTTTCGGGCGAGACGATTCCGTCGTGGCTGATGTGACGCGGGCTATTCCAGCAGTTCTTTCAAGCAGCTGATGAGGTGCTGGATGGGGAACGGCTTCATGAGGTACTTCGAATCGGTCTGGGTGAGGAACAGATTGATCTTGGGGTCGGCGGCAAAGCCCGTGATGAAAATGAAGCGGTCGGCGAGGAGGGGCCGCATTTCGCGGGCTTGGAGGTAGAATTCGTCGCCGCGCAGTTTCGGCATCATCACGTCACAAACGACCGCGTCGTACTCGTTGGCTTTCACCTTCATGAGGGCCTCATCGCCGTCGTTGGCGACATCGACGAGGAAGTTTTCGTCGGCGAGAATCCATTGTAATGCGGAGGCCAACTGCTTGTCGTCATCGACGAGCAGGAGCGCCTTGAATTCAATGGCGTCGGAAGGCCGTACGGCCGTGTCGGGTTGAGGCTTGAAATCCATATGTTTATGGTAGAAAGAGCACCTGAGATGCCAAGTGCTTGAGTTGGGCCCGACGGATCATTTTTATGGTGGGGGAGTTGAGCCGGCCCGCAAAATTTGCCAATAGGGAAGCTTTGGAGAACGATTTTGTCTTTGGGAAGATGCCATCGGCCAATTTGGGACGACCGAATGCTTATTCCGTGCTGAGTTGTTGTCTGAATCTCGAATGTATTGGCAATCTATTGCCAGTAGAAAACGTGGTTTTTTTGTGAAAAAGCCCACCACCGGCAGGGGGAACGTAGATGTGCTGAAATGGCGCGACGGTTGGAATAATCGTATGATGTAACTGCGGTCGGGTCAGGCCAATGCGCGTTTTTGGGTCGATTCGGCAGATGGTTGGATTGGCTCCAACTACAGCGTTGACAAGGGCAAGGCATCTTTTATACTGCGCGCGAAGTCTTTGGAAGTGCACCGCCGTTCCGAGGCTATCGGAGCGGCGTTTTGCCATACAGGACTGAACGAAGAAAGGTGGATGGAGACGCTATGGCATCTGGAAAAGTGAAGTGGTTCGATACGAAAAAGGGTTTTGGATTCATTCAACAGGAGGGTGGCCCCGATGTGTTCGTGCATTACACGAGCATTTCTGGCGACGGCTTCAAGAACCTGGAGGAAGGGCAAACGGTGGAGTTTGAGCTGGTTGATTCCCCCAAGGGACCGAAGGCGTCCAACGTCGTGGCGAAATAAATTAGGATTCCAGACAATACGGACCCCTGGCAGCGCAAGTTGCCGGGGGTTCTTCTTTGGTGGGGAAGGCCTTCGGTCGGCTAGCCGGCGCTGCAACGCGGCAGGTATGCCGGGATGTCGCCCTTCTTCAAGCGTCGAAATTCTTCCGGCTGGTTGCGTTTGGTATGGCGATGCTCGTTGACCCCGCTCACATCGCAGCCGAGCACCAAGGCATGAGCCTTGTAAACCCGGGGGCGGCCAATGACACGCACCGCATCGGATTGGGTCGGCTGTTGTCTCTTATCCAGAACAACAAAACTGAGGGGTAAGCTCCGCAGATCCACACCTGCCAGTCTTGCAAAACGCGCCCAGTTGCCGTCCGTGAAGGCCTCTGGTGGCGACGGCGCGAAGTGATGGCACCAGTGCCGGTCGTTTTCGGGCGTGAGCATCCCACAAGCGGCCTGATGCGTGCAGGGAGAGACTATTTGAAACGTACCGCGCAAACGCTCGCGCGCCGCAATCAACCGTCGGCTCACTTCGTGGGTGCCCGGTTCGATCCAGATCACACTCGTCGCGTGCACCGCCAGACCAAGTAACTCCACAACCTGTTCATCTGACAACTCCGTGAGAACGTGGCTGATCAGGAGCGTGCCGAAATCGTGGTCGGAGGGGCGATCCAGCCATACGCTGATATCAGGGAATACTTCTCGAGCCTTGCGCGCCGCGAACTGCATCGCCACGGGAGAGCGATCCCAAAGAACCAGCTTCGATGGGGGTTCCGCTCCGAAATGTTCGAGAAAGGCTCGCATGGCAATCCCGGTTCCACATCCCCAGTCAACCGCCTCTGCCCGAGGCGGCTCCCAGCCGCGCCGCTGGAGGTCCTTCAGGACGTAGTCCCACTTCCAGCGAATGCGTTGGCCAAATGTCTGATCGTAGCTCTCCAGGTCGCGGTCGTTGCGCCAATAGTCACGCGCGCCCGCAGTTCCGTCCAGGAATGCGGAACGCAGTCGTTCCAGCGCCTTCCAGTCAATGGTCTGCCAGTCCATGCCGCAGCCATTCATCCAGCGCGTGGTGGTGGATGCCGAAGAACTCCTTGAATTGCTCGACACGCGCGCGGGCCGCCGTCGACACAAATGGCTTGCCGTCGCGCACCGCCGCAATCATCAGGTTCTTGGGTGTGTGTTCCGTGGAAACAAATTCGATCATCTTGGTGCGATAACCCGCCCATTCGAGAAACAGCGTGCGCAGGCCATCCGTCGCCCACTCCGCCATCCGTTCCGTCATGATGCCGTGTTCGAGCACTGCCGCCAGGGGAGCCGGTCGGCCGAGTTGGGGCCGCACCTCCTTGTGACAGCACGGCGCGACGATAATCAAGTGTGCGCCCGCTTCGACCCCGCGGCGGATCGCGTCGTCTGTGGCCGTGTTGCAGGCATGCAGGGCGATCAGTGCGTCGACGGTTGGTAACTGGGCATTCTCGATTGTGCCCGCGGCAAACTCCAATCCTTCCGCGCCGATCTGCCGCGCCAACGCATTGGCCGAAGCGACCAACTCCTCGCGCACTTCGATGCCGATTACCTTCACGGGTCGCTTCCACACGCGCGCAAACAGGTGCCACAGGCCAAACGTCAGATAGCCCTTGCCGCAACCCATGTCGGTGATGGTCGGACAACCGCTCCCGCGCTCCAGCCACCCGCAGTCCTTCGCCAGATGCGTGAAAATCTCCAGGTACCGGTTGATCTGGGCGTGTTTGTCCGCCATGGTCGGGCGGACGTTGCCCCGATCATTCAGGACACCCAGACCGCGCAACCAATCGCGCGCGGAATCATCGAGAATCGCCTGTCGTGGCCTGTCGTGGGCGCGAGATGGTGCTTCGGCATTCGCAGGCTTGTGAGCCACGAGCTTGGCGGCTCCCGAATCCTCGACAAACAATTGCCAGTCCCGTTTTGTTGTATTGAGCAACGCGCTGCGAAACCGAACGCCAATCTGCTCCTTCGCCCAGATCGCGGCCTGGTCAAGCGGCACATTCTTGGTGGTGTCGCGGGTCGGGTAGCGAAACGTGAGCGACAAATACGGGCCGGCCTTCAGCTCGACAAGGCGTCCGATCACCTTCTCGGGTGCGTCCGCGGGATCGACGCTGCGCGACAGCACGAGCCGCACGAAGGAGCCGTCGGTCAGGCTCTCGGTTGTGTGCCGAACAAACTCATCGCTGGTGGTTGCCGCGTTGCCCATGCTCCGCATTCTAACCGCAAGCGCGTCGCGTTGCGATCACTTATGGCGTCGCTGGCGCCGGTGCGGGAGCCGGCGGCGGAGCGGGTGCAGGCGCTGGTGCGGGGGCCGGCGTCGTCGCCGCGGCTGCCCTGGCCTTCGCTTCGGCTACGCGTTGTTCCTTGCGCTGGACGTAACCTGATTTGGGCAACGCGTCTTGCAGGCCTTGCGGCAGATAGTTCAAGACGCAGCCGAAATACCACATGCTCCACAGCACGCCCATCACCACGAGCGCCACGATCAGCTTGTTGCGTCCTGTGTGGCTCTCGGCAAACGGGTCGGTTAAATCACGTTGCGCGCCCGGCGGCAACGCGGCCACTCCCGTCAGCGACGCGCCGAACGGGACGTTGATCTTGGCCTTGGCGTTGACGGCCCAGCCGTTGGCGTCGAGGATCGGGCCGAGGTTGCGCTTACGGAGTTTCAGCGCCGCGATAATCACCGCGGGCAGCGAGATCACCAGGATGACTCCCAGCACAACAAATAGCATCTTCCAGGGCGCGATGTCCGCCAGTTTCGCGAAGATAAGCCCGGACGCTGTTGCCAGCGAACCGAGCGCGACGCCCAGGGCGGCCACCGTGCCAACGTCGAATCTCTTCGCCTGCTGTGTGGCGGCGACGGTCGTTGCTTTCTCGGCGTTCGCGGCCTGCTCCGGCGTTTGCGCCAACTGTGTATTCACGGCTGCGTCGGCGACGGCCGCGCGCTTGGCGACCTGTTCTTCGATCATCCGCACCAACTTCTTGTATGGCGACCAAAATGCCTGCCGCAGACTGATCGGATTGTCGATCAACTTCACAATCGTCGCGTCCCAGTCACGTCCCGCGCGGTCATAGAAGATGCCGTTGCGCCCGACCATCAGATTATCCGAGTCGCCATCGGTGAACGCCGCGGCAATGGTCATCTTCTCACCCGAGCTCTTGCGCGTACATTCGCAATAGGCCAGATACGAACCGCTCAACGCCGCCATCAGGCTGTGCTTGGCGATGTCCTCCACGCGGATGCATAACTCGCAACTTCTTTGGTCAAGGTACAACGTCCCCGCCTGGAAAACGGCCTTTGCTTTGCGACCGTAAAAGTCGCGGAACGAAACGAAATTGATCAACAGCTTGTAGAGATCGCGGTAGTAGCGCGTCAGGCGGTCCACCGCCGCGATCGAGTTGAACTCCGGCTCCAACGCCTTGTCTTTCGCGATCAGGGCGCCAATCGTGTCCTTCGCCTTGCTCGACAGGATCTCGCGCACACGCTTGATGCCGAGTTTCTCGACCGACGCGCCGGTTTTGCCCGCCGACCATGCCTCGTATTCGGCGAATTTGCCGAGCAACGCCACCCAATCAACTTCCGTGAGGGTCGGTTTGTCGCCGATCAACGGTTTCACTACCTCCGCCTGAAATTGTGCCAGCGCGCCTGCCCACGCCGGGTTTACCCCGCCGCGCAACGGCAGCGGGCGGTCGGCTCCGACCAGCGCCAGCGGGAAACTCGCGACCTCGACCGAATTGGCGGTAAGATCCTTGGCGGCGATGGCCAGATACTCCTTCTCTTCACGATTGAGCGCGCTGAGCGCGCGGGGGTCGAACGCGACGAGGCGGCACCGGGCAAAATAATCGTCGATCTTCACCTTGACCGCCTTCAGCGTTGTTGCCGCGGCTGGCGTCGCGTCGCCGAGAGGCAGCACCTTCACGTCGCCCTCGGCTTTCTTCCACCAATCCGAATAGGCCGCCGCATCCGCGAAAAACTGGTCGAGCTTGGCCTGGTTGATGCCCGGCTTGCCGCTGCGGTCGGTTTCCGCGCCGAGGGAGTTGATGATGTCGGTGATGACCGCCCTGATAGCATCGTCCGACGCGGCATCGACGGGAATGATGCCGTCACCGTTGAAATTCGTCTGCGAGAAAATCTTCGTCGTGTCGGCGGTGTCCTCGACGGTGATCTCCGTCGCGTTTTTCTTGCCGAGGTCGGAAAGAATCTGCCGCGCCGACGACAACAATGTTTTGCCCTCGGGTGTCGCGTCGTTGATCGCGGTCAAGGGCAGGGCAGGGGACGACATCAATAGATCATCGGGGTTTTTCAGGCAACTGGCTGCCCATTTCGCCGCCGCGATGATTTCCGGCGCGCGAATTCGCCCGTCCTTGTCCGTGTCGACAAGATCGAGTGTTTTGGTGTCGAACTCGATCCCGCGCGTCGGGCAGGCCAGCGCCACCCACAGTTTCTGGTCCAGTTCGTCGAGGTGGGCGACGTCCGCTCCCCGGTCCAATTTCACCTGGTCGAATCCACCCGCACGAAAGAAACGCCATCTGTACGAGTTGGTCATAGCCATGGATCCGGTGCTCCTCCGTCGCCATTTTCTACCGAATCACCGGCCAAAACGCAACTCCCCATCCTGCACCTCACTGCGAATCAACGCGTATGGATGCAAATTCGGGCAATGTCCTAATTGGGGAGGTGCAGTGTGAGTTCAAGCTCTGGTCGGCCCCTTATATTGCGGCGGAGCTGCGGGCGTTTTGGCGCGGCGTTCCTGACAACGAGTCTGCGTTCTCTGTGGCGCTGTTGAATGGCCCGACTAGTGGCCCGATTGCCAGCTGGTGAGAGTGCCGTCATCGAAATTCAAATACTCCTTTGCGGGCGACCCGGTTTTATAATACCACTGCTCACGGGTGCCATGTTCCGTCTCGGTGCTGCTGATTTGGTCGGGCTCTCCGATGGAGGCCCGGACGTCGGATTCGGTCATTCCGGGCACAACATCTCCGTGCCAAATGGCTTTCTTGACCACCGGCAAAAGCTCGGGATGGGCTTCGAGATATCGCAGACGACGGGTTGTCTGCTCCAGCTCCAGTTGCTTGGCCATCGACAGGTCCTTTTCCTTTTTCGACGGGGTATGACACCCCAAGGCCAGAACCGTCAGCATGACCATCACGATTCGCTTCATTTCGCGCCTTCCGGATTCATTGGTCTATGAAATAGTGCGGTGAGGGTGCCAGAAGCTTCCGGCACGGCAACCGCCATCGTGGCCGGGATTTAGTTCACGCCCAGGAGTTCGACTTCGAACACGAGCGTGGCATTGGGAGGAATCACGCCGCCCGCGCCGTTGGCGCCATAGGCCAGGCTCGGCGGGATGGTGAGCTTGCGCACGCCGCCCACTTTCATTCCCACAACGCCCTGGTCCCAGCCCTTGATGACCTGACCGGCTCCGACTTGAAAGGTGAAGGGCTGTCCGTGGTCCTTGGACGAATCGAACTTGGTGCCGTTGGTGAGCCAGCCCGTATAGTGAACCGTCACGCTCTTGCCCGTACCGGCCACGTCACCCGTGCCGACCTTCGTATCTTCCATTTTCAATTCGGTCACATTAGCTCCCGGTTGCGGCGCCGCAGCAGCGGCCGCTGGTTGAGGTGTTGCCGCGATGGGCGGCGGTGATACGGCATCGGACGCTGATTGAGTTGTTGCAGCAGCCGCTGGCTGTTGGTCTTGTTTGGGCGCCTCGCTCTGCGAACAACCCACGGCGAGGACGCCGAAGCAACCAATGAGTACGAATTTCGGAACAAGCGGATTCAATTTCATACGGGAACTTTAGCGGCTGCGAATAGCGATTGCAAGCAGCGGCTCCAACGGCAGCGAGCAGCCCGCCACCATCGCCTCGACGAGGTAGCGCCCGCCAAACCACAACGTTCGACGCGCGTTTTAGGCCTCCGCAACGCAAGAAAACATCGCCGAAGTGCTAAAACAAACCCAAAAATGGCTGAACAAACCCAAACAAACCCAACGCGAAAAACAGGGTTGCCGTCTTCGCAACCAACTGCATCGCAGGCCAGTGCGACGACGAGGTTGCCAAAAAAGTTTGGGTTTGTTTTGTCCAAATCCACTTTCTACCGGGCTCCCCTCTCCGAAAGTGGTAACCCGTCGCCCCTTTTTTTCGTCGAAAGCCGCTCAACCATCAGCCATCGGCCATCGGCCATCAGCCATCAGCCATCAGCCATCGGCCATCAGCCATCAGCCATCAGCCATCGGCCATCGGCCATCAGCCATCGGCCACTCCCCAGCATCCATGCCGGGCCTGGCGCCTTATGTCAAAGAACAGCCACAACCGCCGCCATCTTATCCCACCCCGATAACAATGTCAATACACAATCTCCATAACCGATTGCCCAAAGTAGAACGGGCATCGCGCCTGTATTGCCCCAAAGTAGAACGGGCATCTTGCCCGTTCATCTATTCTCTTGTTCGGCGCAGGTCTCCCGACCGCGCCGCTTGGCTTGACCGCACGTCTGCCTCAGCCGGGCAACACGCCCATTGGACGTGACCCCAACGTCCTACCAAGCCTGAAATCGTTGACCGATGCGATCACGCCCAGTAGGATTGTGCCTGTCACCTGATTGTTCGACAACCCCGACTCACTGGAGGGACCGCATTATGGCACTCGTGGAATTGGTTGATAAACTGATTCGAGAGCACGGAAGCGCCCCGATCCCCAGGGAACACGTCGAACTTCTCCGTGACGAAGCACGCGCCACGGAGGAGCGTCATGCGCAGGAAATCGCGCGCCTCAAGGAAGTTCACGCGCAACAGATGGCGCTGCGAGAACGCCGGACGGTGTGGCTGTTGTTCTGCGGTGCCCTCTGGGGATTGGGAATTGCGCTGTGCGTCGTGATTATCGAGAAGCTCTACTTCCGTTGAGCCTGTATGGTCCGAACAATGAGCAAACGGCTGATCCGCGCACGGCGGGGACGTTTCTTTCGGCGAGACTTCCCGATTGGCCATCGTTGTACTTGACGTACTACGTCAATGACGTATAGTGACCCATGTGGAGTTCATTGAGACACCGGTCTTCACCAAGGAGATCATCAGACTTTTGCCCGAGGACAGCTACCGGCGGCTGCAGTTCGCCCTGTTTCTCCGTCCAGATACCGGCGACGTCATCCGAGGCAGCGGCGGGTTGCGGAAAATCCGCTGGGAGATACCGGGGCGAGGCAAACGCGGCGGGCTGCGCGTGATCTATTATTGGGACGCGGCCAATCGGATTTACATGCTGCTGCCCTACAAGAAGAATGAGCAGGAAGATTTGACACCCGCTCAACTCAAACAATTGCGGGCAATCGTGAAGGAGTCGTTAAAATGAAGGACAAGGAATTTCGGAAGCTACTGGAGAGCGTCAAGCAGGCTGGCGAGATTGCCAAGGGACAGCGCAAACCATCGCGCATCGCCAAGTTCTTCGCTCCCGACATCAAGGGAATCCGCCGCGATCTCGCCGTTTCGCAGGGACAGTTTGCCCGCATGATTGGCGTGAGCGTGACGACGTTGCAGAATTGGGAGCAAGGCCGCCGTCATCCGCGCGGTCCCGCCCGCGCCTTGCTCAAGATCGCTTCACGCAACCCCCGCGCCGTTCTCGACGCGCTCCACGGCTAAGCTAAAGCTCGAAGTGTTTGTCTTTCGTCGATGAATTGACGACAACGACCCTGTCCCATTCGGATGGTTTGCTGATGTCGACTGTCGGAGCATCCTCCGGTGACCCGCCAATCGCATCGATGAGAACCCGAAGAGCGAATTGCCTTCGACTATCTCATAGCTTCCGGACACGAGGGAATTGTCTGCGAGCCTGATGGCAATGTCCCCCCCGATTTCTCAATAGGAGGCGTTGTCGCTGTGGAAGTGCGGCGGCTGAATGAGAACTACTTTCGCGACGGAACCGGGACGGGCTTGGAACAGGATCAAGTTCCCCTGCGGCAGTCATTCGCTAGTGTCCTTGCTGAATTCACTGAGCCCAACGAGGTCCAATCCTATTGGATCGCCTACCGCTTCAAAAGACCTATTGGAAGACTCAGTTCTATCAAGCAACACGCAAAGCGCGAGCTGACGGAGTTCCTTCGGACAATGCCGGCGACGCCCTACGAGGTTCAACTCTTGGCCAACGTCTCCTTAACAGTCCTCACCGCAAATCGGAAGTCGCGTGAGCGTTTTCGGATCGCGAGTTGGTCAGATTGGGATAGTGGCGGATGGGTCAAACAGTTGTATTCGCAGAACATCAGGCACTGCATTCAGGAGAAGACGGAAAAAACACGGCCGTACCGCAAGAATTATGAGAAGTGGTGGCTCCTTTCATAGTATTCGCACGTCTTCAGTCTTGCACGTCTCCGACGCCGAAATACGTACAATCCGGATGATGAAATACGAGCGCACTGACCGACGCCTCCGGATCCATCATGAACCCCTCTGTCAACTGGACGCCGATGTCTTCCGGCCTCAAGAGCTTCCAGATACCCGCTTGATCCTCCAACGCGGGGCAGGCGGGGTAGCCGAAGCTATAGCGTTTGCCCTGATATCGGGCCTGGAAGCGGTCGATCATGGTTGTCTCGGCTGGATCGGGGAAACCCCAGTCCTCGCGGAGGCGGCGATGGAGCCATTCGGCGCAGGCTTCGGCGGTCTCGATGGCGAGCGCTTGCAGGGCGTGCGATTTCAGGTATTCGCCCCGGGCTTTGTATTCCTCGGCGCATTGGCGGATACCGGTACCCGCGCCGACGACGAAGAGGGCGACGGAATCGTAGTTCGCAAGCAGGGACGCGTGCGCTGGGGGCATGACGTAATCGGCGAGACATAGGCCGTCAGGTTTGCGTTGGCGGTGGAAATGGAATGTGTGGAGAAGTTGCCCCTCTCCCGGCTGGGAGGGTGAGGCTCCTGCCGAACCGTCCTCTTCGGCTTGCCGGGAGGCTCGCCCTCCAAACAACTTGATTGAGTTCCCCTCCGCCTCGGCATCAAAAAATTGCCAGACGGCTTTGACCTTCATGAACTTGGCGGCCTCGACTTTGACGTCCTCCACCAAATTCTGCAATTCCAGCGCCTTCGGGTCGCGGGCGGCCAGCGCCTTCTCGAAATTGGATTTGAAGCCGAGATGGCGAACGTAGAGCATCTGTGGGTTGATGTATTCCCAAAGCTCGCGGAGCTGGGGCACGTCGCGCAATTTGCGGTCGGGGTAGGGCGCGGGACGCGGGGGCAGGATGCGCACGCGGCTGCTGCGTTCGGTCGTCTCGGGAAATTCGTCAACGGCTGCGGCCTCGCGGGAGCTCGGCCCTCCAGACGGCAAGTGGTCCTGTGCGACCTTGTCCCGTTCAGCGGGGTCCATGAGCCGGTTCATGATCGACAAGCCGGTCATGGCGTCCTTGCAATACACGACGACGCGCTCGTAGCTGGGCGCGATGCGGGTGCGGGTAAACTTGTCGCTGAGGGCGGCGCCGCCGACGAGCAAGGGGACGGTGATCCCCGCCTGTTTCAGGTCGCCTGCGGTGATGACCATTTGCTGGGCGCTTTTCACGAGCAGGCCGGACAGGCCGATGGCGTCGGGCTTGTGCTCGCGNNCCGATGTCGTGCACGTCGCCCTTGACGGTGGCGAGCAAGACCTTGCCCTTCGTCGAGTCGGCTTTCTTCTCCATGAATTGTTCGAGGTGCGCGACCGCCGCCTTCATGGCCTCGGCGCTTTGCAGCACCTCGGCGACGATGAGTTCGTTGGCGTTGAACAGCCGGCCGACCTCCTTCATGCCGTCCATGAGCGGGCCGTTGATGATGTCGAGCGGCCCGGCTTCCTTGAGCTTCAAATTCAGGTCGTCGATGAGACCGTCCTTCGAGCCTTCGAGGATGTAATTCGCGAGGCGACCGTCGAGCGGCAGGTCCGACGTTTTCTTTTTTACCCGGCTCTCGGCGGTGCGGAAATGCTCGTTGATGGCGGCGATGTGGTGCTGGTTGATCGCGGCGCGCTGTTCACGGGTCTGCTGGCGGTAATCATCAGGCGCATCGAAGCCGGTGAACGGCAGATTCCACAATAGATGTTCGACGAGCTTCTTTTCCTTGTCGGGAATCGTGGCGTACCGCTCGAGTTTTTCGGCGTTGACGATGGCGAGGTCGAGACCGGCTTTCGTCGCGTGATAGAGAAAGACGGAATTGATGACCTCGCGCGCGGCGGGCGGCAGACCGAAGCTGACATTGCTCACGCCGAGGAGGGTCTTGCATTTCGGCAAGGCTTGCTTGATCAGGCGCACGCCCTCGATGGTTTCGACCGCGCTGCCGACGTGCTTCTCGTCGCCGGTGGCGCACGGGAACACCAGCGCGTCGAAGATCAGGTCTTCCTCGGGGATGCCGCGGGTGACGCAATAATCGCGGGCGCGCCGGGCGACGGCGAGTTTGCGTTCGCGGGTGATCGCCTGGGCCTGGAGTTTGTCCTCGTCGATGGAGCCGATGACGATGGCCGCGCCGAATTTCTTCACGAGCGGCAGAACCTTGTGAAATTTCTCCTCGCCGTCCTCGAAATTGATCGAGTTGATGATGCTTTTGCCGAGGCAATACGTGAGCGCGCGCTCGATGGCTTTCGCGTCCGTCGTGTCGATCATGAACGGCACTTTGACCTTGTGGATGACCTTCTCGTAGAAGCGGTCGATATCGGCCAGCTCGTCGCGGTCGGTGTTTTCGAGGTTGATGTCGATGATGTGCGCGCCGCTCTTGACCTGGGCGCGGGCAATCTCGGTGGCTTCCTCGAATTTTTCGTCGGTGATGAGGCGTTTGAACGCGCGCGAGCCGACTTCGTTGGTGCGCTCGCCGACGATGAGCGGGCGGTTGTCGTCGGTGGCCTCGACGAGTTCGATGCCGCTGTACCAGGATCTGCGCGGGGCGCGAAATGTGCGCGGGGGTTTGCCCTCGACCATCTGCGCGATGGCCTTGATGTGGGGCGGAGTGGTGCCGCAACAGCCGCCGACGATGTTGAGCCAGCCGTTTTTCACGAAGAGCTCGAGGGACGACGCGAGGGAGGTCGGCGTTTCGAGATACAGACCTTCCTCGTTCGGCAAACCCGCGTTGGGATAGCAGGAGACGCGCGTGTTGGCCATCTGGTGGATGGTGCGGATGTGGTCGGTCATGAATTCGGGACCAGTCGCACAATTGAGGCCGATGCTGAGCAAGTCGACGTGTTGGAGCGATACGACGAGGGCGTCGGCGGCCTGGCCGGCGAGCATCGTGCCCGTGGGCTCGATCGTGCCCGAGACCATGATGGGGAGTTTGTAGCCGAATTCGTCGAAGGCTTGCTGGATGCCGATAAGGGCGGCCTTGATGTTGCGCGTGTCCTGGCAGGTTTCGACAAGCAGGATGTCGGCGCCGCCTTCGGCGAGGCCGCGGACTTGTTGATAGAAATGGTCGATCAACTGCGCGAACGTCACGCCGCCCGTGACCGTGATGGCCTTCGTGGTCGGGCCGATGGAGGCCGCGACGAAGCGCGGTTTCGCCGGCGTGGAAAATTCCTCCGCGGCTCGACGCGCGAGTTTCGCGGCGGCTGCGTTCAGCTCGAAACATTTGTCGGCAAGTCCATACTCCGCGAGCACCAACGGCGTGCCGCCGAAGGTGTCGGTCTCGACGATGTCCGCGCCCGCCTCGTAGTACTGGCGATGGATGTCGAGGATGACATCGGGCCGCGTGAGCACGAGGTTTTCGTTGCAGCCCTCGAGGGCGGGGCCGCCAAAGTCATCGGCAGAAAGGTTGCGCTGCTGGATCATCGTGCCCATCGCGCCATCGAGCACGAGGATGCGTTCGTCCAGCAATGACAACAGCAGCTTGGTACGTTCGTCGCGATTGACCATGGAATCCGCCTACGTTAACAGCCCGCCGGCATCAGGGAAAACAAAAACCGCGTTCGCATCAGCGAAGCGCGGTCAATTGCGCGGAGCGAGTTGTTCGAGCAGACGTTTGCCGCTCGCACATCCTCCGAGGCCGCCTGCCTCGGAGAAGCCACCGTAGGCGCTCCCGCCTCGGTTGGCAGGTCCGAAAGCTCTCGGACCACTCCTGATGCTGGGTGGAAGTATACGCATCGCGATTCGATTTGCAAGCAGAGCTTGCACGCAGGGGCGATTGCGGGGAGAATCAAAAGTGATGAGGGGGAGCATTTGTGTGTTCGCAATACTCCTGAGTGCGTGCCTTTGGGCGCGCGGAGAAGGGAAGGAGACCACCATGCCGCAACTGACCCTGACCAGTCCGAGTTTTCGGAACAATCAACCCATGCCGGCCAAATTTTCGTGCGAAGGCGAGGATGCATCGCCCGCGCTGAAGTGGGAAGGCGCGCCGGCGGGTACGAAGAGTTCTGCGTTGATTGCGGACGATCCGGATGCGCCTGGCGGAACGTGGGTGCATTGGGTGGCGTATGCGATTCCCGCCACCATGACGGAATTGCCCGAAGGCGTCGCAAAAACCGATGTGGTTGCCGCATTGGCCGGCTTCAAGCAGGGCGTGACCAGTTTTGGGCGAGTCGGCTATGGCGGGCCGTGTCCGCCGCGCGGGCACGGGGTGCATCATTATCATTTTCGGCTGTATGCGTTGGATACGGCATTGAATCTCGCGCCGGGCGTGAAGCGTCACCAGCTTGACGCGGCGATGAAGGGACATATTCTCGCGCAGGCGGAACTGGTCGGGACGTATCAGCGGGACTGAGTGGCGGAGTTGGTGCCGGCCTGTTGCAATTCCGTGCGGATGGCGGTGAGGATTTCGTAGTAGCGCCACGCGGCGGGAGCGTTGGGCGCCTGATGGTGATCGGGTTTCAGGATGAGATCGCCGGTGGCAAGCAATACCTTCCGGACTTCGGGATTCTGGCGAACCTTCTCGCGCGTCGCCTCCACAATCAACTGATAGTGTTGGCCGGGCACGGCGGGCCTGTACTCCATGCGGTTGCCCTCGAACGTGACCCACGCGATGCCCATCTTCTGCATGTTCTCGTTGGCGAGATCGCCGGCGTGCTTCGCATCGAAGGCGGTAAACTGCGCGACCTGTTCGCGCGTGAACTTCCATTCCAAACCCGGAAACGTCGCCCGCGGATCGTCGGGGCCTTCGGGATACTTCATCATCTGCCAGAAACCTTCGAGGCTGGCGTAGCGTTTGCCGTGGAACGTGAAGGGTGTCGGCGCGAAATTGGAGAGCAGGCCGAGCTCATTGCGCTTGGACAGGATCACCTCGCCTGGACCGGCTTCCTGGGGCAGAGTTTCCCATGCGGGCACGTTGTTTGTCGGCACGGGTGTCCACCAGCGGGCCGGGTAGCGCGGATTATGATGGACCACGGGCGCGTTGGTTGAATCGGCGTGCGCGAAATTGACAGCGAGTGCCAGGGTCAATCCGTACAGGATTTGGGCAACGGTTCGCTTCCGCATGGGCCGAGTATGTGACGGGTCGGCAGAAACTGCAAGAGCGGAAGGCGGACGGCCTATTGGTGGTCAGCGTCGGCGCACAAGAAATTCTCCGCCACCCGCTTGTTGGCTTGCCGTGCGAGTCCCGCGGCCTTATCGTGGCCCCCGCCGATGGTGACCACGCAAACAGAATTGATCGGCCCCTTGCTGCGCGGGGTGTCACGCTCGTTTTACCTTACCCTCCGCGTTTTGCCGCCGGCGATTCGCCCGCAAATTTCGCTGGCGTACCTGTTGGCGCGCGCGACGGACACGATTGCGGACACGAAGGCGGTACCACGGGCCAAGCGCACCGTCGCGCTGCAGCAACTCCAGAACCTGTCTCATGTGCCGGATCTGGGGGCGATTGCCGAGCAACAGACATCGCCTGCCGAGAAGCAATTACTGGAACGGCTGGAAGACTGCGTGATTGCGCTGGGGCAGTTTGACGAAGCCGACGCCCGTCGCATCCAGGAGTTGCTGAAGATTATCGTGGGCGGGCAGATTTTTGATTTGCAGCAGTTCCCCGGCGAGACGGAGAAGAAGTTGGTCGCATTGTCGAGCGACGAGGAACTGGATCGCTACACCTACATGGTTGCCGGCTGCGTGGGCGAGTTTTGGACGAAGATGTGCGTGGCGCACCTGCCCGCGCTGCGCGACTGGAATGTGGACGAGATGTGCCAGTTGGGCGTCCGCTTCGGCAAAGGCCTGCAACTTGTTAATGTGTTGCGCGATATCCCGAAGGACTTGCGGATCGGTCGGTGCTATTTGCGAGTGAAAGACCCGCGCGCGTTGCTCGACCCGGAGAATTTTGAAGCGATTCGCGCCCTGTACGCCCGTTGGCTCGACACGGCCGTCGACCACTTAGACGCCGGCTGGCAGTACACGATGAAAATTCCCCGTTCGGAGACCCGACTGCGCCTCGCCTGCATCTGGCCGATTTGGATCGGGTTGATGACGGTTGCCCGGCTGCGGGTGGAGAACCCGCTCGATCCCGAGCGGCGCGTGAAGGTTTTGCGGGGCGAAGTCTACGGCGTCATGGTGCGGTCGTTTCTCACGAGCCGGAATGATGGGGCGTTAAACGGGCGATACAAGAGTTTGCGGGCGGGAGCGATTCGTTGAAGGATATTGAAGGAAAAATGGAGACCACCAACACGAAACCAGCGCGCACGGCGAACAATTGGCCAGACCTGGCCATCCTGTTGGTGATTCTCACATTCATCACGTACGCGCCGGCTCTGCGCTGCGGGTTCATCTGGGATGATGACGACCATTTCACCGCAAATCCCGCGATGAACTCTGTGCATGGACTGACGCAAATCTGGTCGTCGCTGGCGGCGTCGCGGTACTACCCGCTGACGCTCACCACCTTCTGGGTGGAACGCCACCTCTGGGGATTGCATCCGCTGCCGTATCACGCGGTCAACATCGCGTTGCAGGCGGCCAATGCGGTGCTGTTGTGGACGCTGCTCCGGCGTCTGAGGGTTCCGGGCGCGTGGTTCGCCGCCGCGCTGTGGGCGGTGCATCCCGTCTGCGTCGAAACGGTGGCGTGGGCGACTGAATTGAAAAACACCCAATCCGGTTTCTTCTTCTTCCTGTCCGTGCTGTTCTTCCTGAGGTTCGAGACCGACAACAAACGCGGTTCGTACGCACGGGCTTTAGCGTTCGGCGCCGCAGCCATGCTCAGCAAACCATCCACCGTGGTGCTGCCGGTTGTCCTATTATTGTGTGCATGGTGGGAACGGGGACGTTGGCGGCGCGGCGACATTCTCCGTATCGCCCCGTTCTTTGGGTTGGCGTTGGGAATGTCGGCGATGACGGTCATCGAGCAACACCGTTGGGTGCAACGGGCGGGCGCGGCGGGATGGCAGTTGGCCCCGGCCGAACGTCTGGTCGTTGCGGGAAAGACCGTGTGGTTTTATGCGGCGCACGTGCTGTGGCCGGCGAACCTCATGTTCGTGTATCCGCGCTGGGACGTGTCCGCGGGTTCGGCTTCGTCCTGGCTGCCACTCGCGGGCGTGGTCGCCGTGGGCGCGCTCCTGTGGGCGTGTCGCCGGCAACCTTGGGCGCGAGCGGCGTTGTTCGGGATGGGGTTTTTCGTGGCGGCCCTCCTGCCGGTGATGGGGTTCTTCAACGTGTATTTCTTTCGGTACTCGTTTGTGGCCGACCATTTTCAGTATCTGGCCAGCATCGGCATTATCACGCTGGCGGTCGCGGTGGCTGGACGCCTCGCGCGAGAACGCGGCGCACAGGTCGTGCTGGGAGTGGCTGCTGCCGCCATTCTGGTTGTGTTGAGCTGGCAACATTGCGCCGCCTTCCAGAATGAGGGAACGGTGTGGTCCGACACACTTGCCAAGAATCCCGGTTGCTGGATGGCCCACGACAACCTCGCGAAGATCCTGATTTTGCAAGGCAACCTGCCGGAAGCCCGCGACCATGGCGAACAAGCGCTCCGCATCAATCCCAATGATGCGGACGGTCACAATGATCTGGGAATTGCCCTGCAGGGATTGGGGAACGTACCCGAGGCGGTGAAACATTTCGAGCGGGCGTTGCAGATCGACGATGATTACGCTCAGGCCCACAACAATTTGGGTCTCGCCCTGGTGCAATTGGGGAAGGCGCCCGAGGCGATACAGCACTACGAACGGGCGCTACAGATTCGTCCGGATTTTGCCGAGGCGCACTACAACCTCGGAAATGCGTTGCTGCAGCAAGGGAAGCTGCCGGAGGCGATCCAGCAGTACGAAGAGGCGCTGCGGATCTGGCCTGATTATGCCAGCGCGCACTATAATCTCGGCCTCGCATTCTGGCGGGTGAGACAACCACTGGGAGCCATCCACCACTATCAGCAGGCGCTGCGAATCAACCCGGGTCTCCAGGAGGCGCACGTCAACCTGGGGATTGCCCTGTTGCAATTTAACAACACGCGGGATGCTCTCCCGCACCTTGTTGAGGCGCTGCGCCTGCAGCCCTTGGATCCGAGTGCGCACTACAATCTGGGGAAGGCGCTGGCCCTAACAGGCAGGGCACCCGAAGCCATCGAGCAGTATCAGCAGGCGCTGACTCTCAAACCTGATTTCGCCGCCGCCAGCAACGCGCTGGCGGAGATCCAAGGCGCGAAGTGAACGCGTTTATGGACTCTGCGTCCTTCGCTTCGCGCTTGAAAAACCCCCGTCTGGTCTTATGATACCCCGTCTTATGTTCACCGGCACACACACAGCGTTGGTCACGCCGTTCACCAAGGGCGGGAAAGTCGACGAGCCCCGGCTGCGCCAGATTGTCGAGCAGCAGATCGCCGCGGGCGTCGACGGCCTCGTTCCCTGCGGAACGACCGGCGAGTCGCCGACACTCAGCCACGAGGAACACAATCACGTCATCGAGCTGGTGGTGAAGTTCGCGGCGAAGCGCTGCAAAGTCATCGCGGGTACGGGCTCGAACTCGACCGACGAAGCGATTTCCATGACCGAACATGCCAGGAAGGCCGGGGCCGACGCGTCGCTCCAGGTGGCGCCTTATTACAACAAACCGTCCCAGGCGGGCTTGTACGCGCATTTCCGAGCCATTGCGGAAGCCGCCCAGATTCCGATCATTATGTACAACATCCCTGGCCGCTGCGGCGTGGACATCTCCAACGACACGATGGCGCGCCTGCGTCGCGATTTGCCGCAGTACATCGTCGGACTCAAGGAAGCCACCGGCGTGGTCGATCGCGTCAGCCAGTTGCGCGGGATGGTCGACCGCGAATTCTGCATCCTCTCGGGCGATGATTCCCTGACCTTACCGATGATGAGCGTCGGCGCCGTCGGCGTGATCAGCGTGGTCTCCAACGTCATCCCGCGCGAGCTGACGGAAATGACCCACGCGGCGCTGAAAGGCGATTTCGAGCGCGCGGGCCGCATCCACGCGAAGCTCTTCCCGCTGTTCAAGGATCTGTTCATCGAAACCAACCCGGTTCCCGTCAAAGCGGCGATGGCCATGATGGGACTGATTGAAGAAACCTATCGCCTGCCGCTCGTGCCCCTGGCCGACGCCAACCGCGCGCAACTAAAGAAGACGCTGCAAGCCCTCGGCTTGGTGAAAGCGTGAGCCCGGTCAACGTCATCATCTGCGGCGCCAAAGGCCGCATGGGCCGCGCCCTCGTGTTCGCTGCGTCCAGCGATCCGGAACTTCGTCTGACCGGTGAGGTCGATCAGGGCGACGATCTCACGAAGGTCATCGCTGCCGGCGATGTCGTGGTTGATTTCTCCGTGCGCGAGGCGACCGTGGCCGTCGCGAAAATCGCCGCCGATCACAAGAAGGCCCTTGTCGTCGGCACCACCGGCCATGGCGATAGCGAAAGAGCTGCCGTGCGTGCGTTGACGAAGGTCATTCCCATCGTCTGGTCAGCGAACTTCAGCACGGGGGTGAACACATTGTTTTGGATCACTCAAAAGGTTGCCGAGATCGTTGGTCCCCAGTGGGAGGCCGAGGTTGTTGAGACGCATCACACGGCGAAGAAGGACGCGCCCAGCGGCACGGCGAAGAGGCTCCAGGAAGTGTTGAAGCAGGTTCGCGGGAAAGAAGCGCCCGCGCACGCGGTGCGCATTGGCGACGTCGTCGGTGACCACACGGTCACGTTCGGCACGGCGGGCGAGCGCATCGAGTTGACCCACCGTGCCAGCAGTCGCGAGACATTTGCACGCGGTGCGCTCCGTGCGGCCAAGTGGGTCGTCAAACAACAGCCGGGGCTTTACGACATGCAAGACGTCTTGGGGCTCCGCTAGCAATTGTTCGGCATGGGTCACCCCGTGAAACAAGGACTGATCATCGCCTGCATTGCCGCTGCCGTGGTTTCGACATGCGCGGCGTACCAGGGACGCAACGAGCTTCCGTCGTCCAGTCCGCGAGCGGCAGCGATTCAGAAGTCCCTGGATCAGACCGTGATTCCCAAAGTTGACCTGGAGAACGTATCACTGGAGAGTGCTCTGAAAACCTGGCACGAAGCCAGTCGCGACAACCACCCGCAGCACTTTGATTTCCGTTACGCGATCTCGCACCCGACAACCTTTTCATCAGTACCCGCCCGGCAGGGTGCTTCCGCCGCTTCCGTCGCTTCCGCGTCAAATACGGCAAAGATCAGCGTCCGTCGAAAGAACATCACGTCCGCGCGATTGTTGGATGAGATTTGCCAGCAGGCAAACGTTTCGTGGGTCATCATGGGACGCGTGATTGTGGTGCAACCACGCGCCACGGCGTCCGGTACCCAGCCATGAAGGTCGGCCTCGGTCTCGGCTCGAATCTGGGCGACCGACTGCAACACTTGCAGCAGGCGAAAGCCTACCTGTTGAGCCTGTCGCCAGAGGGCTGGCACATCCTATCGCCGTTGTACGAGACGGAACCGGTCGGTTGTCCACCCAATTCACCACGATTCCTGAACGCCGTTCTGGAAATCGAGTTTGAAGGAGCGCCAAAGACGTTGTTGAAAAAGATCACGGCTTACGAGGTGGCCCACGGACGCGACCGCAACCTGCCGAAGAACGCCGCGCGTTGTATTGACATCGACATTCTCTACTTCGGGGAGAAGGAAATTCTGGAGAAGGACCTGGTGGTCCCGCATCCGCGAATGGCCGGACGGCGGTTTGTGTTGCTGCCCCTATCGACCATTCGGCCCGATTTGCCGATCCGAGGCACGGGCAAGACCGTGCGGATGCTCTTGCGTGAGTTGCCAGCAGCCGACGGAGAGATTAGATTCGTCCAGCAGGATTGGTGAATCCGTCATGAACGAGGACAAGATCAATATCCGCAAGTTGCGCGAGATGAAACAGCTTGGTCAAAAGATCTCGGCGCTGACCGCGTACGATTTTTTTACGGCAAAGGTCATGGACGAAGTCGGCATCCATCTGATCCTGGTGGGCGATTCGCTCGGCATGGCCGTGCTCGGATATGAAAACACCTTGCCGGTCACGATGGACGAGATGGTTCATCATACAAAGGCCGTCGCCCGCGCCAAACCCCGGGCGCTGCTCGTGGCGGACATGCCATCCATGACGTACTCGACCGTGCGCATGGCGCTGGAAAACGCGGGTCGCTTCATCCAGGCCGGGGCCGAGGCAGTCAAACTCGAAGGTGGCGAATCAATTAGTGATCAGGTCCGCGCGCTGGTGGGAGCCGGGATCCCTGTTCTGGGCCATATCGGGCTGTTGCCGCAATCGATCCTCGAAACGGGTGGCTACAAGATTCAGGGCCGCACGCCGCAATCCGCGGAGAGAGTGTTGCGGGACGCCAAGGCGCTGGAACAGGCCGGCGTGTTTGCGATGGTGATCGAAGGTACGACCACAGCCGTGGCGGAACAGGTGACGAAGTCCGTTTCCGTGCCGACCCTTGGCATCGGCGCGGGGTTGCATTGCGATGGCCAGATTCTCGTGAGCAACGACATGCTCGGTTTGTTCACCCGGTTCACCCCAAAACACGTGAAGCGCTACGCGAATCTCTCCGAAGAAATGCGCAAGGCGTTTGCCGCGTACAAGGGTGAAGTCGAGTCGGGAGATTTCCCCGGCGAAGGGCAGAGCTTTCGCTGATCGGTGGTTCACTTTGCGTTCGGGCCGGCGACGTAGGGCAGGGCGAAGAACACGAGGACCACAGCTACCAGCACAAAGATAATCGCGCCGAGGAGGAGGGCGGCGCGGACAAGTTGTTTCTTCAGCCAACACAGGTCCACGAAGATCCGCCACGCCTTGGTGAACCGTGGATCGGTCTCCAATTTGTCCCGCTCGTCCTCCTTCAACATCCCCCGCATCATGCAATCGTACGTGGACTTGTCGCCCAGCGCGACGTAATCGCCAAACATCCGCGCCACGAAATCGTGTTTCATGTGGCGCAGCTCCGCCTGGCGGGCCTCCTCGAAATGGCGGAATCGCCGTTGAAATTCGCTGACGTAGAAATCCACGGTGTCGGGTTTCGAGGCGGAGTTGTCGGGTGCGTCGTTCATCGGCGCTAGAACTTGAACTTCAGTCCTGCGAACCGCTTGTCAATCTCACCCACGACACGCCGCTCGTCCGATTCACCCCTGGCGATAAACGTCACCGAGAATCGCAGGTACGGCCCCGCGTCGTCCCAGGGCACGGTCGAGATCAGCTTCTGCGTGATCAACCATTGCGACACGTCTTCCGCCGATTTGAATCCGGTACGATGGCCGTCACCGTCTACCACGGCGTTTGGCGCGCGCACGTACAGGAAAAACGAGCCTTTCGGTTTCGTGGCGTGGAACCCGAACTTGCGCAGGCAGGCGACCAGCAGGTCCATGCGCCGGGAATATTTGGCGGCGATTTTCGCGGTGATGTCCGGATGATCCAGCGTCGCCGCGCACGCCTTCTGGATCGCCAGGAACTGCCCGCTGTCGGTGTTGTCCTTCGCGTTGCCGTAGGCCGCGACGAGCAGGGGATTGCCGCACACAAAGCCCAACCGCCACCCCGTCATGTTGAACGCCTTGCTCATGGAATGCAGTTCGATGGCTACGTCCTTTGCGCCGGGCACGGACAAAATCGACAACGGTTTGCCTTCGAACATGAGAGCGCCGTACGCCGCGTCCGAAATGATGACGAGTTTGTTCTTGCGGGCAAACTCGACCGCCCGCGCAAAAAACTCCGGCGTCGCGCTCGCGCCTGTCGGGTTGTTCGGGTAATTGAGCACGATGACCTTCGCGCGCTTGAGCGCGTCGCGCGGTGTGGAATCGAGGTCGGGAAGAAAATCGTTGGCCTCGGTGAGGGGGAGGTTGTACACCTCGCCGCCATACCACTTCGCATGCGTGCCAAACACGGGATAACCCGGCACGGTCATGATGGCCACGTCGCCGGGATTGATTACGGTCGCCGGCAGGATCGACAACGCCGCCTTGGTCCCGATGCTGTGGACAATCTCGGCGTCGGGGTCGAGATCTTTCACGCCGAACACGTGTTCCATCCACTGCGCCGCCGCGCGACGGTACTCCGGGCCGCCATTGTCCGCATAGCCGCGGTTTTCGGGTTTTTGCGCTTCTTCCGACAGGGCGCGGACGCTGAGCGGGAACGCCATTTCATCGGGCTCGCCCACGCCGAGATCGATCAACTCGCCGTGCGGGTGCGCCTCGAGGGCGGCGCGTTTCGCGCGTTTGATTTTTTCAAATTTGTAGATCGCGGTGCTTTTGCCAAACGTCTTGCCGCCGATGCGTTCGGCCAACAACTGCTGGATGTAAGATTCCGTCATGGGCGAATCGAATAGACACAAAACGGCGCTGCTTGTCAATGCGTCGCGGTTTTCTCCGTGACGCGATTGAGACCAGAAGTTATTATGAGAGAGTTATGGACATGATCCGCACGGTCAATGAGATGCAGGCGGCTTTATCCGCAATGAGACGGTCGGGCCGGCGAGTGGCGTTGGTGCCGACGATGGGCGCGCTGCACGAGGGTCACGCGGCGTTGATGCGTCGGGCGCGTGAACAAGGCGCGGCGGCGGTCGTCAGCATTTACGTGAACCCGACCCAGTTCGGTCCGCACGAGGACTTCAAGCAATACCCGCGCGATTTGGGAGCCGATGAGCAGCTATGCAATCGCGAGAAGGTGGAAGTGGTCTTTGCGCCATCCGATGATGAGATGTATCCGGGCGACGGCGGGAGCGCACACGCTGCCGCGACGTGGGTTGAGGAGACGACCTTGTCACGGCGGTTCGAAGGCGAGAGGCGGCCGGGACATTTTCGCGGTGTGTGTACCGTGGTTGCGAAGCTCTTCCATATCGTCCAGCCCGACCTGGCTATTTTTGGGCAAAAGGATTACCAACAGCTTAAAGTCGTGCAACGAATGGTTCGTGATCTCCGCTTCCCGATCGAAATCTTCTTCGCGCCAACGGTCCGCGAGCCCGACGGCCTCGCGTTGAGCAGCCGTAACGCGCGGCTATCGACAGCCGAGCGGGCGCAAGCTGCCGTATTGTCCAAGGCGCTCCGGGTCGCGTACGACCTGTTCACCGAAGGCGAGCAAAGCGCGCATCGTCTGGAAGCCGCCATGCAGCGCACCGTGTCCCTCGCCCCGGTCGCGCGTCTGGACTACGCGCAAATCGCTGACGGCGAAACCTTGGAGCCCGTCGCCAACGTCCAGCACGGTAGTGTGGCCCTGATTGCGGCTCACGTGGGCAAGGTCCGGTTGATCGATAATGCGATTCTGTAACGTGTCGCGGTCAATTTGATCTCAGTGACCGCGCGGCGGCGACACTCAAGAAGGCAATCAGAGTGAAGGCCCGCCGGATGGTTCTACGGCACCAACACGATTTTGCCGTTGGCACCCGGCTGCGTAACCAACTCGTATGCTCTTGGTGCGTCCTTCAGGGGAAGCTGCTGATTGATGACGGGTTTCAGCGAACCATTGGCCAACCCGGCCGTCAACGCGGTAAGGTGATATTGACCGTGTAGCCACCGGAGCGGACGTACGTATCGACCGGATTCACTCCGATAGCGCGCAACCGCACCAGCACCTGACCCGCCGCCGGCTTCGGATCAGGCACATCCTCGAATTTCATCACTTCGGGACCGCCGAATTGATGGACTCGGATCGCTTTCATTTGCCGCAAGGGTACGGAACAAGATATACTTCATCAAGCGGCGAGTATGATGTACGATGCGCCTTGGAGTGAAACCATCATGGCAGACAATTTACAACGGAATTACGATTTTTTGGTCATCGGCAGCGGCATCGCGGGGCTGACGTACGCCTTGAAGGTGGCAGCCGCGGGGACCGTCGCGATCATTACCAAGAAACAGCGGGCGGAGAGCAATACCAACTACGCGCAGGGCGGCATCGCGGCGGTGATGGCCAAGGATGACTCGTTGGAATTGCACGTGCGCGACACCCTGGAAGCGGGTGCGGGCCTCTGCAAGG
Source organism: Verrucomicrobiota bacterium (assembly GCA_003164675.1). Classification (GTDB taxonomy): domain Bacteria; phylum Verrucomicrobiota; class Verrucomicrobiia; order Palsa-1439; family Palsa-1439; genus Palsa-1439. The sequence goes on along the minus strand of PLTX01000112.1, from coordinate 23,675 downwards.
AGGATGCCGTCCGCACCATCGTCAGCGAAGGCCCGTCGCTCGTGCGTGAACTGATCGAGTTCGGCGTGAAGTTTACCGAGCAGGAGAACACGCGCGGGCAATACGATCTGGGACGCGAGGGCGGACACACACGGCGGCGGATCCTGCACGCCGGTGACATCACCGGGCGCGAGATTGAGCGGGCATTGTTGGCGCAGGTGGCGAAGCACAAGAACATCACGGTGCTTGAAGAATCCATTGTGATTGATCTGATTACGACCCAGAAACTCGGCCTCAGCGGGCCCAACCGGTGTGTGGGATGCTATGCGCTGCATAAGAAACAGAACACGGTTGAGGTGTTTGCCGCGAAAATCACGCTGTTGGCCACCGGCGGCTCGGGCAAGGTCTACCTCTACACCACGAATCCCGACATCGCCAGCGGGGACGGCGTGGCGATGGCGTACCGCGGCGGAGCGAGCGTCGCCAACATGGAGTTCATCCAATTTCATCCCACCTGCCTCTACGATCCGAAGGCGAAATCCTTTCTGATCAGCGAAGCCGTGCGCGGGGAGGGGGCGATCTTGCGCGGCAAGGACGGCGAAGCGTTCATGAAACGCTACCACCCGATGGCCGATCTCGCGCCGCGAGACATCGTGGCTCGCGCCATTGACGCGGAGATGAAGAAGACGGGCGCGAAGTTTGTGTTGCTGGACATCACGCACAAGGACCCCGAGTTTGTGAAGAAGCGGTTTCCAAACATCTACGCGAAATGCCTCGAATACGGTCACGACATAACCAAGGCCCCTCTCCCGGTCGTGCCGGCGGCGCATTATCAATGCGGCGGCGTTGTCACGAACGTGGACGGCGAGACGGAGGTTGCCGGGTTGCTTGCGGCGGGCGAGGTGGGATGCACCGGATTGCACGGGGCGAACCGCCTGGCGAGCAACTCCCTGCTGGAGGCGCTCGTGATCGCGCACCGGGCGGCGGGCGTGGCGCTGCAGCAGCGCCATAAACTCCCCGCACCTCCGGCCGCGCTTCGAGCATGGGAAAGCGGTAACGCGTCGAATCCCGATGAACTCGTCGTCGTGACCCACAACTGGGATGAGATTCGTCGCCTCATGTGGGATTACGTCGGCATCGTGCGCACCGACAAGCGGCTGTTGCGCGCGCGCGCCCGCATCCAGAACCTGCAGCGCGAGATCAACCAGTTCTACTGGGATTACAAGGTCACGCCGGACCTGATCGAACTGCGCAATCTGGCGCTGGTGGCGGAGTTGATTATCGAAAGCGCCCTACAGCGCAAGGAATCGCGCGGCCTTCAGTACACGCTCGATTATCCCAACCGCGACGACGCGAATTGGAAGCACGACACCATTCTTCGAAAAGCCTAACCCGATCTGTCATCCCTCACCCGAGGCTTACGGGTACCGAGCCAGCGGCATCGAGGTGAAGTTGACGGACGAAATGCTCCTGGCCAGTCTGGTCGGCAAAGAGACAATGAAGCTCTCCGCGTAGTATTTGTTGGTTTCCCATTTCGATACCGGCCAGACGCACTGACCGAGTGGTTGGAATTCACTCGCGTAGCTGTCGACATTACCGAGGTCATTCAGGTTGGCGATGCAGCGCACGGCGATGTCCATGTTGGTGTGGGCCGACACGGTGAAAAAGCCAGTGACCCGAACCCGATCCATCTGGATGCTCGCGACGGGCGTCATTGGCTCCATTGTGAATCCGACGACACTGATCCCGCCACCCAATGCGAGACTCTGGCGGTTCACCACGGCCGGCAACTCGTTCCGTTCGACAAGTTTTTGCGCGTCAAGAGGCGATCCCTGACGAGAGTAGAACAACAGGCCGTCGTCGGCGCGGATGAGATGGAGGTTTGGGTTGGCTTCGACTTCGTGCTGAATGTGTCGGAGCCTCTCCAGCCAAAGGAGGTCGTCCGTGGAACCGCGCCACGAATCGTGGAGGTCCAGAAGCGCGTAGTCGACCGCGTCGGGCACGGGCAGGTCGAGATACAGGTAGCGTTGTTTGACGAAATGCGCCGCGACGCGTTGCGTGGCGAACAAGGAGCCACGGGGATTGATTTCCGGACGGAGTCGTTCGACCCTCTCGAGCCGGCCCGGGGACAGGTGAATGGTCGCCGTACTCTTGCTCCACGGCTGCGCGCCGAGAAAGAGCGAGACCGCGGCGCAGGAGACCGCCACGCCCGTGAGGGTGGCGAACCGTTGTTGAGCCCCGGGCTGTTGTTGAACTGCGACGACGAAGGCCCAGAAGATCACCGGCAACAATGCGGCCTGATAATGAAAGCAGATATCCTTCAGAATATGGTTCATGCAGCAGAAGACAAACGTGAGCAATCCGATGAGCAGAACGGAAGGTTTACGCAACGGCAGAAACAACAACGGGGCCAGCAGCAGCGCCGCGAAGTACCAGGACGCGGGCTCGAAGAGTTTTCCCCAGAACACAGAGGGCTTCGTCAATGGCGACAGAAGAATCTCCAGTTTGGAATTTCCAAGGTCGCGGAAGAAACTGGTCATCGCGTAATTGTGTCCGCTGATGAGCGGGACCAGTACCGACGTGGCCAGGAGGAAGTATCCGAACGCGGAAGTTGCCAGCACGGCGCCGGCGAGTTTGCGTCGTTCGAACAGGGCGAGGTATATGCCGAACATGCCAACGACGATGGCGGCCTCCTCCTTGATCAAGATGGCCCACACGGCGCAGAGGAGCGCCCAGCCGGCGCGCTTGTTGGTCCAAAACGCGAGGGCAGCGAAGTACAGCAGCAGGCACATGTTGCCCCACCGAAAACCGTACGACGCACTGTACACAAACTGGGATGTCGACGGATACAAGACCCAGGCCAGCACCACCATCAGGGCCGCGATTTCCGACTGAAGGGCGCGTTTGGCCATGAAGAAGAGGGGCACGGCGACACCGAAAACCGAGACCACTTCCAGCAAGATGGTGAGCTTGAGGTCGGGCCAGACCAACCAGAGTGGCAGAAAGGGCACGATGCCAAAGTCGATGTGGTCGTAACACAGGGGTTTGTCCGGATTCACCCGCAGAAACAGTTCGTGTGGATTCGTGATCGAGTTGAACAGGAGCCGGGCGTTCTCGCCGCAGTCGGCGTATCCCAGCGCCAAATTGTTCAGGTACCACACCTGATGTCGAAATTGGTAGACCGCGAGAGCCACAACGGAACCCCAGACCGCGGCGCGGAGGCGGTTTGTGAGCCGGTGGTTGGCAAAAGTTTCGCCCGCCCGAGAGTCGCTGGCGGGCAAGCCCTGCATCCACAACCGGGCTGTCCAGCCGCAGGCGACGCAAAACAGCAGCATGTCATACAAGTGGATGGGGGCATTCCACAACTGTTTGACGAGGACGAGGACGGATGCGCCCGCCACCGGAAGGGCGCCAACCGCGAACCTCCGCCACGATTCCCGTTTCCGGGTCAACGCCACGAAACCACACACCGCGGCCACCACCGCGACCGCGAACGCCGTGAGTTCGACCGTGTACGGGACGATGGGGAACGCCTGGTAGTTCTCGGGAGAGAATCGTTCTCCCAGTAGAACTCCAAAGGCCGTGAGCGCGGCGAGGGCCATCACCACCAGGAACAGAAGCTGGCGGAAGGCACCGGCTGGGACGCGAGAAGCAGTTGGCATTGGCAGCCATAGATTAGCCTGTTGACAATCCCGTCCTCAAGACTTGAAAAGCGGGCGACAGGCTGCTAGTCTGCGCACACTTTTGGGGAAGGGCGCGTAGTTCAGTTGGCTAGAACGCGCGGATCACACCCGCGAGGTCACAGGTTCAAGTCCTGTCGCGCCCACCATTTTTCGATGCAGACGCCAGCCTCACGACTGTTATGGAGTTGCCTACTGATTGCGCTGCTTCTGCGGCTGGCATTTGTTGTGGCAGGATTTCCGCTTCTGCAAGAACGCTGGAATTTGCGCGATGACGGAGATGGCTATGAGCCGATCGCCCAATCCATTCGCGACGGCCAGTACCACGACGTCACCCGGGGCCCCGCGTATCCGGTGTTTGTGGCCCTGGCTGGCGCGCCACGGGTGGTGAAGTTGTTGCAAGCGTTCCTCGACACCGCCACCTGCTGGTTGGTGTACCGGTTGGCGAAACGGAATTGGAAGGTCGCGGCGTTATGGGCGGTCTATCCCTTCGCCATTTGGCGCGTGGCGTTCATCAACAAAGAGGTGCTGCTGACGTTTCTGTTGATGAGCTATGTGTACGTGCAGTTGCTGGCGTTGCGTCACGCGAAACCCTGGCCATGGCTGGCGGCGGGCGGACTGCTGGCGGCGGTAAATCTGTGCAAGCCGACGTTTCTGGCGTGGCCGGTTCTGGTGTTGGCGCTGGCGTATCTGCACCGCGTGCCACTCTCACGGGTGGCGATCCTGATTGCGGGAATGATCATTGTGGTAGCGCCGTGGACGTGGCGCAATTATGTGGTGACGCATGGCGCGTTTGTGCCGGTGGCGACCGAGCGGGGCGGGGTGACCACGTTCATCGGGAATTACCAACCGACCCTTGGACTCTGGGAGGGACCGGGGAAGGCAAAATGGATGCTGGCAGTCGCGGAAATCAACGCGCAACATCCCGGCGCATCCGATGTCGAGCTGGACCGCGTTTTCTATCGGGCGGCGTGGGAACAAGCCGTTCGCAATCCGGTCGTCGCGGCGGAGATGTTCGTCCGAAAGTGCGGACGATTCTGGTTTCTCAGCGCGGCGCGGCGTGAGCAGGTCGCTTCGGTGGGAATTCAGTTCGTGTACTTGACCCTGCTTGGGATCGGCCTGTGGCGCGCGCGGCCTTGGGGATTTGAGACGGTCCTGATGCTCGCGCTGGTTGCGTATGTGATGTTGACTCACGCGTTAAGTTATGCAGACATGCGTTTCAGTCTACCGGTCATGCCGTTGGTGTGCGTGCTGGCGTGGTGTGCGTGTACGAAGACTGATCCGTAAATTGTTAAAGCAGCGACCCGTCTGCCCTAGAACATTACGGCAAACCGTCCGTACCCCGGGGGGCTGTCATCAAAATCTCTGTCCTCATCTAGAGTAAGCAATTCGGGTAGGATAGTACGCTTAGGGGAGCACGACAAGCGTCTTGGCTGCGGTGCGACGGCAGCCCGGCCGCCCCGACCTCGGTGCCGGGGCCAGGCGACCCCCGTTTATCCACCGAAGGACGGCACAAGGCTAATTATCGGGAGAGCGATAAGTTTCGCTGGACGCGGTCTGGAATTAGTGCTACGGTCGGGCGGTTGTTTGATCTTTGATATAGGGGGAAGGGGAACAAGAGGGGCTGGGGTACGGCTCACCGGGAGGTTCGCCCTCCAACGCAGATTGCGCTGCGTGAGGGTTGCGCCACCGGCAAGTCCATGGCGCGTCTCGTCGGACTCGGCTTGCGGCCTGCAACACTCGGAACGGCCGGATACCCTCGTCGGACTCAGGGCTGGGGGTACCCGGCAAATACTAAAACAGTAAAAACGAAGCCAATTTTCCGGGGTGTTGGACGATGTGGATTGGCTTGAGGGACAGGTGGTTAGAGGTGCAAGTGTGCCATTTTGTCACTTGGCTTCGTTTGGGGGGGGGTGTGCGAGCTTTTTGAGGCGATTACAGCCCGAAAGAAGCGCGCGCGGAGGAACGTTTCAGACAAGGGAACGCAGTACGGAATAAACCGCCCCGGCGGCGCGCTGAACGTGGAAACGTTTCTCGATGGTGTCGCGTCCGGCCGCGCCGAGTCGTTGGCGCAATTTCGGGTCAATCATCAGGCTGTGAATGGCGGGAGCCCAATCTTCGATGTAGTTTGCCAGCAGGCCGTTGACGCCGTGCGTCACGATCTTCGAGTTTACGCCCACAGGAGACGCGACCACGGGGATGCCACAGGCCATGTACTGAAGGAGTTTCACGCCGCACTTACCCCGTTCCCACGGTGTGTCCGGCAGGGGAGCGACACCAATGCCAAGCTGGGACAACTCACTCCGTTCCGTTTCCAACCGCCATGGATGAAAATCCGTATCGAAGCCAAGTGATGACGGGTCGCCCGACGCGATGACGCGGGGCGTGATTCCCAACGCGTCGAACGCCGGTTTCAACGGTTTGAGGTAGGGGAGCGTGGTGCGGCTGCCGATCCAGCCGACGAGGCTTGAGTTGGGCGCTTGTGGGTAGTCCTCAAGAGAAATCGAACTGGGCACGACCGTAACGGTTTTGTTGAACCGTGAGGCGTATTCGGCGAGAAAGTCGTTGCCGGCGATGACGGCTCTGGCGCACCGCAAAACGTCCTGGATCGCCGCTTCCCGATGTAACGACTGCAACGCGCGCGAGCCGCCGACGCGCGGCAGCCAGATTGCGTCGTCGAAATCGAACACGAGCGGTTTGCGGGCGGCGAGTTTCTTCTCGAAGCCGGAGTAGAGGCCGGGGAACACGCCTTTTTGGACGAACACGATGTCGAAGTCATTGACCCGATCCAAATCGTGACGTCGTCGTCGCCACGTAGCCGAGAAAGCGCCTGCCCGCGAGGTTCTTACCGGCAAATTCAAATACAGCCGGCGATACAGCGCATCGTCAATGGCGGGCGACACTTCACAGTCCACGCCCAGCTTTTTGAGCCATGGCAGCAATTGATAGACCCGGTACCGGCTGGACGGGCCAAGCTCACAGGTCTGCGTCAGGAAAAGGACTTTCATGGCATCAACCGTTCGAACCAATCAGTTCTTCGTACAAGTCAATCAAACGACGGCCAATCACGTTGATGGAGAAATGCGCCTCGATATGTTCGCGCATTTGCGCGCCCAATGCAAGAGCAGCGGGTTGGAACAGCTTCGCCAACGCCGATGCCAGCGCGTCCACATCGCCGGGCGCGACCAACTGGCCGGGGAACTTGTCGGCCAGAATATCGCGAATCCCGCCTGTGTCCGATGCCGCGCAGGGCAAACCGCACGCCATGGCTTCCAGCAGGGCGTTCGGCATGCCTTCCTGCAGGGAGGGCAGGGCGAAGGCATCCGCGGCTTGATAATAGAGTTCTGGCTCGTTGTGCGTCGACGCAAACAAGACGGCCTCGCCGATGCCCAGTTCGCCGGCGAGCCGTTTCCACGCTTCGGTCTGTTGGCCGTCGCCAAGAAACACGAGGCCTGTGTCGACCGGGAGCGAGCCTTTGGCTTGCGCGAACGCCCGAATGAGGACGTCGCCGCCCTTGAGCGGGACGTGGCGGCCAACGTGTAAGATGACATGTCGAAAGCGGATTCCGAGCCGGTCACGCTGGCGAAGTTGCTCTTCCTTTGTGGACGGAGAAAAACGGCGTGTGTCGACTCCATTGGGCAGGTAGGTGGCTGCTTCCGGGCGACGGAGGCGCGGACGAAGCTCCTCGGCGACGGTGCGACTGGGGCAGAGGAACCGATCGACGCGTTGTAACGTGGGCTGGAACAGACGCAACGCCACGCGAGGCGACTGGAAGAGCACCCGCACATCGGTGCTGGATGGCAATTTCAGGAGAGTCGGCACATGAAGCCGCGTCGCTGTCCACAACCCCACGGCGGAAAACCGGTACAGCGCATGGAAATGCACGACGACGGGTCCTGCACGGCGCGCCCCTTGAAACTCCTGTCGGAAAACGCGGCACAACTTCAGTACGGATGCTGAGGGGAGAGTGCGGACATGATCACGCAATTCGGTGGGCTCACAATCGGAGAGAATCCGCAGCGGCGCACCGAGTTCGATCAACGCGCGCGATAGCGTCAACGCCTGGCGTTCGTAGCCGCCGGTGCGGTCGATGCGCGGCACCACAAAATAGATCGTCCCGTTTTTCATGCCGAATCGATCACGCCGAGGAGTTTGGCAAACATTGGGCGGAGGGAGAACTCTTTTTCAACCAGTTGCCGGCCCTGTTGGCCCATCCGCCGCCGCAAGTCCCGGTCGTTCAGTAACTGCGTCAGATATCGTTCCCATTCCTCGGCGGAATCGGCCAGGAAGCCGTTGACGCCGTGGCGGACCAGCTCGCGGTTGAAGCCGACGGGCGAGGCAACGACCGGAAGCCCGGCCGCCATGTATTGCAGGAGCTTGAACCCCGCTTTGCCCAGGCACCATGGGCCGGCATCCAACGGCATGATGCCGATATCGAACCCCTGGAGCCGGGCGGTCTCGTCCTCCAATCGCCATTCGACAGTCTCCATTATTTCCGGAGGCAACTGGGGATATTCGGAAGCGTATATTCGGTTCGAGACGATCCGCAACCGAAACGGGGACTTCGCGGCCATTTTCCGAAAGACGTCCTCGATAGACTTCAGGTATGCCAGATTGCCGGACGTGCCGATCCAGCCAATGACCGGTTCTGCTGACGCATGGGTTTGAAGCGCGGGTTTGATCGAATCGGTATCGACCGGGGTCGGGATGACGGCGACGTTTGGATTGGAAGGGGCCACCTGATCGGCGAGGTATGGCGTGGAGACAATCACGCGCTGAGCATAGCCCAGAATCATCCGAATCTTCCGGGGATTCTGTTCGAGAATGGCATCGTCGAGGTCAAAGACAAGGTGACGGGTACGCTGCGCGAGACGCCTTTCCAGGAACGACCATGAATTGGGCAGGAAATCGCGCTGCAACAGGACGATGTCTTGGGGGCGCACGCGGCGCATTTGCCAGAGGCGCGTGACGCACATGAAGATCCAGCCGCACAGGACGATAACCCGATAAATCCACCGGGCATCGTGCCGGAGCCAATTCAGCCAATACACGCTATGGAAGTACTTCGGCGGATGGGACGGCAGGTACTGGCAGTCGATTCCCTCCGCGGCGAATAGTGGGGCGTATTGATAGGCCCGCAATCGGCTGGCAGGCGACAGCCCGTGCCGCGGCTCGCCCTCGACAAAGAACAGGATTCGTCGTCGTTCAGCCATATCTCAAGAATCCGTCACGTATCCACAAGTCCTGCAAATGGTCTCTATCCTAACACCGTGTAGCTTGTGGTCTCTATCATTTTTGAAGTGGGACACGCCATTGGAGGGGGCAAATAGATTGTTTGACCTGCCGAAGCGCTGTTCTGTATGCTTCGCCAGACAATTCTGATGACGAGGCGAATCCTATTTTTGTATCTGACGAAGCACTCTGGCCATTATTCTGCGGCAATGGCAATCGAGACGGCAATGCGCCGGCTCGATACGCACGTCGAGACGATGCTGCTGGACTCATTCAGTCACGCAAACCCCGTGCTGTCGAAAGTGACATTGAGGGCCTACCTGGCGGCCTTGAAGACCGCGCCCGAAATCTGGGAATGGATGTATGACAACCCCGGATTTAAGGAGCGCACCGCGAGAATTCGCGAACTTCTCAATCGCGGCAACTCCCGCAAGCTGCAGCGCGTGCTGGACGAATTCGATCCGGATGCCATCGTTTGCACGCAGGCGTTCGCCTGCGGGGTGATGGCTTCCTGGAAGCGAGCGACGGGTCGCAAAACACCTGTGTTGGTCGGCGTGCTCACGGATTTTGTCGCGCACCGCTACTGGGCCGATCCCAACGTGGATCTGTATATCGCGCCCAGTGAAGACACGCGCCAGAAACTCGTGTCGCAAGGGGTGCCGCCGGAGCGCGTTGCCGCGTTCGGCATCCCGACAAACGAATCTTTCCAACAACCGGTGGACAAGGCGGCGGTGATCAAGAATCTGGGTCTCAAGCCCGACCTGCCCAAAATCCTGGTGATGGGCGGCAGTCTCGGACTTGGGCCAATGAAGTCGGTGATTCGCAAACTCAACAAGTTACCGCAACCGTTCGACGTGATCGTCGTGACGGGCAAGAACCAGGAACTTCAAGAACAACTCGCGCGTAAAGGTCCCAAGCTGCGCCACGCCACAAGAATTTTCGGGTTCGTCGAAAACGTGCAGGAGTTGATGGAAATCGCCGAGATCATCATCACAAAACCGGGTGGTATCACGACTGCCGAAGCGCTCGTAAAGAAGCTGCCGATGATCATTATCAATCCGATTCCTGGTCAGGAGGCAAAGAACACGGAGTACCTGCTCTCGCAAAACGTGGCGGTCGAAGCCGAAGATGCCAACGACGTCATGCTGTTCGTGGATGAATTCCTGCGCAACCCGCGAAAGCTCTGGAGTATGCGTGAGGCCGCCGCCGCGCTGGGACGTCCCCACTCCGCGGAGAACGGTGCCCAGGAGATATTGAAGCTCCTGGTTGCCAATTCCGCGGTCGCTGCATGAAATACTATTGGCTTAAGTTCGCAGAACTGCTGTCGCGGTTGTTTCCGCGCCGGATGACCTACGGCATCGCCCGTCGGCTCGCCGACCTCTACGTCCTGTTCGACAAGCGCGGTCGGGAAAATGTCATCGGCAACCTCCGTCAAATCCAGGCCGGCAGTGGCGTCGCTCTATCGCCGCGTGCGCTGCATTCGCTCGCCCGCGAAAACTTTCTGAACTTCGCCAAGTATCTCGTCGACTTTTTCAAGTTCCTGCGCCTTGATCCCAAGTGCATCGACGAGATCGTGCATTTTGGCAACGTCCCCACCGTGCTCGACAACCTGCTGGCGCACGGCAAAGGGGTGATTTTTCTCAGTGCGCATCTCGGCAATTGGGAACTGGGCGCAGCCGCGCTGGCGGCGACGGGCTACAAAGTCAATACCGTCGCGCTCCGAGTGCCCGATAAGAAACTGGACGAACTGTATCGGCACTACCGCGCGTCGCGTGGTTTGTATCCCATCCCGTTCGGGCGCGCCGGCCGGGAATGCATGGCCGCCCTACGCCGCAACGAAATCATAGGGTTGGTTGCCGACCGTGATTTCACCGGGTCCAACCAGACCGTCGAGTTTTTCGGGCGGCCGGCGCGATTGCCGGACGGCCCGGCGAAACTGGCGCTGGCGACGGGTGCGCCGTTGTTGCCGATTTTCATGGTGCGGTTGCCCGATGACACCTTCGGGTACATCGTGGAGGAGCCGATTTGGGCGGACAAATCGCGGCAGACCGTCGACGACGTCATGCGTCAGATCGCGATGGCGCTGGAGCGTGTCATCCGCCAGCACAGCGAACAGTGGTTTCTGTTCCACAATCTGTGGGACATCGAGGTGGACCGCGCCCTGGCCACGGCCACGGCGTTCGGTGCGGCCACGAAAGACGTGACAAATTCGGAAGCGAACCGAGCCGCCACACATGAGTAGCCGGTGTATTGCGTTGATCCCCGCATATAACGAAGCGGCACGGGTCGGCGAAGTTGTGGCCGTGGCGCGCCGCCACGTCGACAACGTGGTGGTGGTCGACGACGGTTCCACAGATGAAACAGTCGCTGCCGCAGAAAGGGGCGGCGCAACGGTCCTTCGTCATCCACAGAATCGCGGAAAAGGCGCCGCCATTGCCACCGCACTCGACTACTTTGAGCGTTCTGATGCCGAGTTGGCAGTTCTACTGGACGCCGACGGCCAGCATGACCCGTCCGAGATCGACAAGTTCGTCAACGCTGCGGACACTGAGCGCGCCGACGTCGTTGTCGGCACGCGCATGGGCGACGTGCGCCGGATGCCGCGGGTGCGGCTGTGGACGAACCAGTTTACCTCCTGGGTCACAAGCAAATTGGCGGGCCAGAGGATACCGGACAGTCAGTGCGGGTTTCGGCTGCTGCGACGCACGGTGCTGAAGGACTTGAGGCCATCCACCGCGCGGTTTGAGACCGAGACCGAAATGTTGATCCAAGCCGGTCGGGCCGGCCACAAGATCGTCAGCGTCCCGATCCGCACCATTTACGAAGCCGGCCGCAGCAGCCGCATCCACCCTTGGCAGGACGCCGTTCGCTTTTTCAAACTGGTCGGGAAGTATTGGTGAGAACCCCCGACCGAGTCGGCCGCCACCCTCAAAATCTTCCGGGCTGACAAGGGCAGGGCGGTGTGGTACACGTAACGACCCTTTATGCAAGTATTGCACAATCTCATCGACCTGTTCCTGCATCTGGACAGGCATCTGAACAAAGCGATGCAGGACCACGGGACGGCCTGGACCTATGCGATCCTGTTCGTGATCATCTTTTCCGAAACGGGGTTTGTGGTGACGCCGTTTCTGCCGGGTGATTCACTGTTGTTTGCGGCGGGCGCGTTGGCCGCGACGGCAGGCAGCCCGTTGAGTGTGGGGTGGCTGTTTCTGCTGTTGGCCGGCGCTGCCGTCATCGGGAACACGACAAACTACTCGGTAGGTCACTTCTTCGGTGACAAACTCTCTGCAAGGTTTCCGCGGATCATCAAGCCGAAGTATCTGGAAAAGACGCACGCGTTCTACGAGAAGTATGGCGGCGAGACGATCATCATTACGCGGTTTGTGCCGATCGTGCGCACGTTTGCGCCGTTTGTGGCGGGAGTGGGGCACATGAAGTATCTGAAATTCACCGCTTACAACGTGGCCGGCGGCGTTCTGTGGGTGACACTGCTGTTGTTTGGCGGTTACTGGTTTGGCGGGCTGAGGTTTGTGAAGGAGCATTTTGGGGTCGTGGAACTGGCGATTATCATCCTGTCGGTCATGCCGATGGTGATTGAGTTCTTGCGTGCGCGCCGGAAAGTGTGATTAAGTAGCGTGTTGTTCGAAGGACGGGACGTAGCGCAGTTTGGCTAGCGCGCTTGGTTCGGGACCAAGAGGTCGCGGGTTCAAATCCCGCCGTCCCGACCATCTTGCATCTTGTCCCGCCGTGACACCTTCTGCCACCTCATGAACTTCACCAGTGTTTACACGCTTTTCCTCTACCTCGCGACTACTGGCCTCAGTGACGGCCACTGACACGGAATGACCACTAACGACTGATTTTTTGGTACACTCCTTGTGACAGTGATTCCGTTACGCTCGGAAGCTTCTCGATTGCCGACCACGCGTGCAGCGAAGACGGGCCGCATCCACTCGATGCGCCCCGAACGGCTGGCTGTTGAGGGTGACGTTGGCTGACACGGAAACACACAATCGGCAAAGCGCGCGCTCGACATGCACTCTCTGGATTCAAACCGCTTCGGCTCCCCGCGCGGCTTCTGTCGCTCCACAGCCGCGACTGGCTGACGATAGCCGTCCCATCTTGCGCAGATCTCGCGCTCGCCATCCACCAAGCGGATGCGTTTCGACTTCGTTCCCTCTTTGAGCACCTGCGACGACCCATTCCATGGCAAATCGTTGAGCAAAGTAGGTAGGGTTTCACCCCATAGCCTTCGACCGATCGCCGGCCTAATCTCTCCGTATGAAAAAAATAATCATCTCCTGTCTTACCATTGTTGCCCTTGCGTTCATATCCGGCTGCGCCTCGGATACCACACATAGGACGACCACCACGTCGGAACAAACCACGGTGCCTGCTCCCGTCACCACGACTACCACGGATACGCAAACCAAATAATGTTCGGCTTTTCGCTTGGTGCGCGCGGGCGCTTGCCGTGAGAATCCCAACGCGGTAAGCGCCGCTTCGCGCTCCGAAGGACGGGCTGTTGAGGGTGGCGTTGGCTGGCACAGTGAGACGCAATCGGCAAAGCGCGCGCTCGACACACTGCTTCTGGAATCACTGCGTATTGGCTCCCCGCGCGGTCTCTGTCGCTCCACAGCCGCGACTGGCTGCCAAACACTCATTGCAGAGGTTCTCGCGACCAAATGGCCGCACCGCCTCGATAACGCCAGACCCGCCGAATGCTTTGCCGCATCTGTCGCATTCAATCCAAATTCCCGTTTCATCGTCCATGACTGTTACCCCGCCCCCCATTCAGGAAGTTCCAAGCCCAATTCATGACAGCCGAATTGCATCACGTCCTCATGGAACGTTATCGTCACCAGCCAACAGTTTGGAAGATTTCGTGAAAGGAACCGCTCCAAACGAACCTTCGTGAGGAACTCAGTCTTGGCCCTGGTCGCGCCCATCCGTCCCTCCCGCCGTCCGAACAACCGCCAACACCGCCCGACGCAGTGAAGCAGTCAGCTTCGGCCAACTCTCAATGACTTCCGCTAAGTCACGAGAGGGACAAGATTTTGGTACACTCCTTGGTACAACGGCTTCCGATTCCTGAGGAAATACCCCTGTATTCGGCAGGTTCAATCGCCGCGAGCCATTTGTCGTGTAACGGCAATCCCGCCGTCCCGACCATCTCTGCAGAGATGTCCGTGAAGCTAGTGCGGCAGCCAAACGGGTTTGCCGTGGAACTTGACGCCTTTACCCTCCAACGCCTTAAGGAGCTTGCCCAACCAATGGACAAAGGCGTCGAACCGCCGCAAGATCGCATCCTCGGATTTCCTTGCCGATGGATCCTCGCTGCTCATAAGAGTCGTGGGGCCGCCTTCGCGGACATGAATGCGGCGGGCGCGGCGCGCGACTTCGGCTTTCCAGCGCTCCAGGGCGACCATGCGAGCGTCGAGCGTGTAATCCGCCGGCCGGATCTTCTTGAGTACTTCTTTATCGGCGGTGGTCAACAGCCCGTGTTTGACGAGCAGGTCGACAACGACCGGACACAATCGCTCGGCCGCTTCGAGGTGCTCGAAGGCGGGTGGTACGGCAATGCTTTCGGCGTCGACGGGCGTCGCCGCCGTGGCGGCAGCGGGTGCAACCACCTTGACAGGCTCCGGGGCAGGGCTAAATGATCGGACAATCTGCGATGTCCCTTGATGGCCACCGACATGAAGCACCTTGACGGCGGTGTGTTCAGTTCTCAATTCACTTTCGATTTCCTCCCGGGCCGCGACGGAGAGTATCACGGTCTGCGTCGGGATATCCACAGCTGCCCGCAGCGATTTTCGCATGAGCAGGTCTTGCATGACCTCGACGGTGTGGGCATTCTGGATGTCCAGCAGGTCATGGGTCGCCATCGCATCGATCGCCGCCAAGACGTCTTCACCGGGTGGGCCGATCTGCAAGCCGAGATTGTTCTGGATGGACTGGGAAAGGCGGTCGAGATTCGGATGCTTTTGACCGCCGCCAAACATTCCGCCGAGTAGTGACATAGCGCTCCTCCGGGGTGACGCAACAATTCTAAACCCGGTGGACGCCAAAATGCAAGCCCCAGAATGTAACGGGAGTGCGGTTTCGCGACTGTGGGGGTCGGTTCCAAACCGGTACCAGTTGAGCCGTTCTCTTGACTGGTTTGCGGTTTGTCGATAGTCTCGTTGTCTGACTGTATGGTGAAACGCGCGATGGTCTTTTATACGGGGAGGGTGCAAGGGATTGGATTTCGGTACATTGCGCGTGAAATTGCTTGCGGATACGAAGTGACAGGGTACGTTCGCAATCTGCCTGATGGACGGGTGGAGCTGGTTGCCGAGGGAGCCGAAGAAGAGGTGCGGGCTTATGCCGAGGCCCTGCGGACCAGCCAACTTGGAAGCCACATACGAAATGCCGACGTGAATTGGAGCGATGCCACGGAAGAATTCCGCGGCTTCGAGATACGACATTGATGGATGCCATTCGAACAGAGCAACTGACGAAGAAATACGATTTGGGCTGGCGGAAGGGGAAACTGCTGGCGCTGGAGAAGCTCAACTTGCGGGTCCGGGAAGGTGAAGTGTACGGGTTGCTCGGCCCAAACGGTTCGGGAAAGAGCACCACGCTCAAGCTGGTGCTTGACCTTGTGGTCCCCACCGAGGGGAGTGCATGGATTTTCGATGTACCCTGCAGCAAGGTGGTATCGCGGCTCCACGTTGGGTTTCTTCCCGAAAATCCCTATTTCTACCGCTATCTGACCGGCGCCGAGACGCTCGAATTTTACGGGAAACTGTGCGGCATGCGAGGCGCAACGCTGAAGAAACGGATCGAAGAACTATTGGATCTGGTTGGCTTGACCCGCGCGCGCCACCGTCGGCTGGCGGGATACTCGAAGGGCATGCTGCAACGCATCGGCTTGGCGCAGGCGCTGATCCATGATCCGAAACTGCTGTTGCTTGACGAACCAACGGCCGGTGTGGACCCCATCGGCAGCAAGGATATTCGCGACCTCATCTTGCGGTTGAAAGGCATGGGCAAAACAGTCCTGCTTAGTTCGCATCTGCTGGCGCAGGTCCAGGACATTTGCGACCGCATCGGTGTTCTAAACCGCGGACAGATGATCCTGGAGGGCGACGTCCAAACGCTCATCAGTGATCAACGACGGCTGAGCATCACGGTTCAGGACCTGCCGGAAGCGGCCCGCGCTCGGGTCGAGGAAGCGGTACGAGCCACGGGCGCATCGATTGTATCCGTCGGGCATCCTCAGACAACGTTGGAGGCATTGTTCCTGGAAGCCCTGAGAAAGGACCAGCGAAGAGAGGGTGAACATGACTGAAAGCGCCATTGCCGCGCCATCCATGAGCCGCGAACGGGTCGGTTTTTCCGCGCACCGGGTGAGTGTGATCGCCGTCAACACGCTTACCGAAGCGGTCCGCCAAAAGGTGTTCATCCTGTTCCTGTTGATCGGGCTGGTATTCATCGCCTTGGCGGTATTTTTCGCTCAATTTACCTTTGGCGAACAGATGAAGTTCATCAAGGACACCTGTCTTGGGGTGATCTCGGTCATCACGACGTTGATCGCCATCGTGGGTACCGCGCAATTGTTGCCCAGCGAAGTAGAGAATCGAACCATCTACACCATTCTCGCCAAACCGGTACGGCGCTTCGAATTCCTGCTCGGGAAATTTTGCGGGAGCTTGTTGTTGCTGTTGTTGAGCATGGCCGCGATGTGCATCTTGTTTGCGGCGGTTCTCTGGATCAAGGAACAGGGGATGATCCGGGAGTTGAGCCAGTCCTACGTGGGCGAGTCGCCGGCCGCGCACGTGGAAGCACAGAAGCAAATCGAGCAGATCCAAACCGAGGTGCTCGACGTGGAATTGGTGAAGGCGTTGGTCGCGGATCTGGCAAAGGCGACACTGATCGCATCGGTAACGCTTCTGGTATCGACGTTTTCCACCTCGCTGGTGTTCAACGTCGTCGTGCCGTTCATGGTATATGTCGTGGGAATGTTACGGGGAACCGCCGCGGAAATGTGGGGCGCTCACCGATTGTTCATGGCGGTGCTGGCGGTGTTCCCGGACTTTGGATTGTTCAGCATCGCCGATGAGATCAACCTTGGAAAAGTGGTTCCGTGGGGTCACATTGGCCAGATTGTCACCTATGGGGTGGCTCGGACCCTGGTGATCGTGGTCGCGGCCCATCTGGTGTTTTCACGGCGGGAGATTTAGAAGGCGCGGATGAAACTGCTTGTGGTCATCGTACTTTTCGGCATCGGGTTTGCCTTGCTGCCGTTGGAGAACGCACTGCGCACCGAACGGCTCCAGATGAAGTATGGGGGGGCGCACGTGACGTTCCAGTTGCGCGAGGCCATCGGGCAGAACCTCGCCATTGCGCTACTGGCCGGGATGCGTGGCATCGTCGCCGATTTCTTGTGGATCCAGGGCCACGGCTTCTGGGAGAAGAGGGAGTGGCTGCGGCAATACCGCAACATCGAAGTCGCCGTCACCCTGCAACCGCAGTCGATCATGTTTTGGGATCTGGGCCAGTGGCACATGGCCTGGAACATTGGCTACGGCGCATTTTCGGACCCGAAAAACCGAACGAAAGCCGAGGCCATCAAGCGGGAGCGCGAATGGCACGAAAAGGCGCGGCAATTTATCTTGCGCGGAATTGAGAACATACCGAACCGGTACGAGTTGTATTTCACCATGGGCTGGCTCTATTTCGAGAAGCTGAGCAAGGACTGCGATGACCCGCCATGTAGTGAGGCGTTTTGCAAGAGCGCCGATTATCTCGCAATGGCAACGAGTTACCCCGATGCGCCGCAGTTCGTCCCCCGCCTTTATGCGCGGGCGCTCGAAAAGTGTGGCGACCTCAAAGCTGCGTATGAGGAGTGGAAACGCCTGTGGCGTCTGGATCATTCCACGACTGAGCAGGCGTGGAGCATCATTGAGCGGGAAATTCGCAGGCTGGAAGATTACCTGCAAATCCCCAACCAACAACGCGTCTTTCCCCAACCAACACCATAACCATGGCCAATACCGCCCTACGCTACGCAATCCTCAGTGACATTCATGGGAACCTCGAAGGGCTCGACGTGGTGCTCAAGGACACGCGGGAGCAGAAATGTACGCATTACGTCTGTCTCGGCGACATTGTCGGTTACGGGCCGAATCCGAAGGAATGCCTCGACACGATTCGTCGTCTGGAGTGCCCCGTGATCATGGGCAACCATGACGAATACTGCACCTCGGAAATCGAACTTACCGGGTTCAATCCGATGGCAGCCGAGGCCATCCGCTGGACCCGTACCCAGTTGAGCGCCGAGGAGAAGGCCTGGCTGCGCGACCTCAAGTATGTTCGGCATGTCGAATCGTTCACCATCGTTCACGCCACGCTCGATCTGCCGGAAAAATGGGCGTATGTCTTCGACCGTCTGGCTGCGCAGGCCAGTTTCAATTATCAGCACACGCCGGTCTGCTTCAACGGCCACACCCACGTACCTGTGGCATTTGTCCGCGGTCCCACGGGGTTGCAAGGGGGCCTGTACTCGAAGATCAAAATCGAAGTCGGCCGCAAGTATTTTATCAATGTCGGCTCCGTGGGCCAGCCGCGGGATCGCAACCCCAAGAGCTCCTACGCGGTGTTCGATCTCATAAGTAACGTCATCGAATTGCGCCGTGTGGACTACGACATCGGCGTCACGCAGAAGAAGATTCGCGCCGCCGGACTGCCCGAGTCGCTCGCCGAGCGCCTGGCACACGGCCGGTAGGGTGTCGCTCACCGGGCCAGCGACGGACGGGAGCGCCCAAAACCGGCGCTTCACAGAAGCGCGGACACATCGTAAGCTCGCGCACGATGCGGATTCTCATCATTAAACCCAGTTCGCTCGGGGACGTCGTCCATGCGCTGCCGACGGTCAATCTCATCCGCCGGAAATATCCCCAGGCGCACATCTCTTGGTTGGTGAACGACACCCTCACGTCGCTGTTGCAACACTGCCCGATCATTGACGAAATCATTCCATTCGAGCGCAGGCGGTTTGGTTCGCTGACGCAACTTCCGCGTTTCGGGAACTTCCTTGCCACGCTCCAGGGCCGGCATTTCGATATCGCCATCGACCTGCAGGGGCTGTTGCGCAGCGGTATCATTTGTTGGGCGACCCGGGCGCCACGCCGCATCGGTTTGAGTGACGCGCGCGAAGGCGCGAGATTGTTCCACAACGAGATCGTCGAGGTTCCGCGCGCGCATGCCGTGGACCGGTATCTTCGGACCGCGCAGCACCTGGGTTGCGACTCCACTCCCGTCGAATTTCCACTCGGGGTGTCCGGATCGGTAGCGTCCGAAGGTCTGATTGCCGTGAATCCATCCGCACGTTGGGCAACAAAGCTGTGGGGCAACGACAGGTTCGCTGAACTCATCCGTCGCCTCCCCTCCGAGCGCGTCGTGTTGACGGGTTCGGCAACCGAACGCGAGCAAATCGACAGGATTGCCCAAGGACGACGAAATCTCGCGGGCCAGACCGACCTCTTTCAGCTCGCGGAGCTCTATCGCCGTTGCCAGGTCGTCATCACCAACGACAGCGGCCCGATGCACCTTGCGGCGGCCGTGGGCACTCCCGTGGTCGCGATCTTTGGGCCGACGGATCCGGCGCTCACCGGACCGTACGGCAAGCGCCACGTCGTCCTGCGCGCCGGGGTTCCGTGTTCGCCGTGCTTCAAAGACACTTGCGCCAACAACGTGTACATGGAATGCATGAAACTGGTCTCTGTCGAGCAGGTGCTCGAAGCGGCAAAGACTTTTCTTGTTTAATAAAACGTGTGGGTATGCTTCACGAGCACAAGGCGGGGATGACAAATGGTGGAGAATGGTTGCGAGTGGCGCGATGGGATTGGCGCACTTTGGGTTTGATTGGAGTGTGCGTTGCCTTGCGTTGGTGGCTGGTGTTTGCCGGAGGACAGTATTGGTTCCCCGACGAGAAGCGGTTTTGGTGGTCCGGTGTTGTCGTGTATCGCCTCAGCCAGGGGCTTTGGAAACAGGCCCTTGAACCGATTCTGGACTGGAACCAGCACCCCGGATTCACCTGCTTGGGTTGTGTGCCTGTAGCGATGCATTGGGCGTGGGCATGGCTGACTGGTGTTTCCGTCGGCCAGATGCCGTTTGAAGCCACGGTTCGTTTCAGTGCCGTGGTCCTCTCCCTGGCATCGGTAATCTCGATCCTGTTGATCGGGATGATTGTTCGCCGCGCCGGGGGCAATCGCACAGAGGCGTTTATGGCGATGGCGCTGATGGCGGGATCGAACACGATGTTCTATTACTCGCGTCATACATTGCCCTATGACGCCTCACTGGCTCTGGTGTTGGGAAGCCTGGCAGTCGGAATGCCGAACGGCGGGTGGGCGCGTTTGCTGTTTAGCGGCTGGCTGGCCGGGGCGGCGTTCTTCACGTATTACGGCTACTGGGCGATTGTATTCGTCATATCGGCGACAGTAATCACGTGGAAGGTCGCCAGTGTGCGGGAGACCGGTTATCGGCTGCTGTGGTTTGGGATCGGGGCGGTGACGGGGCTCGCGCTATTTACCATTGGTCGAGTAATGGTTTTCGGACGATCTTTCTTACAAGGAATGGCGTCCTTTGCCGCAGTCCCGCGGCCGCCGATGTATGCGGAAGGTTGGTCGGCGCCGTGGACTTACCTGTGGTATGCGGAGCGCGGATTCTTGATTGTCTGGGTGGCGGCATTGGTATGGATTCTGTGGTCGGCAACGAGACATCGACAGATGCGGATCTATGGAGTGACTTGGGTGGCGATGCTTGGCGCGCTATATGGATTGCTGATACTCAGCAGCGTGGTGCTCTGCAAATTCGTTGTCCAAGGGCGCATGGCCCGTCAATTGGTCCCGTTTCTTTGCTTGATTGGAGCATTTGCGGGTGTGCGTGTTTGGGACATGGCGCACACGGCTGGGAGAAGACGGGCCTTTCAGGTGGGAATGATCCTGTTGATTCTGCAAGCGTCATGGGATTTTAGGATTCCGCTGGAGCAATGGTTTCCACGCGACGTACGCCGTCTGGTGACTGCGGAGTATGGGGCGTTTTCGGAGGCGAGCACGATCGACTGTCTCAAGCTGGAAGATGAGTTTGCGCCTTCATCTGCGGCACCGCAATCGACCCGATACGTGCTTTTAAACGCACAATATCTGGCGCGTATTCAAGAAGCGAAACTTCCACCCCAAGGCGCCGTCGTGCTCCGCTTCGCGCATCCGATGCAGTTTACGCCTTACCAGTATGAGGAATTCACACCAAGCGAGAGGCAACTCATTCGCAGTACCGATATCTCGATGCGATTGGTGGATACCGGCGCTCAGCCGGAGCTTGCGAATCCACCGACAATTCCATAGGCTGAGGAATCACATGACCGAATTGGAACAGCAGTTGCAGTCCGCCCGCGCCGAGGCCGAAGCCGCGCTCGCCGCGTGCGCCGACCTTCCGGCCCTCGACCAACTTAAGGCCCGGTACCTTGGCCGCAGCGGGGTGGTGTCCGCCGCGTTGGAACAATTGGGCAAACTTCCCAAGAACGAGAAGCCGCGCATTGGCAAACTGGCCAACGAGGTGAAAACCGCGCTCACCGCCGCCATCGAGGCGAAACGGGAAGAATTGGAACTGAAGGCCGCGTCCTCGGGGCCGGCCATCGACGTCACGTTGCCCGGTCGGCGTCACCACATCGGCCACCAGCATCCGCTGACCCAGATTTTCGAGCGCACGGTCGAGATTTTCCGGCGAATGGGGTTCGCCGTCGAGGATGGCCCCGAAATCGAAGACGAGTGGCATTGTTTCGACGCGCTGAACACGCCCGCCAACCATCCCGCGCGCGATATGCAGGACACGCTGTACATCGACGACAAGGCCATGCCGCCCGATCCGAAGCTGGGCCGCTACTTGTTGCGCACCCACACGTCGCCCGTGCAAGTCCGCACGATGCTCAAGCAGAAACCGCCGATTCGCATCGTCGCGCCGGGCCGGGTTTTCCGCCGCGATGAACTCGACGCCACGCACAGCCCCACGTTCCACCAGATCGAGGGGTTGTACGTGGATAAGAACGTCACGGTCGCCGATCTCAAAGGCACCGTGGAGTTTTTCTTCAAACAACTGCTGTCGCCCGAGACCGAGGTTCGGTTCCGACCACATTTCTTCCCGTACACCGAGCCGAGCTTCGAAATTGATTTATCGACGCCGCAGTTCCGCGCGCGTGGCAAAGAATGGATCGAGATCGCCGGCTGCGGCATGGTCGACCCCAACGTCTTCAAAGCCGTCGGCTACCCCGACGACGAATACACCGGCTGGGCGTTCGGCTTCGGCATTGACCGCCTCGCCATGGTCATGTGGTCCATCAACGACATCCGCCTGTTCACCGAAAACGACGTGAGGTTTCTGGAGCAGTTCTAGTCCGACCGTCTTCGTCGGCAATCCTGCGACCGCAAGGCGCGACTCGGAATGACGTCGCGCGGAACGCTCGTTCATGACCACGAAAGCCCTCCCAGCGGTCTAAACACCCCGCCCGGACGGCGCTATTTCGTCGCTGTAACCCCCAGTCAAACCCAATTCGGGCGAGAACAAACCCATTTTTTGAAAAACAAACCCAAACACTTCCGGTTCGAAAGTGAACGCGCAAGTCTCTGCCGTTCAATTCATTGTAACTACGCTGTTTGTCAAAAACCTTGGGTTTGTTTTGTCCAAAAAGCTATATCAAAGACCGATCCTCCCGCCGCAACGGCAGGTTTTGCCCGGTCCGACGCCGCCGCTACCCACACAGATGTCAAAGAACAACCAACAACAAGATAATACCGTAGCGTATACAATTGTTCCTGTCAACAACTAACTCACGCATAGTCTTCCCCAATACAATGTGGCGCGTACGGTCGCTGACCGGTTCTTGCAACGCCTGAATCAGCAAAATCCGGCCTTCCAATTGGGAGATCATCGATATGGACTGTCTATCAGCAAGGGCTGGAATGAGCACGAAGAGACCAGCCGCCAGGCGACCGGAGCAACAATCGCTCCTAGGCAGGGCGACGCAATCGCTCAAACGACTGGAGAAAGCGTCATGTGTCAAGAGTCGACGCTGAAGGGCGAACCAACGAGTTCAAACCGATCGGTCATCCTGACGACGAGTACACCGGCTGGGCATTCGGTTTCGGACATCGCCTCATTCCTTTCTGCGTACGAAGTGTCGCCGAAATGCATAGACTCTGTTGAAGCATTGCTCATCAGGGCTTGTGCTAATGAACTGGCGAATAATCGAATGGAGAAGTTGAGGTAGGCAGCTCTGTCACCCCGAGCTTGTCGAGGGGTCTCGTCGTTTCCGGTCCCCTCGTGCGGCATACGGCAGAGATGCCTCGACAAGCTCGGCATGACAGGGTAGGGAGCAGTTTCGCGCCTTGGAAGCGCATGACAGTCCGAGGGTGCCTCTCAGTGAGAACCTATTACGTCTACATCCTCGCCAGCAAATCCTGCGTGCTCTACGTCGGAGTCACGAACAACTTGGAGCGGCGACTGTTTGAGCATCGGCAAAAGTTGGCACCGGGTTTCACCGCAAAGTACAACGTCACACGCTTGGTCTATTTTGAGACCTTCGAGAATGTTCGGGACGCAATTGCCCGGGAGAAACAACTCAAACCCTGGCGTCGAGAGAAGAAGATTGCGCTCATTGAAGCGATGAATCCTGAGTGGCGAGACTTGAGTGCAGCGTGGCAAAATGGCTGAGAGCGTGTTTGAAAAAGTGATTTT
>PLTX01000040.1 GCA_003164675.1 Verrucomicrobiota bacterium | reverse complement strand
CAAATCTCAGGGACACAACACTAGAGGGTCAACCTCAATGCCGTATCGATTGTCTTCGCAAACCGAAACCGGAGCTTCCTGCGGATTTCTGGTGGCACCTGGGACAGGTCCTTGCGATTCTGATCCGGTAGCACGATGGTCTTGACGCCCGAGCGGGCGGCTGCCAGCACCTTCTCTTTGATGCCACCCACCGGCAATATCTTGCCGCGGAGCGTGATCTCACCCGTCATGGCCAGCGCGGGTCGGACCGGCTTGCGCATCAGCATCGAAGTCAGCGCGACAGCCATGGTCACACCGGCGGACGGGCCGTCTTTGGGAATCGCGCCCGCCGGCACGTGAATGTGAATGTCCGTTTTTTCGAAAGACCTGGGATCAATGCCCAATTGCTTGGCGCGGGAACGGAGGTAACTGAGCGCCGCTTGTGCGCTCTCCCGCATGACATCACCCAGCGAGCCGGTCAAAATCAAGCTCCCGCGGCCGGGCATTTGAGTGGCTTCGATGAAAAGAATGTCGCCGCCCGCAGGAGTCCACGCCAACCCGATGGCCACGCCGGGCTCGGTGGTGCGCTCGGCCACGTCATGGAAGAACTCGACGGGGCCGAGGAAATCCTTCAGGTTGCGCGCCGTGACGGACACCAACTTCGACTTGCGCTCCACAATGCGGCGCGCGGTGCTTCGACAAATCGCGGCAATCTGTCGCTCGAGATTGCGCACGCCCGCTTCGCGGGTGTGGTCGCGGATGATGGCGGCGAGCGCGTCTTTGCTCAAGACGAGTTGGGATCTTTTCAATCCGTGTTCGGCGAGTTGTCGCGGCACCAGATATTTCGTCGCGATGTGAATCTTCTCGTGCTCGGTGTAGCCGGGCAACTCGATAACTTCCATGCGGTCGCGCAAGGCCGGTGGGATTGGCTCGAGCAGATTCGCCGTGGTGATGAACATGACGTGTGACAAGTCGAACGGGACTTCGAGATAATGGTCCGAGAAGCTGTTGTTCTGTTGTGGGTCAAGCACTTCCAGCAAAGCTGAACTTGGGTCGCCGCGAAAATCCGTCCCCACCTTGTCAATTTCGTCGAGCATAAAAACTGGATTGTTGCTCTCGGCGCGGCGGAGTCCCTGGAGCACGCGGCCGGGCAATGCGCCGATGTACGTGCGGCGATGCCCGCGAATTTCCGCTTCGTCCCGCATGCCACCGAGTGAAATGCGGATGAACTTCCGACCGAGGGCGCGGGCGATGCTCCTGCCCAACGAAGTTTTACCGACGCCCGGTGGGCCGACGAAGCACAGGATGGGACCTTTGCCGACGGCGGCCGTCGACCCGTTGCTCCGGAGTTTCAACACGCTGAGGTATTCGAGAATGCGTTTCTTGACCGGCTCGAGATCGTAGTGGTCGTTGTCGAGAATGCGTTTGGCCTGGACGATATCCAGCTTGTCGTCCGTTGACTTGGACCAGGGCAACGCAATGAGCCAATCCAGGTAGGAACGCGCGACCGTATACTCCGCGGCGGCGGGCGTCATCATCGCGAGGCGATCGGCTTCTTTGATGGCGACCTTCTTCACCTCGGNNTCTGAATGGCCTTGAGTTGCTCGCGGAGGAAATACTCGCGCTGGCTCTTGGTAAGGGCCGAATTTACCTTGCTTTGGATTTCGCTGCCGAGGTGGAGCACCTCGACTTCGCGGTTGAGCAGATTCGTCAGCAAGGTCAGCCGTGACTTGACACGTGCGGCTTCCAACAAGCGCTGTTTCTCGTGCAGTGGAATGTTCAGGTTGGCTGCGATGACATCCGCCAGTTTGCCGGGGTCATCAATGTTGACCAACGCCACCTTCAATTCATCCGGGAGCGACGGGGAGAGATTGATGATTTCCTGGAACTGGTTGGCGGCGTTACGCGCGAGCGCGGACAACTCCAGACTGGTTTCCTGTTCGTCGTCCACGGGGGCAATTTGTGCTTGCAGGTAGGGGGTTTCCGCCTCGACGCGGACAATGCGCATCCGTTTCAAACCCTGGATGAGCACGCGCACACTGTCGTCGGGGAATTTCAACATTCGCACGACGCGGGCGATACAGCCAAAGTGGTGCAGTTGATCGGGTCGCGGTTGGTCCACATCGGGATCCGTTTGCCAGGTGACCCCCAGCAATCGGTTGCCGGCAACCACGTCATCAATCAGGTGGGTTGATTGGATGCTGGACACCAGCAACGGCGCCACCATGTGGGGGAACACCACGACGTCGCTCATGGGCAGAATCGGCAACTGCGTGGGCAATTCCGGCAGGGGCGTCGCCGTCTTGACGACGTCCTGCGTCGGTTGGTTTTCCGTGGCCTCGGCCATCGTGTTTATTATGACGACTTTTTTGCCTGCGCGGTTGCGGGCGCTGTGGCGTCGTCCCCCCTGGGCGGACGGAAACCCGCAACTCGGTGCTACCCCGCCGAAAACGTCGCTGCCGTACAGCTAGCCTGCCTGTTCGATAATGACGATGACCGTCGCGTGTTGGGACTCCTGGGACTTCGGCAGTTCGATATGCAGGAAACCATTGTGGAACTGCGCCCGAACGCGGCCTCCATCAACCGAACGGGGGATGACGATACGCCGTTCAAAATGACCATAGTCAATTTCCATCTGGCGAAACGAACACCGCCGTTGGCGGCACGGGTCCTTGCGATGCCCGCGCACAAGCAACACGCGGTCGTTCAACGTGACATCGAGATCTTCCCTGCTGATTCCCGCAATTTCCATCTTCACCACGACGCTCTCGGGGGTTTCGTAAACATCCGTGTTTGGCGACCAGACACTGTGAGAGGACAAGGCGGGAAGGCTTAGGTAAGCAAGGCTTTCTTGTAAATGTTGATCGTACGTCTTGGCCATCGCATCGTCCTGATTTCCATCAGAATAGCCGTCCTTGCGTGAAAACGCAAGTTGCACTGTGGGAGCTCCTCCAGCCCTTTTGCGGTTGCCGCTGCCACCGCGAAGCCGTAGATTCTCCGGCGGAATGAAGATTGCACTGGCGCAAATGGATACCACCGTGGGTGATCTGCGGGGAAACGGCGCCAGAATTCTTGATTTCTACCGCCGCGGAGCTGCCGCGGGCGCTGACGTGGTCATGACTCCCGAGATGGCGGTCACGGGTTACCCGCCGCGCGATCTGCTCGCCAAACATCGCTTCGTGGAAGACAATCTGCGCGTTTTGGACGAGCTGGCTACGCAAATCGGCCCGACCGCGTTGGTCGTCGGGTATGTCGACTTTAGCGCTCGCCGCCCGGGCCGTGATTACCGGAATGCCGTGGCGCTCATCCACAATGGAAGAATCATCGCTCGCCGCCAGAAGATGCTGTTGCCCACCTACGATGTGTTTGATGAGGACCGCTATTTTCAACCCGCGGACTCGAATACCGCCATCGACTTCGGCGGTCGACGCCTTGGCCTGACGATTTGCGAGGATATTTGGACGCAGGAGTATTTGCCCGCGCAGTTGTACGAGCGCAGCCCGATCCACGATCTCCTGCGGGGCGAGTCACGCGCGCAAGTACTGCTGAATCTGTCGGCGTCGCCGTATCACCTCGGCAAGGAGCGTGTCCGTCACGACATGCTTCAGGCCGTCGCTCGGGAACAGGGTGTTCCCGTCGTGTACTGCAACCTCGTCGGCGGCAATGACGAGTTGATCTTTGACGGCAACAGCCTGGCGTTCGATGGTTCCGGCCATCTCCTTGCCCAAGGCGGTGCATTTATTGAAGACCTTGTGCTGGTTGATCTGGAAGGTCGCGCGCCTGCGCCGCCGCAACCGTCCTCTCCCCTGGAGTCAGCCGCGGCGTTGCACGACGCACTCGCTCTTGGTCTCCGCGACTACACGCGCAAGTGCGGTTTCAAGTCAGTCGTGCTCGGTCTCAGCGGCGGGATCGATTCGGCTGTCACCGCCTGCCTCGCGGTCGCGGCGCTCGGGCGCGAGAATGTCATGGGGGTTTCGATGCCCTCACAGTTTTCGTCGAAAGGCAGCATCGAAGACGCGCGCGACCTGGCCCGTAACCTCGGCATTCGTTGGGAGATGATCCCGATTCAGGAAGTCTTCGAGCAATTCAAGCGCGAGCTGCAACCCGTCTTCAAGGGGCTCCGCGAGGACACGACCGAGGAGAACATCCAGGCGCGCATTCGTGGCACGACGCTGATGGCGCTGTCGAACAAGCTCGGACACATGCTGCTGACCACGGGCAACAAGTCGGAAGTGGCGGTTGGTTATTGCACTCTCTACGGTGACATGAATGGCGGCCTGGGGGTCATTGCCGATGTGCCGAAGACGATGGTGTACGAACTCGCCCGCCAGATCAACGAGAGCGGAAGGCGGAAGGAGGGAAGGCAAGGATTTCCGATTCCCGATTCCTCGTTGACGAAACCGCCGTCCGCGGAACTCCGCCCCAACCAAACCGACCAGGACACGCTTCCGCCGTATGACATGCTGGACGCCATCATCAAGCGCTACATTGAGGAGGCGAAATCCGCCGCCGAAATCGTGAAGGAAACCGGTTACGACGAGAAACTGGTTCGCGAAGTTGTCCGCAAGATCGACCTCAACGAGTACAAGCGCAAACAAGCCCCGCCATGCCTCCGCGTCACCACCAAGGCTTTCGGCATCGGCCGCCGCGTCCCCATCGCGCAACGATATGTGGAACGGTAGGCCGGTTTGGCCGCCGAATCGATGTCGTTATTGGGCTACAGAGGAATCGGGCGGTTGTTTCGGCACAAGACCATTGTGAGTTAGCTCGGAACGCTGGGAGTTGTTTCAGAAATGCCCCTCCCACGAAGGAATTCGGCCACCGACCGATGTTTTGTTAGGCGCTCGAAAACGGGATTCTACTGCGTGCCGAGTTTGGCGAGCAGGCCTTTTTCGCGGGCGAGGCCGAACATGTAATTGAAGAAGAATCCGGCGGCGATGAGGTAGACGACGTTGAGACCGAACGCCCACATGAGGTAGTCGGCGGAGAGTCCTTCGCCGCGCAGCACCTGGCGCATTCCTTCGAACACGTACGTGGCCGGGATTCCGCGCGAGATTGGTTGGACCCACTGCGGCAGGACGCTGAGCGGGTAGAACACGGCCGCGACCGGTTGGATCAGGAAGGGGATGCCCCACGCCAGCGCTTCCGCGGATTGGCCCCAACGCATGATCAGCGCCGTGGTGACCAAACCGACCGCCCAACCCATGAGCAGCAGGTTGGCGAACAGCGGAATCAGCGGCAGGCCCATCTGAAAGAGGTTCCAATGATAGAACCACAGCGCCAGTCCCGCGAGGAGCGCCACGGTGATCAGGATTTTTACGAAGCCGACCACGTATGTTGCGACAATGAATTCGCTGACGCGGATGGGCGAGACGAAGATGTTCAACAGGTTGCGCGCCCAGACGTCTTCGAGGAACGAAATCGTCACCGCCTGTTGGGCGCGATACAGGATGTCCCAAAAAATCATCGAGCCGAGCAGGAAGGTGACCGCCGCCGGCACCTGGTGTTGGAGGCGTTGCAGGTACACGGTGATAAATCCCCAGACCAGCAGGTCCATGACGGGCCAGAAGAACATCTCGGCCACGCGCGGGACACTGCGCGTATAGAGAAACGTGTAGCGGAGCACGAGCGCGCGGACATGACCCCAGTTCACGTCGCCTCCTTTTCGCTCGCGGCCAGCACGTCGCCGCCACGCGCGACGCTGATAAACACGTCCTCCAACGACTTTTGGTTGAACCGGTCTTTCACCTGTTGCGGCGTGCCTTCGGCGATGATGCGGCCTTTGTGCATAAACAACACGCGGTCGCAGACTTCTTCCACATCGCGCATGTTATGCGAGGTGTACACCATGGTGATCTGCTGTTCGCTTTGGATGCGTCGCAGCAGCTTGCGCACTTTGTCGGCAATGTCCGGGTCGAGACTCGCGGTCGGTTCGTCGAGCATCAACAGCTCGGGATCGTTGAGCAGGGCTTTGCACAGGTTTACCCGTGTCGATTCGCCGGATGACAAGTGTCCGGTGATCTTGTTTCGAAGGTGCGCGATCTCGAACATTTCCAGCAGTTCGTTCGTCTTCTCGCGATGGTTTTTCACTCCATAAATCTTGGAGAAAATGAGCATGTTCTCCCAGACCTTCAAATTCGACGGAAGCCCCGTGTACGCGGAGGAGAAATTGGCCCGCTGGAGGATTTCGATGCGGTGATGCTCCAGGTCCTTGCCGAAGATTTTGACGTTGCCGCTCGTGGGCTTGATCAGTCCGAGCAAGATTTGGATGGTTGTCGTCTTGCCCGCGCCGTTGGCGCCGAGGACCCCGACGATTTCCCCGCGCTGCGCCGTGAACGACACATCGGCCACGGCCACGGTGCCGCCGAATTCTTTGCGAAGATGCTGAACGTCGACAAGTGTTTCGGCCATGCGCGCGTATCGCCCCGCTATGAGGATGCGGGAGCGGTCGAATTCGGTTCACCGCCCTCGGTGGCGGCTGGAGCAGGCTCGGGGGACGGCGTCGGTTCGGCGGCTGGCTCCGTTGAAGCTGGGGTTGCGGTCGCTGCCTCACTTGCGTTCTTGGTTGGCGCTTCCGCCGCGGTGGACGCCGGAGTCGGAGGTGGAAGTGGTTGAGGCGGTTTGTCGGCGAGCGCCCAGAGCCGGCCGTTGGAGAATTCCACGACGTAGCCATCCTGAATCAACCAATGCAAATCTGCCAGCACACGGTCTTCTTCCGACGGCACTGGTGGCGCTGAAATGATAGGAGTGCCCTGTTCCGGGGCGGGCGCGGACGCCACGGCCTGACCCTCCGCCTGAGCCGGCGCGGGATCAGGCGCTTGGGCTTCTGCCTGGACTGACGCAGGTGAAGGAGCGGCCGGATCGGGGACCGGTGCGGATGCCGGTGCCGCCGGAGCAGGACGGGGAACGAAATGCGCGATCAACTGCTTGCGCGTGCACCCAAAGTGTTCGCGAAGATAGACGATGATCTTCTGAATCTGGTCCGTGAGGTGCGCGATGGATTCAAACCGCTGGGGTTTGACGCGGCCGATGTAGGTGATGCCTTTCGGATCCTTGAAAAAGTGGAATCCTTCGTGGCGGAGCTTGCCGCGCATTTCGTTGGCCGTCTTCAGGGGGAATTTACGTTCCTGCTCCCATGCAAGCCGCACCGTTTCCAAGAGGGCGGGATTCTGAAGCTGGCGGCTGGCCGTTCCCGTGATGCGCACTTCGGGAACAGACGTGATGAATTGCGCCAGGTGGGTTTCGACGAAATGTTTTTCCAACTCGTCGCGGGTGGCGAACGCTTTCGGCTCGGCGTCGAGGATGCACTCATACTCCGACTTGACGCTCATGGATTCGAGCCACGCTTTGACGGCTTCGGGATCTTTCACCGTTTGGATGCGGGACTTGAACTCATCGAACGGAATGTGCCGCAAGCGTTGCTGATGGTGGCGCACCAATCGGCTTTGGTACTCATGATAGTTCGGGGGCCCGAGCCAGACGCCCGTCAAGCCGCACCGATTCACGAACGTGAAATTACCCTTTGGCGGATCGATGGGCGTCTTCTTCTCTCGGAAAACCATATCGGCATGATGACGCAGTGCGAATCGCACGGCCTCGTCCTGACGAAGAAAAACGCTCTCGCCCGGCGTCACCAGAAACAGCGGGGCTCGCGAGCCGTCGGCGGCCGGTTTGCCGGCAAACTTCACGAAATGTCGTTCGGGTTTGTTGAGGACGAGTTTGGCAATGTCGAACAGCGCGTAGGCCCGTTGCGTCTGCTTCATTGCTTCGATCATCGCGCCGAAGCCCTTTTCTTCGGGCTGGAATGTAACCTCAACGGGCAGGACGGCGGGCGCGGCAGGCTTGGACGGCCCGTGATCTCTATCGTGTCGTTGTGGGGGCCCACCACGACGGCCTTCGGGGCGTGGTCCGCGGCGATCTCCCGCTTCGGAGGACTTCGGTGGGCGCGGACGACGGTCTCGATCACGATCGCCGTCGCGGCTGCGGTTGGGACGGCGGCCTTCGTGTCTCGGTTCGCGCTCCGTACCCGCGTGATCGGCGTACGACTTGCCCGATGACTTGACCCACTCCGGGGTCAACTCCAGTTCTTCGAGAGGCAGAGCCTGATCCTCTGCGGGTGTCGGGTTCGTTGCCGGTGGTTCGCTGTTTGTCATGGAATTCGAAGGCTAGAAATCATAGCACAGGCGGCGGCACCAGGGCCATTGAATTAAGCTGTGACTTGAAGTGGTAAATCAGCTACCGTGTCGCTCCCGTGGTCATGATCCAAGAATATCTTTCGCAACATCGCGGTCAATTCATTGAGCAACTTAAGTGCCTGATGCGGTTCCCGAGCGTCTCGGCACAGCCGGCGCATCGGCGCGACATTTTGGCCTGTGCGGACTGGCTTGCCCACCATTTTGGCAGCTTCGGGCTGGATGTCAAACTGTACCCGACCAAGGGAAACCCGATTTTGGTGGCGCGCACACGGCGAGCGCCCCGCGCCAACACTCCGAGCGTGCTGGTCTACGGGCATTATGACGTGCAACCCCCGGAACCGTTGGATTTGTGGAAGATGCCACCGTTCGAGCCGGTCGAGCGCGGCGGGAAGCTTTTCGGCCGCGGCGCGTCCGATAACAAGGGCCAGTTCTTCGCCCACGTCAAAGCCGTCGAAGCCTATCTGAAGACGCGCACGCCGCTTCCCGTAAACGTCACATTTCTGATTGAAGGGGAAGAGGAGGTGGGCAGCACCAGTCTCATCGCATTCGTGAGACAACGCGCGAGACAGTTGCGCGCTGACTATATCGTGGTGTCGGACACCAGCATGTTCTCGAAAGACCATCCAACAATCACCTACGCCACGCGCGGCATCGCGGCGATGGGAGTGCGCGTGGACGGGCCGTCCCGCGACTTGCACTCGGGCGTGTTCGGCGGCAGCGTGGCGAATCCGGTCCTGGCTCTGGCACGGCTGCTGGCAGCCTGCGTGGATGCCCGGGGTCGCATTGCGGTGCCGGGCTTTTATGATGATGTGCGGCCATTGCAAAAATGGGAGCGCGCGCAGTTTCGTCGGCTGCCATTCGATGAGCGGGCATACGCCCATTTCCTTGGCGTCCATTCTCTGGAGGGTGAAAAGGGGTATACGACACTCGAACGGCGTTGGGGGCGGCCCACGTTCGAGATCAACGGCATCACCGGCGGATATCAAGGTCCGGGCACGAAAACCATTATACCCGCGTGGGGCGAGGCCAAGATTACGTGCCGACTTGTGCCCGACCAGAGTCCCGAGAAGATTGAGCGGCTGGTGTCGCAATACCTGCGACGAATCTGTCCGTCTTCCGTGAAACTGGGTCTGATCAGCCATGGCGGATATCGCGCTTTCCATGGATCGCCGAGCGGTCGCGGGGTGCGGGCGGCGGCGGTCGCGCTGAAAAGGACGTTCGGGCGCAAGCCGGTGTTTGTGCGTGAGGGCGGATCGCTCCCGATCCTCGACATTTTCAAGCGACATCTCGGCGGCGAAATCATTCTGGTGGGGCTCGGACTGCCCGACGACAACTGGCATTCGCCGAATGAGAAGATGGACCTCGCGAATTTCGACCGTGGCATGTTGATGAGCGCGACGCTGCTGCGGGAATTGGGCGCGTCTGCATAGAGAGTTTGTGCTTCCACAACGAAATCCGCCTCCGTATAACTCGGCGCCAACAGCATGAAAACACCAGGCTATTATCGATTTCCGGCCATTCACGACGACATGGTTGTGTACGCCCCGGACCAGTCGAGGATACGCTTGAACGGCGGCCAAACGAGCGTAAGGTGAATACATTGGAGAAAGCGCCATGAAGGCAGATGATCTGGCAAGGAAAGAATGCGAGCCGTGCCAAGGGGGCATTCCGCCGTTGAAGGGGAGGCCACTACAAAACCTGTTGGCGGCCGTCGACAACGGTTGGCAACTCGTGGGCGAACATCATCTCGAAAAGGAATACAAGTTCGGCGATTTCCGTGAGGCGCTGGACTTTACCAATCTGGTTGGCGAGATGGCGGAGCGGCAAGACCATCATCCCGACATCTATCTCGCATGGGGCAGGGTCAAGGTCACCATTTGGACCCACAAGATCGACGGACTAACCGAGAGCGATTTTGTTTTTGCCGCGAGGACAGACCTGCTGTTGAAGAAGGCATAACGGTCCACATGAAGATCCCCACGCCGGCTGACGAGCAACGCCATTCACTCTTGGAAATCGATCAGTACATCGAGCGGTTGTTTGTGCCGCGCGATTTTGTGTTCTTGCAAGCGCTGCGTGACGCGGCCGAGGCCGGCTTGCCGAAGATCAACGTCTCAGCGAACGAGGGCAAGTTGCTGTATCTGCTGGCGAGGATCGCGGGCGCGCGACGCGTGCTCGAAATCGGCTTGCTGGGCGGCTACAGCACCATGTGGTTGGCCCAAGCGATCGGCCCGCAGGGCCATTTGGTGACGCTGGAAGTGGATGAAAAATGTATTCGCATCGCCCGCAAGAACCTGGAGCGGGCCGGGTTGATGTCCCGCGTCGAGATTCGGCATGGTGATGCGCAGATCTTGCTGAAAAGGATGGTGGACGGAGAGGAACAGCCGTTTGATCTGGTGTTCATTGATGCCGACAAACCGAGCTATCCGGTGTATCTGGATTACGCGGTGAGGCTGACGCATCCGGGCAGCCTGATCCTTGCCGATAACGTGATTCGCGATGGGAAGGTCACGCAGATCGCCGAGAACGACAAACTGGTGCAGGGAATCCAGGAGTTCAACAAGAAACTGGCGGTGCACCCGAAGCTCGAAGCGATTGTGGTGACGGTGACGCGGGAGGGCATCGACGGCCTCGCCATCACGCGCGTGAAGGATTGACTCTCAGGTGCCGCCGCAAACGGTGTAGCCCTGTTCGCGCAAATCCTCGGCGAGATCTTTTTCCATCTGACAGGCGGCCTCGTAGGGCATGGGGTTGAGATACTCGTAGAGTTCCGGGAGCAGTCGCACACCGTATTTCTGAACGTAGTGTGATGATTTGTAGCCGTCCTTGTGGTTCTGAAATCGTTCGATGGGCGGGATGCCCGTCATGCCGACGTAGACGCACAACTTCTTCGGGTCGCGCTTGGGATTCAATGCCGTGACCTTGCGTTCTTCCAGCACTGTGTTGTCGAGGAGCACGACGTAGACGTGGTGGTGAAATCGTTCGGCCATGGGCGACAGCAGTATAAGCAGATCGGTCACGTCAACAAGACCGGGCATGTGCTAAACTCCTTGGCGTAATGACTGTGCGCAGTCTACCAATCTTGGAACTACGGGAGCCTCTGCTGTCGGCGTTGGCGAAACAGCGGCGGTTGATCCTGACCGCGCCGACGGGGTCGGGCAAGTCGACGCAGGTGCCGCAGATGTTGCTCGATGGTGGACTGCTGGGCGCTGGGCAGGTGGTGATTCTACAGCCGCGGCGGTTGCCGACGCGGCTGTTGGCGGCGTGGGTGGCGAAAGATCGCGGCGTGAAGCTCGGTGAGGAGGTCGGCTACCAAATTCGCCTCGATGACGTCACCTCGCGCGCGACGCGCATTCGGTACGTCACGGAAGGCGTGCTGCTGCGGCAGATGCTCTCCGACGAGAAACTGCGCGGCGTCAGCGCGATCATTTTTGACGAATTTCACGAGCGGCATCTGTACGGCGATATCACGCTGGCGCGGGCGTTGCAGATTCAGGAAACGGCGCGGCCGGATCTCATCATTGTCGTGATGTCGGCCACGCTGGATGTCGGCCCCTTGCGGAAGTATCTGGAACCTTGCGAGCTGCTCTCGTCGCAGGGCCGCACGTTTCCGGTTGAGATCGATTACCTGCCCAAACCCGTGGGCGATTGGCCCGTGTGGGAGGCGGCGGTCAAGGAATTGGAGCGGCTCGTGGCGCAACACGAGGGAGACGCACTGGTGTTCATGCCCGGCGGCTACGAAATCAGCCGGACGGTGCAAGCGGCGCAAGATGCGCTGGGCAGCCAGTTCATCGTCCTGCCGTTGCACGGCGATTTGCCGACCCACGATCAGGACGCAGCTGTCGCCCAATACGATCGCCGCAAGGTCGTCGTCTCCACCAATGTCGCCGAGACTTCGCTGACGATTGACGGCGTGCGGATCGTGATTGACAGCGGGCTGGCTCGCATTCCGCGTTACGACCCGTATCGCGGAATCAACACGTTGCTGGTCGAAAAAATCAGCCGCGCGTCGGCGGACCAGCGGGCGGGTCGCGCCGGCCGCACCGCACCGGGTGTCTGCCTGCGTTTGTGGACACAGCACGAGCACGAACAACGTCCCGCGCAGGAATTGCCCGAGGTAAAACGGCTGGATCTCTCGGAAGTTGTCCTGACGCTCAAGGCCAGCGGCGTGAGCGACGTGCACTCATTTCGCTGGTTGGAATCGCCCAGCCGTCAATCGCTGGAACGCGCGGAGCTGTTGTTGAAGGATTTGGGCGCGTTGGAAAACAAAGGCAACGCGATCACGGAACTTGGCCGGCGGATGCTGGCGTTTCCGTTGCATCCACGGTATTCGCGAATGCTGTTGGCGGCGCAGGAGTACGGTTGCGTGCGGCCCGTGGCATTGATCGCCGCGCTCACGCAGGGACGCGATTTGCTCGTGCGGCGACAAGGCCGGCAGGTCGAGGACGCGCGCGACGATTTGTTTGGCGGCGAAACGCAGTCGGATTTCTTTGTGCTGATGCGCGCGTGGCGTTATGCGGACCGCAACGGGTACAACATCGAGCGGTGTCGACGGCTGGGCATCCACGCACAGTCGGCGCGGCAAGTGGGGCCGTTGTTCGAGCAATTCCTCGACATCGGGAAACGCGAAGGGTTGGACGTAAGCGAAAAGCGCGCGGCCACGGATGCGATCCAGCGCTGCATACTGCTCGGATTCTCCGATCATGTGGGGCGACGCCTCGATGCGGGAACGTTGCGATGTGAATTGGTGCACGGCCGGCGCGGGGTCCTGGCTCGCGAGAGCGTGGCGCAGACTTCGCCGTTGCTGGTGGTGACCGAAGTGCACGAAATCCAGAGCGGGACGGGCAAGAACAAGGAGTTGAACGTATTGTTGACCATGGCGACGGCGATCCAGAAGGAATGGTTGCGGGACCTTTTCCCGGGCGATTTTACGGAGACGCAGGCCGTGGTGTATGACGCTACGCAGCGGCGAGTGTTTGCGGAGCGGCGGACGCAATTTCGCGATTTGGTGTTGGAGGCGGGACGCGCGGAGGATGTTTCACTGGATGATGCCGCGCGGATTTTCGCCGATGAGGTGCTTGCGGGCCGGTGCGTTTTGAAACATTGGGATGAGGCGGTAGAACAATGGATTCTACGGGTGAATTGGCTTCATGAGTGGATACCGGAATTGGAAATTCCCGCAATTGGCGACGACGACCGAAGGGCGCTTGTCGAACAGATTTGCCACGGTGCGACCAGTTACAAGGAGATCAAGGACAAAGCGGTTTGGCCCGTGGTAAAAGCATGGTTGCCGAGCCAGCAGCAGGCGTGGGTCGAGGAGTACGCGCCGGAGCGGATTGAATTGCCGGGCGGGCGAAAGGCGAAGGTAGTTTACTCGGCAGATGGCCCGCCGACGTTGGCGGCGCGCATTCAGGATTTGTACGGAGTGAAAGAGGGATTATGGATCGCGCAACGCCGAGTGCCGGTGCGAATTCAGGTGCTCGCACCGAACCAGCGGTCCGTGCAAGTGACGGACAATCTCGCCACGTTCTGGCGGGAGACATATCCGAAGTTGAAACAACAACTCCAGCGGAAGTATCCGAAACACGAGTGGCGATGAATGGCGGCGATGATCGGATTGGCCTAGCGTCGGCGGCGAAACCTGATAAATTTTCGCCAATATGACCCAGTCGCATGAGTATTCGGAAAAGCTCTGGAAGGAGGCCCTGCATTACCTTCCCGGCGGGGTGAATTCGCCTGTGCGCGCGTTTCGGGGAGTGGGAGGCACGCCATTTTTCACGCAACGCGCCAAGGGCTCGCACCTGTGGGATGTCGATGGCAACGAGTACATTGACTACGTATGCTCGTGGGGGCCGATGATTCTGGGGCACGCGCATCCGAAGGTGGTGCGGGCGGTGCAGGAAGCGGCGCGCGACGGAACCAGTTTTGGCACGCCCAATCCGCGCGAAGTGCGGCTCGCGCAGTTGGTGTGCGAAGCGTTCCCATCGATTCAGAAAGTCCGATTCGTCAACTCGGGGACGGAAGCGACCATGTCGGCCATTCGTCTGGCGCGCGGGTTTACGAAGCGGGACAAGATTGTCAAATTCGAAGGCTGCTATCACGGCCACGCGGACGCGCTGCTGGTCAAGGCGGGTTCGGGCGGCGCGACGTTTGATGTGCCGGACAGCGCAGGCGTGCCGGCAGATTTCGCGCGGAACACGGTCACATTGCCATTGAACGATTTCACGGCGGTCGACGCGGTGAACTGGCGCGAGATTGCCTGTGTCATCATCGAGCCGATTCCTGCGAACATGGGATTGATCCCACTGAAATCCGGCTTTCTCGAAAAGCTGCGCAAACTTACGCAAGAGAGCGGCGCGTTGCTGATTCTGGATGAAGTCATCAGCGGTTTTCGCATCGCGCGAGGGGGAGCGCAGGAATTGTATGGAATCCAAGCCGACCTCACCACGCTGGGCAAGATCATCGGCGGGGGGTTGCCTGTCGGCGCGTTTGGCGGCCGGGCGGATGTGATGGACATGCTTGCCCCCGTCGGCCCCGTGTACCAGGCCGGGACACTTTCCGGGAATCCGTTGGCAATGGCGGCGGGAATCGCGACGCTGGAGGAACTCTCACAGGCTGGTACGTACGAGAAGTTGGAACGACTGACGACCACGCTATGCGATGAATGGAAGAAGATCGTGAAAGGACATCACGTCCGCATCGGGTCATTATTCTGCACGTTCTTCACGGATCGTGACGTGGTGGATTATGCCAGCGCGAAAACGAGTGACACAAAACGGTATGGACGGTTCTTCCACGGGATGCTGGAACGCGGTGTGTATCTGGCGCCATCTCAGTTTGAAGTCGGGTTTGTCTCCCTGGCGCACACGGAAGCAGACATCGAACAGACATTGCGGGCGGCGACTGAGGCGGTGAGAGCGTTATGAAGATCGTTGTGGCGATGACGGGTGCCAGCGGCGCGATTTACACGCAGCGATTGTTGGACAACCTCGACTCGAAGGCGCATGAGATTCATTTCATCTCGACGAAGTACGCCCGCGAAGTCGGGCAACTGGAATTGCCGAAGGGCGAGTTGAGAATCGCGTCGTCGGTGATCCAATACGACGAGAACGGGTCGATGTTTGTCCCGTTCGTGAGTGGGTCGTCCAAATTCGACGCGATGGTGGTAATCCCGGCGTCGATGGGCACGATTGGGCGCGTGGCAAATGGCGTGTCCGACAGCACGGTTGCGCGCGCCGCGGACGTGTTCTTGAAGGAGCGGCGCAAACTGATTTTTGTTCCACGCGAATCGCCGTACAATCTGGTTCACTTGCGCAACATGGCGACGTTGACCGAGGCGGGCGCGACGATCATTCCCGCCAGCCCGTCCTTCTACAACAAGCCGAAGACAGTCACGGAAGTTGTGGACACGATTGTCGCGCGCGTGTTGGATCATCTTGGCATCGAACACAAACTCGTCAAGCGATGGCAAAGCGCCGAATAGCGGTTGCAACTTCGTGGCGCAGGGTTCCGTTTGCGTGGATGTGAGGTGATGCAGCAGCCCAACGCAACGCGGGCGGAAGGTGTGCGGCGGATGACCGGCTGAAAGCGCGAATGGCGGACAGGGAAGGGTTTGTGGTCGCATACCCGAATGGTTCCGGGCGGCTGAAGACCCGGTTGCTGACGTGGAATTCTGGCAACGGCGCTAAAGGAGCTTGAGCTTGAGAGGCTGGACGAACTCTACAGGGCGGCGACGCGATGATGAATGCAGCTTGCCTGAGAATTTCAGAAAGCCGCCGCAAGCTGCTGGGGCTGGATGCGCCGAACCGGATTGAGACAACGGGCGATCAGCCGGTTGTCGTGCTCAAGCTCAAGTGCGGGGCGAGCGACCCGCCGTGGAACAGGCTGTCGTCGCCGCCGCACGAGCAGTAAACCAACGCCGCCCGGGGGTCCCTTACGGAAGACGGAGATCGTCGCTCCTACGCCATCCTGGCGCGACGAATCAGGCGAACTTGTCGTTTTATGGCTTGCGAGCCAAGTATTCGACCATCGGCACCATCATCATCGAAGGCTCTGCGGGGCGTGTAGGCGCACCGTGGCTAAGTGCCTCCACCGCTACGCTCGCGGCATTTCGCCCATGCCGACCGACTGCGATTCAAGCGGCCAACGACAACCATCGCGAACCGTTCAACATGGCCCCCCGCTTTGAACGATTTGCGAGCGGTGCGGTTTGAACTTCCGAAGGCAGCCATTGCACCGTCGGCAAATCTTCGGCGCGTTTGCGACCTGGGCACGACGTGATCGCGTCTCGAGGACTCGGCTCCGTTGGACTCGGTTTACTGGCGAGCTTGCAGTCGCGCGAGCGCACTTCGCGCCTCGGCGAAATCCGGGCGGAGCTTCAGTGCCTGCTGGTAGTGCTCGACTGCTTCCGGCGTGCGGCCCAGCTTCTCCAGCGCAAACCTCAGATTGAAATGCGCATCAGCGTAATCGGGCTTGAACCGCAACGCCTGTTCATAATGGCCAATTGCATCGCTGACCTTCCCCTCCAGCAAGAAGGCACTTCCCAGATTGAAATGCGCATCAGCGTAATCGGGCTTGAACCGCAACGCCTGCTCGTAATGTGCGATGGCTTCCTCGATCTTACCCATTTGCGCCAAAGCGACCCCGAGGTTGTTGTGCGCCTCGGCGTAATCCGGCTTGATCCGTAGTGCCTGCTCCAAATGCCCGATCGCTTCTCCCACCCTGCCCGCCTGCCCCAGGGCGAGCCCTAGATTGTAGTGCGCCTCGGCATAATCGGGCTTGATCTGCAGGGCCCGCTGGTAGTGTTCAATGGCTTCTTCACGCTTGCCGGTCTGAGACAAAGCGATCCCGAGGTT
The DNA here is from genome assembly GCA_003164675.1 of Verrucomicrobiota bacterium. Classification (GTDB taxonomy): domain Bacteria; phylum Verrucomicrobiota; class Verrucomicrobiia; order Palsa-1439; family Palsa-1439; genus Palsa-1439. The sequence goes on along the minus strand of PLTX01000040.1, from coordinate 518 downwards.
GTAGTGCGCCCCGGCGTAATCCGGCTTGATCCGTAGCGCTTGCTCGAAGTGGGGGATCGCTTCCCCGATCTTACCCGTTCGCACCAGAGCATTTCCCAGATTGTTGTGCGCCTCGGCGTCATCCGGCTTGATCCGCAACGCCTGCTCGAAGTGGGGGATCGCTTCTTGAACTCTGCCGATCTTCGCCAAGGCCACTCCAAAATTATAATGCGCCTGCGCGGAATCGTTATTCATTCGCAGTGCTTGCTCTTGCTGTGCCATGGCCTCTTGTAGTCGGCCCAACCGACCCAGCACTTGCCCCAGCGTCATATGCGAGTAAGACTGCTCCGGCGCAATTTCGACAGCCCGTTGCGCGTATTCGAGTGCCTCGCTGGCCCTTCCTTGATCCAACAACGTCAGTGCGAGCATCCGATTGTCAAATTCCGAGTCCGGGAACCACGCCAATACGGCCCGCCGTAGCGTTTCTTCGCTGTGCCACTCCGGTATCAGGCTGCGAGCGCGTACCCCGAAGACGCACA
>PLTX01000056.1 GCA_003164675.1 Verrucomicrobiota bacterium | reverse complement strand
TCAGCCTATTGTACGAGTCTCAGTAAGAAAACGAGGGAGAGTTTATGTCATTTGAGAGTGGGTCCATTGCGGTGAGGATGTTTTACGTCGGGAAGGGGCTGCCGACGGATGTAGTGGAGAAATTTGCGAAGCACGCGGCGCCACCGTTGAAGAGCATGGGGACGGGCGCGACGCAGGGTTGGGTGGGCGGTCGGCATTTGATCGATGTCCCAATCACCGAGGAGAACGCGTATTACGGAGGGTATTTGCGGTTGGCGCTGGTGAAGGCGGAGCGGAAGGTGCCGGGATCGCTGTTGCGGGCGGAATGCATGCTGGAAGAGGTCGCGTACATGCGCGCGGAAGGGAAGCCGTACGTGGACCGGAAGGCGCGAAGCGACATTCGGAAGGAAGTGATGGGGCGCCTGCTGCCGACGATGCCGCCGACGTTGAAGGGGATTCCGTTCGTATACGAAGACCGGGAGCGGCTGCTGTACGCAGGCGCGCTGTCGGAGAGCCAGCTGGACGCGTTCGTGATCAATTTCAAGGAAACAGTCGGGGTGAACCTGATTCCTGTAGATGCCGGAACGGCGGCGGCGAAACGACGGGAGATTCGTGTGGCGGATTGGGCCAAGACGAGCTTTTCGGCGGAGGTGGCGGACGAGGAGATGGAGGACGCGCCGGGTTTGGATTTCCTGACGTGGTTGTGGTTCGCCTCCGAGGCGCGCGGCGGGATCTTTGCGACGAAGGAACACGGGGAACTGGGTGTGGCGATCGAGGGGCCGCTGTTATTTACACGGGCGGGCGCGGGAGCACACGAGATTTCACTGCGGAAGGGATTGCCGACGGTGAGCGCCGAGGCGAAGACGGCGTTGCTAAGCGGGAAGAAGCTCCGGCGGGCGAAGGTGATGCTTGCGCGGGGAGAGGAGAAGTGGACATGCTCGTTCGATGCGCAGACATTTGTCTTTCGAGGGCTAAAGCTGCCGGAGCCCAAGGAGATGCTGGACCCAGCGTCCCGGTTCCAGGAACGGGTGATGCGGCTGGGAGATTTTCGAGTGTTGTTATTTGAGCTATTTGACCGGTTTTTGGACGATCGGTCGGATGGGAAGAAATGGGCCGCGACGAAGAAAGAGATTCACCAGTGGGGCGCGGAGAGAGGGGGCCGAGCCTAAAGTTCCGAGAGGATCGGCGTGGATGCGCTGGAGACGGCGCACGCTACACACCTTTTTTCGACATGCCGTCGAAATGGGCTGGACAATTGGCATGCGAATATGTATGCTAGGCACTGTAACGTTTTGTTCTTTGACATAATGGGAAGGGGGAGATTGGCGCCAAAGTGCATGAGTACCCAAGTGCCTCGGTGAAGAGCCCGCGCGAGACAAAAGTCGTGGAGCGTGGAGTCGCGCCTGAGGGGGCCGCGCCCGCCGTGCGCGGTTACCCTTCGACGCTGCTCAGGGTAAACAGGTCAGGCAGGGGGTTATCCCCCATATATGTAAAATTGCAAAACAAAGCCAATTTTCCGAGGTGTTGGACGTTGTGGATTGGCTTGAGGGACAAGTAGTTAAGGATCCAAGTGCGCCATTTTGTCTCATGGCTTCGTTTTGCTAAAATTGGGTTTGTTTGAGGGGTGCGAGGGGTCTGTCGGGGCGAGGAAATACGCAATTCGGACGGGCCGGTGCCGCCGTCAGTGCCGCTCAATGGGATTCGGACGAGGCGGTCGGTTTGGAGAGTATTTTTGCCAACTGGAAATGGCTGGCGAACGAGGCAGAGAATTTGAGTGTGCCGGGCGGCATCTCGTATCCCACCTCGATCATATCGACATCGAAGAGGTTCGTCAGGACGTCGACGGCAGCGAAATCTCCGTAGGTGATGACGCCGGGAGTGACGAAATAGACGGGTTGCCCCGCCGATAACGCCTGTTGGATGAACTCGGGATTCTCGCGAGCGGTGACGGGAAACAAGTCCTGGGCGCCGTTCTCGTACATGCGTCGGTAACGGGTGACGCCGTTTCGCGCTGGAAAATCCTCGGCGATCCATTCGGGGTGGGGAGGTTTTTTCCACTGGGCGTAGTAATCGGCTCCGTAGATAAAGCGATGGAGTGGGACCGTTTGTCTGGCCGAACCGTCGACGAGGATGTGTTCGACGTAGAACGGGTTGAAATTCGAGATGATGACGGCATTGGTTTCCGGAATCAGCGAGCGTACGTGCGTGAGGTAGGCCGTGGTGGGCACGTAGGCGAGGAGGTCCGTCCGAGAGTGGGCGATCAGGTACACAATCACGAGAACGAGGGACGGCAGCAACAGCAGGCGTGCCCGGGTCAGCAGGTTCGGCAAGGAAAATCTCGTGGATGTGCGCGGAAGGACGCGCTGTCGGAGCGATTCCAACAGCCGACCGACCTTGGGAAAACATTCCCAGAGTCCGATAAAGCCCACGGCGTCCACCAGGCACAAGTAGGGAACCACCCGCACCATGTGCCGGTCGTTGACGATGATCAGCGAGCAACTCAGAAACAGCGCCAACGAGACGATGAGAATGGCGGTCCAGATCAAAAACCCGCGTGCGTTGGGTTCGCGCGCGGACGCTCGGGCGATTTTCACCAGACCGATGATAAAAACGACATCCAATGCCCAGTAGAAGCATTTTATGACTCGATCGTCGCCAGCGTCCCCATTCCACTGTGAAAGCGAGGTGTGCAGGATGGTAGCCAGATTGCTCTCCGGGAACGAGGGCAGCAGCAGATACCGCCAGGATTCGCTTCCGTGAGGCCGGTCGTGCAGGGCCGACTGCCAGACGTGATAGGTGGAGCGAAAGAAGTCTCCTGTGTAGAGATAATTGGTGAACAAGATGGCAGCTCCCCAAAATGCCACGCCGCCGGCGAGCACGGCCGGGCCTGCCGACCCGAGCTTCAGTCGTTTGAATCGCAGCAGCAAGATCGCGGCAACGGGGAGAAGGAACAATATGTTGTCGGGGCGCAGGGTCAGGGCGAATCCGAGAGACTGCCCGAGCAGGAACCAGAGCCAGATCGAACGCGGTCGATTCTCGAAAATCTTGATCAGGAGAGCGTGGGCCGAGAGACAGAAGAGCGCTGAGATGGCGTCCGGCGCGATCATTTGAACGTTCTGACGAAAGCCGCACGAGACGGCCAGGAAGAGCGATGCCAGGAACCCTGTTTCCCTGTTGAAAAGCTTCCGGCCAATCCAATACGTCAGGGCAACGCAAGCCAGCGCGAGGGCGAAGACGGCGTACACGCCGTTGCCGGGGTAGAAGCCGAGGACTAGGTACATCGGGCAGAGAAGCAAGGAGAAACCAAAGACATGGTTGGGCGGGAACTTGTGGCCCGCGGCGAAGATGACCATTCCTTTGCCGCGCAGAAAGTTGATCGCGGGCAATACGTAATCGGCCGTATCCGACAGGAGATTGTCCGCAGCGATGGTTCGATTCGGCCAAAAGCTGACGGCGGCTACGGCCAGCAGCGCGAGGAGCGCGGCGGCGTCTGACGAGCGGGCGCTGGTTTGCTCTGTTGGAGAGCTTGTTGACATGAGCTAGCGGTTTGGGGGCGTGACGGCCTCGCCAGGCATTTCCGGTGCGTTGCTGTTGTGGCTTCACCGTACCAAACGAGTCTGGCATGCGCAACACCGCAACCGGTCCTGCTCGGATGAGGGCTGGTTGTGGCATCCGATGCACGATTCGATTGGCGCGGTGGAATTGTGGTTGTATAATGGCGGGCACGAGCGCTCCCGTAGCTCAGATGGATAGAGCGTCGGTTTCCTAAACCGCAGGTCGCCCGTTCGAATCGGGCCGGGAGCGCCAATTTTATTCATTGGGTACAAGGGACTTCTGGGGTTCTGCTTTTTACTCTAAACTACGTGAAAACCGTTTCCGTGGCAGCGGCGTGGCATTTGTAAGGAAAAGCATTGATGCGAACATTGGCGACTTCATGGGGCTTAGGCGGGTTGAGTGCCGCCGTGCCATGACTACCCCCCCGCCCAAGAAATTTCGATTTTCAGAAAAACGGGGATGCCCTGCCCGCTAGTTGGGGTCATTGGATCAGAGGGTTCCGGCTGGATGTCGTCGAACCATTATGGGAGCGCCTTGCTCGCCGGAAAAATAAGTGGACGCATCGTTGATACCAGTCAATCCACGAATGGGCGGGGCGCTCGACTTGTTTGGGAGCAGCCGCCGGTTTAGGCATCTGGTTTCCGTGAACTCCAGATGTTGGCAGTTGCTTGCGACGTTCGCCGGATGTTTCAGGTGTCGAGCGGCTACTATTCTGGTCTTGCGTCGGCGATGCGCTTTGCCTCTTGCTGGGCAGCAGTTTCAACCGATTCCTTTGCCATTGCTGACCCGAAGGCTTTTTCAAAATCAACTCCAGCAGCAAGCGGAATTTCCACTTTGACGACTGCAAGGTTGCTATTGGTCTTTGAGATGGCTTTTACGACGTAGAGTTGTCCCGTATTTATCTTAAACCATTCCGCTTTTATCGTGTAGTCTTTAGCCATGATGTTTCTCCTGTTGCCATGCAATTACCACTTCTCAATTGTGTTCACAACTCATTTCCCGCCCCCGCCCGCCTCCTGCCGACGGAACCCTCAACAAATCCGGTTCAATCCCTCGACTTTTTCCGATTCCGTTTGTGAAGACGTTTGGGAATCGACGGGCTGAAAAATGTGTTCCCCTTTTGAACTTCCCGAATCGCATGGCAAACAGTGCCAGCGCAAGTATGTTTGATCAGATAGCCCATCGCTCCGGAATCCACCGCCTCTACGACATACGCTTCATCACTATGTGACGAAAGCATGAGCACTTTGGTGGGGGAGGCTTCGAGAATCTGCCGAGTAGCTTGCGAACCATTGAGCAGCGGCATGGCAAAGTCCATCAGAACTAATGCGGGACGAAGCTTTTTGACCATGGCGACCGCTTGATTGCCGTTTTTTGCTTCGCCGACTACTTCAATATCGTCTTCGCGTTCCAGTATCTCTCTAAAAACCTTACGCACAACCCGATCATCATCCGCCAGCAAAACAGTGATTCGTTTCATGGATAATGTTTCGTCTCAAATAACGGGCGAGTTGACGCGTCATACGATGTCCTCGCCGCCCGCCGTCCCGCCGCCCGCCTCCCGCCGCCAGCGACCCGCTCCATCCCTCGCCCTGTCCCCAAGCGCCGCCATTCCTGTGGCATTGTCGTGGCAGCGCGGGGCATTTTTTGAACCATTTGTAGCGGTCTGTTGCCGGAATGCGATTGACACAACGAGTTGAAGCCAGCAGATTTCCTATGAAATGAACGGAGCGCCGATGACATTCGGTTTCGTTTCCTAAACCGCAGGTCGCCCGTTCGAATCGGGCCGGGAGCGCCAATTTAACCGACTGAGAATCGGGCAATGGTGATCACGCACGGACGCCGCTTCCAGAGGCGTCATTTCCAATCGCCGTCGGCGACCTTCGGACGGAGCGCGTAGAACTGCTCGGCCTCGGCTTTCGAAGCAAGCCCCTTGTAGTGCTCCAGGAGCGTTCTGATGTCCCGTTCACCCAGGAGCGCCGGCGTCTTTGCAGCGTCGCCACAATGCGCAAAGTGGCAGGTGGCCGCGGTGTTCTCAGCAGTTTCTCGCGAATCCTCGCTGGTGACGAGGGCCAGTGGGCTTTCCCTTGCCATCCGAACGCTTCAACCCCGAAGCAGATTCGGGGCAAACACATCGTATGCGGTTGACGGAGCGCGCGTCCAGTTTACCATGCCACTTCCCGAGTCCCCTCTTACTGAATAGCCCGCACCCGCGCCAGGGCATTCTGGGCCAGGACGAAATCCGGCTTGATGCGCAGGGCCTGCTCGTAGTGCCCGATGGCCTCTTGCACCCGGCCTGCCTGAATCAACGCATTCCCCAAGTTGTAGTGCGCGTCGGCATAATCCGGCTTGATGCGCAGGGCCTGCTTGTATTGGCCGATGGCCTCTTGCACTCTGCCCAATCGGAACTGGGCGATTCCCAAGTTATTGTGCGCGTCGGCATAATCGGGTTTGATCCGTAGCGCTTGCTCCCAATGCTCAATCGCCTCTTGCACATGGCCTGTCCGCGCCAAGGCGACCCCCAAGTCGTTGTGCGCATCGGCATAGTCGGGCTTGATGCGTAGGGCCTGCGCGTATTGTCCGATCGCCTCCTGCAGTTGGCCCGCCCCCTGTAGTGCCACCCCCAAATTATAGTGCGGCTCGGCAAGGTCTGGTTTGATCCGTAGCGCCTGCTCATAGTGGCTGATCGCTTCCTGCAACCTGCCCAGTTGGACCAAGGCGAGACCCAGATTGTTATGCGCTTGCGCTGAATTCGGGTTGATCTGCAGCGCCTGTTCGTAGTGGCCGATTGCTTCCTGCAGCCCGCCTTGTTCCCTCAAGGCGAGACCCAGATTGTTGTGCGCGTCGGCGTAATCAGCCTTGATCCGCAGCGCCTGTTCGTATTGCCCGATCGCCTCCTGCACCTTGCCCAGTTGGACCAAGGCGAGACCCAGGTCGTTGCGCGCCCGAGGATTGCTGGGACGTTTCTCCACAGTGTCCTGCCAAATGGTTAGGGCCGAGTTGTAGTCCCGATTGCGCTGGATTGTCAGGAATGTGAATAGCACCACCACGGACACACTTGCCACCCATCCGAGCACAGCGGCCTGCCGCCTATGGGACAACCCTTTCCCGATCTCGAATGCGCCGACCACAACCATGGCAATCACCGCCGCCAACGGGAGGTACATCCGGTGTTCGGCAATGGTTTGTGATGCCACAGGCAGCACACTGGAGGTGGGGGCCAGAATGGCAAAGAACCAGGCGCCGAGGAAACCCACAGACGGCCAACGACGAACCGCGACCAACGCGCCAATCAGCAGTGCGGTAACAATCAGCGCGCCTGGCAAAACCTCGCCAACCCTGTTTGCCAGCACGGTTCCGTAATCGAATACCAGTGGATGCGGCCAGAGACTCAGGCGGAGGTAATGCCCGACCGCCCAAAATTGCGTGAGCGCATACGCTGGCCACGCCATACCAGTGCCTGTGCCCGCACTACCACCACGGTTGCCGGTGGTGATCACGAGATATCCCAGCAGGATCCACGTGGCGGCCAACGCCAGATACAACCGCCACCGCCGCCGCCAGGCTTCGGCAAACGTGCCGGTAACAAACGTGCGATCGTAAAGGAGCACGATCAACGGAGCTGATACCATCACCTCTTTACTGGCCATCCCGAGCAGGCATGAGGCAGTAGATAAGACGTACCAGATGGTCGGTGAGTCCGACTCCGCCCCGCGGATCGCACAGTAGAGCGTCAGCAGGTAAAACAGCCCCATCATCGACTCCGCCCGCTGGACGACATATGTCACCGACTCGGTCTGCAGGGGATGGACAACCCAAATGACGGCAATAACCAGCGCCAGGGGTAGTGCGGCCATGCCAAAGCGTTGGCGCAACGGCGGCTGCAGCAACGTCCGCCGCACAATGCCCAAGAGAACCAAGCCTGCGGCGATATGAATGGCGAGGTTCACGAGGTGATAGCCCCACACGTGAAACCCATTGACTGCATAGTTGATCGCCAGGGAGAGATTGATGATGGGGCGACCCTCCACTGTTGTGCCACCCTGTGGCGGCAACAAAGTTTCCCCGATTGGCCAGACATGGCGGATCGTCGGATTCTTGAGAATGGTTCCCACATCATCAAGGATGAACGGCCCCTGAAAGCTATTGTGATACGCCCAGATGCCTGCGGCGATGATCAACCCCGGTATGAACTGACGCAGTTTCAACAGTCCAAGAGTGTATCCGAGTTTGCCATGCGCAACCAATGTTTACTGCTTTACGCGTCTCCCCCAAACAGGACTTGAACTGTCCGATGCCTCGTTCACGCCGGATTGTCCGCTTGCACCAGCCGCGCCAGATTGACTTGGTACGAAAGCAAACACGATTGATCGTTCGGTGTTCCTATCATTGGCAAGGGTTTGCCGACGGGAACAGTTCTACAACGCCACCAAGAATTCCGGAAGAGAAGAGCGAAAGCAGCATTGGCTTTCCAGTCCTTCGAGACCATTTGGGCAACTTCTCCAATCTTTCTCACTTTGGTTTTGGTTCCTGACCCGATTTGTTGCTCGCCTTCATCCTTGGAGTAAGGCAAGAACCTTACGCGGCGACGGTCAGGTAGGTGATGACATAGTGAAGAAGTCACCAACGACACGCCCGCCGTCGACGGGCCGGGAGCGCCAATTTCTCCGCGGTGATCGCCGCAAGTTTGACATTGCGTTGAGAATGGGCAGAGGTGCAGTATTTCACTGTATATCGACCAACTCGAGCGAGGTGAACCATGCGGAAACGGATTTCGATTATTGTCGGGGCGCTGGCGATGATGACCTTGGTGCAAGGTTGCGGGTACAACCGCCTGGTCAGCCTGCAGCAGGGGGTGGAGAAACAATGGGCGCAGGTGCAAAACGTGTATCAGCGGCGCGCCGATTTGATTCCGAACCTGGTCGCGACCGTGTCGGGCGCGGCGAATTTTGAGAAGTCGACCCTGGTCGAGATCACCCAGGCCCGCGCGTCGGTGGGCAAGATCGACGCGAGCCATGTCGCAGACGACCCCGCCAAGTTCGCGGAGTTTGAAAAGGCGCAAGCGGGATTGAGCAGCGCGCTTTCGCGGTTGCTGGTGGTCGTGGAACGTTATCCCGACCTGAGAGCAAACCAGAATTTCCTGGAACTCCAGGCGCAATTGGAGGGAACGGAGAACCGCATCTCGGTGGAGCGTGGTCGGTATAACGACGTCGTTCAAGCATACAATACGGCGATCAAGAGTTTCCCGACGATGCTGTACTCGGGCTATTTTGGATTCAAGGAGAAGCCGTATTTCACGGCGACGACCGGCGCGGAAACGCCGCCAAAAGTCGACTTCAATGCCCCGGGAACGCTAGCGAAGTAAATCGTGAAATTGGCGCTGATAAGATTGCTCGGCGTATTCGTGGCGCTGGTTGCCGCTTTCGGGGCGTTTGCGGCGGAAGTTATTCCGCCAGCCCCCAGTCAATACTTCAATGACTACGCCCACGTCGTGTCGCCCGCGACCGCCGCGGAATTGAATCGGCAACTCGAGCAATTCGAGCGCGACACCTCCAGCCAAATCCTGGTGGCGGTCTATCCCAAGATGGAATCGGATTCGTCGATTGAGGATTACACGGTTCGTGTCAAGCAAGCGTGGCGAGTGGGCCAGAAGGGTAAAGATAACGGCGTGGTGCTGTTTGTATTCGCCCAGGACCACAAGATGTACATCCAGGTCGGGTACGGGTTGGAAGGGGCGTTGCCCGACGCGCTGGCCAAGCAAATCATCGAGAACGAGATCAAGCCGCATTTTCGCAACGGTGATTTTGATGGCGGCTTGCGCGCGGGCGTAACGGCCGTCTTGGCGGCGACAACGGGCGAGTACAAAGGCACGGGGCAAACTGTGGCGGATCGATCCCTGTCGAATCAATCGGGCACACCGGACTGGGTCATCTGGCTTTTCGTTGTGGTCATATTTATTGCCTTTATTGGGCGACTTCTCAGTTACGGCGCAGGCGGCACGGTGTATTCTCGCTCGGGACGGATCGTCAGCTATGGCGGGTTTGGCGGAATGTGGGCCGGTGGTGGTGGAGGATTCTCATCTGGTGGCGGAGGGGGATTCTCCGGAGGCGGCGGTTTCTCGGGAGGTGGCGGGGGAGGCGGGGGCGGCGGCGCCGGGGGAAATTGGTGAAGCGATGAAGGTGAACCATTTATTTCGTGAGTTGGATCATGACCGGATCACCAAGGCCATTGCGGAGGCGGAGAAGCGCACGACTGGAGAGATTCGCGTGTACGTGAGCCATCGCAAGGTTCACGACCCGCGCCACGCGGCGGCGCGCCAGTTCGTCAAACTCGGCCTCAACAAAACCAAGCACCGTAACGCGGTGCTGATCTTCATCGCGCCGGAATCACAGAATTTTGCGGTCCTGGGAGACGAAGCAGTCCACGCGAAGTGCGGTCAAACGTTTTGGGAAGAGATTGTGGGTGCGATGCGCGACTACTTTCGACAGGGAAAGTTCACCGAAGGAGTGGTTCATGGCATCAACACGGCGGGGCGGCTGCTCGCCGAGCATTTTCCGCCCCAGGTCACGCCCCACGACGGCGCATGTTGATTCCGGCCATCGATCTGGGCACGACGAGTATGGCGGGGCTGGCGGCGAACGTGTGGTCGAGCCCGTCGGATTTTCTCGCGCATCGTCGTGTCGAGCGCGTGTTCGAGCCGAAGATGTCGGAGTCGACGCGCTGAGAGTTTGTACGCGAAGTGGGGGGAAGCCGTGGTGGGAGCCAGGGGTTGGGCGGGATAACGGAGATTCGCTGGCGACTTCCACTCGCGAGGGTGAGGTGCGCGGGTGGCGTTTTTTTGTTTTGTCGTGGGGACTTGATTTCTTCTGCTCTCCGGGGATGCGACTGAAATATTCTTTTCAGAGGCGCGTTCTCCGGTTAAGGTCAGTCCGTCTGGACGCTGCCGCGGGCGAGACGCGACATGAAAACTGTTTTCGATCAGTGCGACTGCCAGAATCTCAAGAACGCGCTGGCCAAGGAATGGTTGGAGACCAATGGCCTGGGCGGATTCGCTTCGTCCACGATCATCGGGGCGAACACGCGGCGGCAGCACGGGTTGTTGGTCGCGTCGCTGCGTCCGCCGGTGGAGCGGCACGTGTTGCTGTCGAAATTCGAGGAGCGCGTGGTGGTGGACGGCCACGAGTCGGCGATCAGCACGAACCTGTACCCCGGCACGGTGTTTCCGCACGGGTTCAACATCCAGATGGAGTTTCGACTGCGTCCGTGGCCGGCGTTTCGGTACGCGAACCACGATTTTGAAATCGAGAGGAGCGTGTTTCTCGTGGCCGGCGAGAACACGGTGGTGGTTGGTTATCGGAACCGGCGGTCGCGCGGTCCCATCGAGTTGAAGGTGCGTCCACTGTTGGCGTTCCGCGATTACAATGCGCTGGCGAAGCGCAATGACGACGTGGACTTCGACGTGGAGCGCAGCAACGGCGCGGTCTCCATTCAACCCTTCGCGGACAAACCGCGGTTGTATTTTCATACGAAGGCCGAGGCGGTGGATACGAAGGGGGATTGGTATTTCAAGTTCACGTATCCGGTGGAAGAAGAGCGCGGGCTGGATTTCGAGGAGGATTTGTTCACCCCGTTCGAGTTGTCGTATCGGCTGGCGGAAGGGCAGACCGCGTACATCGTGGCGACGATCGAGAAGAAGGGCGCGGTCAACCCCGAGGACCTGGCGGCGCGGGAGCGGGCGCGGCGCAAGGAATTCGAGCGCGAACGGGATCCGGCGCGGCAGGCATTGTTGATTTCGGCGGACTCGTTTCTGGCACGCCGCGGGAAAGACAACCTGACGGTGCTGGCGGGGTTTCCGTGGTTTACGGATTGGGGGCGCGACACGATGATTGCGTTGCCGGGGCTGACGCTGACATCCGGGCGGTTCGATGTGGCGCGGAAGATTCTGCTGACGTTTGCCCAACACTGCGACAAGGGGATGATCCCAAATGTGTTTCCCGATGCGGGCGAGACTCCTGAATACAACACGGTGGACGCATCGCTGTGGTTCGTGGTGACGGCGTGGAAGTATTGGCAGGCGAGCCACGACAACGACGGGGCGCGGCAACTGTTGCCCGCGCTGGCCGAGGTGGTGAAGTTTTACAAGGACGGCACGCGGTTCGACATCCATGCGGACGGCGACGGGCTGATCACGGCCGGCACGCCGGGCACGCAGTTGACCTGGATGGATGTGAAGGTGGACGGTTATGTGCCGACGCCGCGGCACGGGAAGCCGGTGGAGATCAACGCCCTGTGGTTGAACGCGCTGCTGATGCTGGCGGAGATGGAGGAAAAGCTGGCGCGGGACATCCATTCCGCGGTGATCCTGCGGAAGCTGGCGGACCAGGTGGCGGCGAATTTCGTGAAAGCGTTTTGGAATCGCGACGGCGGGTATTTGTACGATGTGATTCGGGGAGATGAGCGCGATGCGAGCGTGCGGCCAAATCAGATTTTCGCGGTGAGCCTGCCGTACTCGCCGCTGGACAAGGCGCAGCAGAAGGCGGTGCTCGACGTGGTGACGCAGCAGTTGTTGACGCCATACGGGCTGCGGACGCTGTCGCTGAAAGACTCGCGGTATTGCGGGAAGTACACGGGCAATCGTTGGCAACGCGATTGCGCGTATCATCAGGGGACGGTCTGGCCGTGGTTGATCGGGCCGTATTGCGACGCGTATGCAAAGGTGAATGGGGCAGGCAGGGCGCAGCGGAAGGAAATCGGCAAGATCATCGCACCGCTGTTGCATCATATGGAGGAGGCGGGATTGGGAAGTGTGGCGGAGATTTTCGATGGGAATCTGCCGTATCGTCCGGTGGGATGTTTCGCGCAGGCGTGGAGCGTGAGCGAATTGCTGCGCGTGTATGATGCGTATGTGAAGTGATGTCGCCCCTCACCCCGACCCTCTCCCCCCAAGGGAGAGGGGATGCCCAGGACGTGGTGAGCTCTGCGAGATTGGACGATCCAAATGAAAATTCATGACGTGAGCGTTTTGTTGCGCAACGGGATTCCGACATGGCCGGGGGACCCGAAGTTTTCGATGAACCTGGCGAGCAGCATTGCCAATGGGGATGTGGCCAACCTTACGCATCTCGACATGGGCGCGCACACGGGCACGCACATGGATGCGCCCGCTCACTTTTACCGGGATGGTTCGGGGGTTGACGAGCTGCCGCTGGAGGCGCTCATCGGCACGTGCCGGGTGTTCGATTTGACGGACATCACCAGCCACATTTCGGCGGCGACGCTGGAGGCATGCGATCTGAAAAAGGTGACGCGGGCGCTGTTCAAGACGGGCAACTCTCGGCATTGGGCGAACAATGACACTGAGTTCGACAACAACTTCATTGCGTTGACGGGCGATGCCGCGATGTATCTGGTTCATTGCGGCGTCACGCTGGTGGGCGTGGATTACCTGTCGGTGGAGGCGTACGGCAGCAAGACGCACCCGGTGCATGATACGTTGCTGGGCGCGGGCGTGGTGATCATCGAGGCGCTGAATCTCTCGGACGTGTCGGCGGGGGACTACGAATTGATCGCGCTGCCGCTCAAGCTGAAGGACGCCGACGGCGCGCCCGCGCGAGTGGTGTTGAGATCGCTGGCATAAGAAGCGTCTCCAGATTCCGTTCAGCCTTTGAAGATGAAGTATTTGCGGAGGACGAAATTGATGAGGAGGGAGACGACGACATTCGCGCCGAACGCGAGGGTGGTGATGACGCCGAAGTGATGGATGAGAAAGCCCATGAGGGCGCTGCCGAGGACGACGCTGATGCCGGAGACGAGGTAGAAGTAGAGGATTTCGCGGACGCGGTTGTGGCGGCCGGATTCGAAGACCCAAACGATGTTAATGAGGTACGCGGTGAGATTCGAGAACAGGAAGGCGACGACGTTGTCGATGATGGAATTGCGGGTACGGACGGCATCGGACACGAGACCGACGTGGACATGGAGCAGTTTGGCGACGGGGTCGCCCGGGGTGAGGGCGGGCATGAGTATAAGGGCGCCAAGGTAGAAGAGGGTGATGTGGACGACGGTGGCGATGGCGCCGGCGATGGCGTATTTGATGAACTGGACGAGCGGGGAGTGTTGGCGGCCGGTGAACTGGCTCAGAAGATTCCGCATGTCGGGTTGGCTTTCGATGTGTGGTTGTGGTTCGGGTGCGATTCCATTGTGGCGAGCATTTGACATAAACAGGTATTGGATTGGCGTCGAAATGTCGAGCCTGCGGATGGGCGGGGTTGGGGCTACTGGTGAAAAGGGACATCGACAGGGCGGCACGGCGACAACGGGGACCGTAGCGGGCCCTAGTGGGATGTCCCTAACAGGTCGTTACAATGAGATGGGACGACGTACCCCTCACCCTTCCTCTCCCCCAAGGGGAGAGGAGTGGCTTTTTGCATTGCGCCTTGGGGATTTCGTCTCCCCTCCGGGGGCGAGGAGTAAGGTGACGGGGCTGGCAAACAGTAAAGCAACCTTTGGGACAGGACACTAGCGGATTTTGGCCCAGGCGTTGACGAGTTCGATGATTTTGTCGGGGTTCTTGTTGTCGTCGCGGAGGTTGGCGATGGCGTCGAGGAGGAGGGCGCGGAGAAAGGCGTCGGCGCCGTGGATGGAGCCGGGCTCGATTTTTTCCTTGGCGGAACTGCTGAGTTGCTGGGCGCGTTCGAAGACGCGGATGGCGCGGCTGGTCTCGACGTGTTCGCGGAGCCAATCGGGGTAATGGGTGTAGTACCAGCGGGCGATGCGGTAGCGGCAGGTTTCGCGGGCGGCTTTGGCGTCCTTGGCGGGGCGGGTCCAGATGAGGCAATAGCGGTCGCCGGTTTTGAGGTTGAGGTCGGGGATATCGCGGTCGGCGACCTGATCGTAGAGCCAGTCGCCGATGGTCTGGAATTGCCAGCCGTCGTAGAGTTTCTGGTTGATCTCCTCGCGGACGTGGGCGGGGAGACAAGCGATGCGGCTGCGGCGTGATTTGGGACGATGTGAAGGTGAGGATGATGACGGCGGCGATGTTGGCGGGGTTGGGTTTTGGTTGGTGGCGAGGTCGGCGGGACCGGGTTGTTGGGCAGGCTCATTCATGACTTCGAGAGTAGTCCGAAGGCGAAAAAGGCGTGAGTGCACTTTGGAAGGTTTGGAAGGTTTGGAAGCTTTTCTTTGGAAAGAGCGAAAAACGGCCCAAATTCGCATGATTTTTTTTGCATGAAATGACACTTTTTGGCGAAAGAGCGTGGTTGGGGAAGCGGGCAGCGGGGTGTATCGTGACAAATATCCAATTCACGGGAAGTGAGGTTTCTGCTAGAGTACTGACGCGCGACTATGAAAGCATTTCGACCGTACGTTGAGCGTTTGGAGCGCATGGCGACGGACTCGTTGGCCCAATCAGATGATTGGACATCAAGAGTTTCGTCGGCACTCAATGGAGAGCCCGGCCGGGAATTGGCCGATGCTTTGAGCCTGCGAACGCGCCGGAAAATGGGTGCCTTTTTCACCGGCGAGGTTCTCGCGCAAAAAGCGGTTCCGACTACGAAAGGCCTGCCGCGTCGAACCGTGTTTCTCGACGCAGCATGCGGCGTTGGGGATCTGTTGCTGGCGGCAGCGAGAAACTTACCGACCCGGAATTCACTCAGGGCCACGCTTGATTTTTGGGGAAGTCGACTAGCTGGTTGCGATACTAATGAGGAGTTCGTGCGCGCGTCAAAATCACGGCTAGTCTTGTTGGCGCGCCAAAGAGTAAGAACAGCTGACGGGATTGAGGGCCTGGACCTTCAGTCAGTATTCCCCTTGATTCAGGTGCGTGACGGTCTCAATGCCATTGACCAGTTCACTGCGGCGACATGGGTTGTCCTAAATCCACCTTACGGCTATGTGAACGCGCCGGAAGGTTGCCACTGGGCGTCGGGCAAAGTTACGGCGGCAGCCAGTTTCTTTGAAGCGTGTTTACGGCATAGCACTACCGGGACACGTATTACGGCCATTCTACCCGACGTGTTGCGTTCAGGAACGCGCTACGAGCAGTGGCGGCAGATGGTCACCGAGCAAAGCGCAGTTAATCGAATTGAGCCGCATGGTCTCTTTGACCGGAACGCGGACGTAGATGTGTTTATCTTGGACGTGACCAAGCAATCCAACAGGGGACGACCGCAGAAGGTACACTGGCTTGCTCCGGTTAATCGCAATCAAACTACGGTTGGCGATCTTTTTGACGTACATGTGGGGCCGGTAGTGCCTCATCGCCATCAGCAGAGAGGGATTCGAGTTTGTGTGCCCTACATCCATGCGCGAGCGATTCCGTCGTGGGCGCGGGTGCGTCGGATAGCAGAACGAAGGCGCTTCACGGGGAATCTGTTTAGGCCTCCGTTTGTCGCCATTCGTCGGACATCAAGCCCGAAAGACACATACCGCGCCACGGGCACTTTGATAACTGGCGTCCGGGCCGTCGGGGTAGAAAACCACTTGATCGTGTGCTCTCCGAACGACGGAACAATCAAGTCTTGCCGGCAATTGCTCCAACAGTTGAAAAGTCAGGAAACGAACGATTGGCTCAACGCTAGGATTCGGTGCAGGCATTTGACTGTATCTGCAATTGAGCAACTCCCGTGTGGAGTTCGCCGCCATGAGTGAAGCACACATCCGGTTTACTCCCGAAATTCTCCGTAGGCTTGGGGAGGAACTTAATCCCAATCCCGACAGAGGAATCTTGGAGCTTGCGAAGAACGCCTATGACGCCAACGCGATCACCTGCACGATCTCGTTGAAGAACACGGATAAGCCCGGCGGCGCGATCACTATTCGCGACGATGGGGACGGCATGGACACCGATGACATCGTCAACGGCTGGCTTGTGCTTGGCAGTTCAACGAAGTCGGCCAAGAAAAAGACCCGCTTAGGACGTACCCCTTCAGGAAGCAAGGGGCTTGGGAGACTAGCGGCATTACGTCTCGGTAGCCGCGCCCTACTGGCGACCCGGCCGCGGGATGAGCCAAAGAAGGAACATGCCTTGTTAATCGACTGGAGTGACTTCGAAAAAGTTCACTTCGTGGAAGATGTGGATCTGGCAATCGACTCGGCTCCTCGGAAACAGGGTGACAAGGATGGGACCGAGGTTGTACTTGAGAATCTTAGATCGCACATTACGCGATCTGATGTGCGCAGACTTGCCCGCGAGCTGATTCTCCTTGCTGACCCATTTGGCGACAGCCCCGAAGGCTTTAAGCCGGTGCTGATCGCACCAGAATTTGCCGACATTGAGAAACTGGTTCAGAAGCGTTACTTTGACGATGCCGAGTATCACTTAATCGCGAGCGTTGACAAGAATGGCCGCGCCAATGCCTCAGTTGTTGATTGGAAGGGCCAAACCATTTTCTCAGCGGCGCACGCTGACCTAAACTCCGACACCGAAGGAAAGCCATACCAATGTCCGCGAGCTGAGTTTAACCTTTGGGTGTTTATCCTCGACTCGGCTACGTTTTCAACGCGTATCTCAAAAAAGAGCGAGGTGCAGAGATGGCTCGCAGCGTTTGGTGGTGTGCACCTCTATCAGAACGAGCTGCGTGTTTCGCCATACGGTGATCCCGGTAATGACTGGTTGGAATTGAATTTGTCCAGGGTACGGAGCCCGGAGGAAAGGCCGGGTACGAATACTGTGATTGGACGTGTCGTCGTCATCGATCGTGAGGACTTGCTGGTTCAAAAGACAGACAGGTCTGGGTTTATTGAAACGGAAGCCTTTCACGAACTCCGCCGATTTGCCCGGGACGCCACGGAATGGATGGCCCGCCGCCGTATGGAGGTCGCAGGTGTACGACGGGCTAAGGAACGTGCTGACGCAGTCGCATCGGAGAAGCCGACAAAGCAAGTACTATTCGACGCCATTGAAAGAGCTCCATCCCCCATTCGGGAAAAGATCAGGAGGGCTGCTGAGGCGCACGAGCGTTCCCACCAGTCGGACAAGGAGAGACTACTCAAGGACATTCAGCTGTATCGCACGCTGAGCACCGCAGGCATCACGGCTTCGACATTTGCACACGAGTCCAAAGGCAATCCAATTAAGGCAATCACCCTAGCCATTAAGGCGATAGAGCGACGGGCTCGGTCGGGGCTTGGGGCGGCAGGCTATACCACACTGCTGGATAAACCCGTGCGTGTTATCAACCGCGCAATTCAAAGTCTCGCGGTTCTGGGAACGGCCACCATAAGATTGCTCGAACACGAGAAGCGCAGGTTCTCACGTGTGGATCTGCACAAAGTCATCGGCGACGTGATAGAAACATTCAAACCATTCACGGAAGGCCGCGATATGAAAGTCATTCCGGAGTTATGCGAAGGTGCTCCGTATTTGCGTGGAAGCGAGGCTGCAATCGAGTCCATTGTAACAAACCTTCTCAACAACTGCGTAACCGCGTTCGAAAGTTCACAGACCAAAGAGCGTGTTGTACACATTCGGACAGATATGCAGGACGGAAGGCTTCGCATTCGCGTACTGGATAACGGTCCGGGAATCGTCGGCATCTCCAAGAGGGACATTTGGCTGCCTGGCACAACAACGCGAAGGAATGGCACCGGCTTGGGCTTGGCGATTGTGAAGGACACGGTTACAGATCTTGGTGGCGACGTGGATGCTGTCGAACACGGTGAGCTTGGCGGCGCTGAAATCATCATCAGCTTACCGGTGTTGAAGGAATAGGCATGGCACTAACTATTAATGGCAAGACAATCGAGACCGTGCTTGTCATAGACGATGACGAACAGGCGAGAGAAGGATTCGGTTACGTCATTGAAGAAATGAAGCTAAAGCCCGTGTATGAGGCGGGTCCACTCCACGATCTGCAGAAGCTCCTCACACAACTTCCTAACAGAGCGGACGCTGTGGTTTGCGACTATCACCTGCGCGTGAGGAACTTCGCCCACTTCGATGGCGACCAGCTTGTAGCTTCCTCCAATAGCAATCAATTCCCAGCTCTCTTATGCACTACCTATACCGACAGTGATGTTACCGTGTTACGAAGCAAACGCAGATACATTCCGACGCTTCTGAAGCCAGAAGCTTACAGCCCCGAAACGTTCGTGCGAGGATTCACGCGATGCGTTCTAGAAAGCAAGGGCGAGTTTGACCCCAGTCGGCGGCCATGGAGGACCCTGGTAAGAGTGGAAGAGGTCGATATGGCCGGAGGGTATTTTTACGTTGTCGTGCCCATTTGGAGCGCTGACGACAAAATCCGTATCTACCTCGCAGATGTCCCGGACCAGATGCGGGGTCGCGTCAAGTCTGACCAGCGCTTTCACGCCCAAGTCAACATTGGTGCTGAGACAGCAGACGAATTGTATTTCTTCGAATGGGAAGACCATTAGTATGCCCAAAAAGGATCGAACTTTGGCCATTCTCGATGTCGGTCACGGCAACTGTGCTGTGCTCAGTGATTCAAGAGGCGTCGTGGTGATCGATTCGGGACCTGGCAATGCCTTGCTCGAATACCTACGTGAGAAGAAAATTAGGACCGTCGACGTGCTTCTCCTCTCACACGCGGATAAAGATCACATCGGCGGAGTCGCGGGACTACTGTCGGCCAAAACAGTCAGAATTTCCCGAGTTTGCCTCAACTGCGACTCCTCCAAGGGTTCGAAAATCTGGGATGACCTTGTCTACGAGTTAGATCAAGCAGATAACCGCAAGGAGCTTGTATTCACACCGACACTAGTTCATGACGAAAGCGGGACTTACGATCAGGGCGAAGTTCGTGTCCAAGTTCTTGCGCCAAGCAAATACTTGGCCGGTAAAGGCGCGGGTGGCACTGACCGGGCTGGACGCACAATCACGACCAATTCGTTAAGCGCTGTAATACGTCTCGTTCAGCATGGCAAATCTATTGCCGTCTTTCCCGGCGACCTAGACGAGATCGCTTTGGACGACATGATCAGCCACCGCGTCGATGCGAAAGCGCCGATATTGGTGTTCCCCCACCACGGGGGAAAGTCGGGTTCCGGGAGCTTGGAACGCTTCGTCGAAAAACTCTGCAAGGCCGTCCAGCCATTAGCTGTCGTGTTTTCAATCGCCAGGGGTCGCGCTAAGCATCCTTTGCCTGAGGTGTTAGCACTTCTTCGAAAGTACGCGAAAGTATGCCGTATCGCGTGCACGCAGCTGTCTGAACATTGCGCCACCAGCACTCCTTCAGCCGACCCGAAGCACTTACTTGACGTGTTTGCCCGGGGTCGCGAAACTCGCCAATGTTGCGCTGGAACTCTCGTCGTTGACCTCAACCGCGCCGAAAGTCTATTCCCCGCTGATCCTGACCATCAAGCCTTCATAGCCGCCCACGCTGCTACAGCGCTCTGTCGTGGGGGTTGAACCGCAAATGTGTCGACACTCTCCAGTACGCGCCGGCCGGTACGCCGCTCCCAGCGGCTTGGCTATTGCATCGCGCTAGATTGAGGCTTGACGCTTGGGAGGGGTTTATTGACTATCGCGGGGATATGGAAGCAAATGTGAAATTGTTGGCGGGGAAGATGGGGATTGTGTTTGGGGTGGCGAATCAGCGGTCGATCGCGTGGGCGATCGCGCAGGCGTGGTATGAGGCGGGGGCGAGATTGGCGTTTACGTACCAAGGGGAGCGGTTGAAGGAGAACGTGGCGGAATTGGTGGAGGGGTTTGGGGCGGATACGCCGATGTATCCGTGCGACGTGTCGCGGGATGACGATATTGCCAGGGTATTTGAGCAGGTGAGGAAGGATTTCGGGAAGTTGCACATTTTGCTGCATTCGGTGGCGTTCGCGCCGAAGGAGGCGTTGGAGGGGGAGTTTATCAATACGACGCGTGAGGCGTTTCGGGTGGCGCATGATGTGAGCGCGTATTCGCTGGTGGCGCTGGCGCGGGGGGCGGCACCATTAATGACGGAGGGGGGATCGGTGATCGCGATGACGTATCATGGCTCGGTGAAGGTAGTTCCGCATTATAATGTGATGGGGGTGGCGAAAGCGTCGCTGGAGGCATCGGTGAGGTATCTCGCTTATGACTTGGGACCGAAGAAGATACGCGTGAATGCGATCAGCGCAGGCCCGGTGAACACGTTGGCGGCGCGGGGTATCTCGGGGTTCACGCAGATGCTGAAGCATTACGAGGAGCGCTCGCCGCTAAAACGGAACTTGGAGCCGAAGGAGTTGGGGAGCACGGGACTGTTTCTGGCGAGCGATATGTCGACGGCGACGACGGGGCAGGTGGTGTACGTGGATTGCGGGTACGAGATCATGGGGTGGTAGTGTGGAAATCGAGCGGACAAGGTGTTGTGGGGCAAAGCGATGCGTGAATGTTGTGGCTGATGATTAGGGTTGGCTGTGGTAGTGGGGCTACTTCAAGTCGAGTTGACGATTCCATCGGCGGACAGTTTGAAGGCGAAGCGGATGGTGGTCGGTTGCACTCGCTCGCGCCCGCTCGGCTCGCCCTGTGGGCCGCCCCGACCTCGGAGTCGGGGTAAACCTACGGCGTTGCGTCTCGTCGATCCCATCGACTCGGCTTAAGGACCGTATTCGCAAGAACTTCAATGTGTCGATTGCCGAGGTGGAAGATAACGACCTGTGGCAGAGTGCGGTGTTGGGCGGTGGCGTTGGTGAGCAACGACAAGCGGTTGGCAGCGTTCCTACCCGATCAGGCTGCCCTGCGGGCCTCGAAGCGACACGAGGCCATCTCGGCGCGACCCTTGCGCCTCGATTTGCCAACCAGGTTCTCTCCAAGGTAGTGGACTTCATCGAAAGCTCGCCGGATCTGGTGGTTGACGACTATCAGTTGGGCTTCTGCTGACATGTTCAGTCGGTTTAACTTGCCATGTAAAGCATTTGGCGGTTCACTGTCTTACAACCTTGACAAAACTGGCTTCCGGCGTCTATTTGACATGTTCACATTATTGCGACTGACGGAAGCTTGCAGCGTTTGGGTGGCTTGGGAGTTGCTTATGGTAAGGGGGAGAGGGTTTACATATCAATAGGATAATCTGAGGTCATTTGGTCATCGTATTTACATGTCGGGAGTGAGCGCTGGACATGCCAAGGGCTAAGATATTGATCGTGGATCATGAGGTGCCGTGGACGCTGAAGCTATCGGAGCTCCTGATTCAGGACGATTGCGAGATGTTTTCGGCGAATTCGGTTGAAGATGCGAAGCTGCTGTTGGATGCCCGAAACATCAACGTGGTGATCGCAGACATTAATAATATGCCCGGGGCGGATGGGACGGCGTTTTTGGAGGAGATACGGCAGGTGTACGCGGAGGCGATGGTGATCGTGTACACGGGGAAGGGGTCGGTCGAGCAGGCGGTGAGGGCGACGAAACTGGGGGCGTTTGATTACCTGCAGAAGGCGGATGATCCGGCGGCGCTGGCGAAGCTGCGGGAGCGGGTGCGGCAGGCGGTGCTGGAGATTGGGACGCTGATCCGTGCGGCGGTGGCTGATCCGCGGAGTCGGGGGATGTTGGCGACGCCCGTGCAGGGGTTCTACGGGATTATCAGTCAGAACAACCAGATGCAGGAAATTTTTGAGTTGGTGCAAACCATCGCCGATAGCTGGGCCAATGTGTTAATCCACGGCGAAACGGGAACAGGCAAGGAGCTGGTGGCTCGCGCGGTGCACGAAGCCAGTGGACGTCACGGCAAACCGTTTGTCACACTCGATTGCACCGCCCTGGCTCGCGAGTTGTTGGAGAGCGAATTGTTCGGTCACGAGAGGGGGGCGTTCACGGGCGCGGTAGATCGGCATGTTGGACGGTTCGAGCGCGCCAACACCGGCACGCTGTTTCTGGATGAGGTCGCGAATATCAATCTCAACGTGCAAGCGAAGTTGTTGCGCGTCCTGCAGACACGGACATTTGAGCGGGTGGGCGGTTCCAAGCCGATTTCGGTGGACGTGCGCATCATCGCCGCAACGAATCGACCTCTGGAAACGGTCGTGGCCGAAGGAACGTTCCGCGAAGATCTGTATCATCGGCTTAATGTGGTCCAGATAGACCTGCCGCCGTTGCGCGAACGCACGGAGGACGTCCCGCTATTGGCGATGGAGTTTCTACGACGGTTCGCGCGTCAGAACGGCAAGGATTTGCGCGGGTTTAGCGACAATGCGATCAACGTGCTGTGCGGCTACGGCTGGCCCGGCAACGTGCGCGAGCTGGAGAACGTGGTGTTACAGGCCGTGGTGCTGGCCAAGTCATCGATCATCGACGCGCCCGACCTGCCTCGACGCATTACGGAAGCCAAGCCCCTGCTGGCGGTTCCTTCGGCGGCGCTGTCGGATCAGCTCGGCGAACCGGAAAAACAAATCCTCGTCAACGCGCTTCGCCAACATGGCGGCAACATCAAGCGCACCGCCGAAACGCTCCAGATCAGCCGCACGACGCTCTACGCCAAACTCAAGAAGTACGAGATCAACCCCGATTTCGTCCGCTGACCACCCCGTTTGCCCAGAAGGCGAACCGGCCGGTGAGAATGCGTTTGGTCCATTCGCCTGAACGCCGCCCCGTTTGGTGTTGACCTCTTCCCGGCTACCCTCTCATCCTCCACCAATCTGATGCGGTAGCTTTGGAGGAGCACATGCAGAAGCGAAAGCTGCTGTTTGGCAGTCATCGGTTGACAATACGCTTGTGGGCTTTCGCGCCCGCACACGCGCGGTACGCCAAATTGTTACAATGATTAGGGCATGTTGCCCAAACGAGTTTTAGCGCGTTTTGGTGTAGCGGCGCTTCTATGAAGCGCCGAATTTGTTCGGAAAATCAACGGCCCGCGCTTCGCAGCAGCGCGGCTGCAACAGCAAAAGGCATTTGGGCAACAGGCCCTAAAGCATTGACCCCTTTGATTGACCCCTTTGACTCCGATGACGGGCGGCGCATTCAACCGAGTGCGCCGCTTTCGTTTTGCAGTTGGGAACTGGCGGCGGAACTGCGGGTGGGGGATGACCTGCCGACAGAACCCATTGGGCATTAGCAAACTCGGCGGGCAACGCTGGCAAGCCGAATGCTCCTTGTAAAAGCATGGCGTCCAGTAATTGCAGCCCAAAACCGTGCATTCTTGCTATCGACGATGAGGAGAATTTTCTGTCTCTCCTCACGGAGATGTTGGAATGCCAAGGCTACCGAGTGATTACCGCCTCCAGCGCAGATGAAGCCATCCAGATTTACGAGGAGAGATGGCGAGAGATTGACATGGTGCTATTGGACTTCTTGCTCCCCCAAATGACGGGCGACTTGGTTTTCGATGAACTCCAGCGCCTCAATCCAGACGTGCGGGTTGTTCTGGTGACAGGCTATGAAAAATCCGTGCCGTTCGAAATGTTTCAGAAAGGTCTGTTGGGTTCGCTGAAAAAGCCATTCAGCCTGACTGACCTTGTCGGGAAAGTGGAGGACGCTCTCAATGCCCCCGCAGTTCCCGCTGCGACATCAACCAATGTTTGCCAAGCGAACGTGATAGTCGATTAAGGAAAGAAACGTGTGGGCATCTTCTCCGCAGCAATCGCATTATTCGGTCCCGGAGGCGTGGGTCAACGGGAAAGAATCCCAGAGCGTCCTTCCAACGATGGGGACGAACCCAAACCCACCATCTTGGTCATTGATGACGACCCCGCAGTGCTTCTGACTGTCAAAACCTTGCTGGTCAAACGGGGCTTCAATGTGCTGACTTCGTCTTCGTCACCGAAGGGACTGGACATGCTACGCCAAGCCGCTCGTGACATCCGCATCGTGGTGCTCGATTACAACATGCCGAGACTCGATGGTGGCGAGACGCTCAACTTCATCAAGCACCTCAGTCCGAACGCAAAGGTCATCGGACTTACGGGCATGAACCCCGACTCGGTGACCGTGGGGTATCTCGAAGGCGTTGACAAATTGCTTGGCAAGCCGGTAGTTGCCAGCACCCTGATTGCTGCCGTTGACGGGTTCCTTGGCGACGGACGGACTGCTTCGTCGGCGATTCAGTCGTAGACTCCGTCCTACACCTGTCCTCGTTGTTTGGCATCCTGAAACGACTGGAACACCTTTCGAAAATAGTCTTTCACCGCCTGTGGAGCGTTGAGGTCACCACCATCGAATTTGACGACCACCCCGCCAACGTCGATTTCCGTGTCGAGATGTTCGATGAACTGCTTGAACCGAGCCTCGGACATCATCTCAACATGGCGACCATCGGGGTCTGATATTTCCACCTGAAATCTCTTCTTCTGTGGAAGGTAGATGGCACGAAAATTCACAGGCACCATTGCGGTTGAAGTATGCCCTGAAAGGCAGCGCCAGTCAAAACGTTCAGGGGGCGGATAGAACGGCGGTCGCAAAAAAGCGGGGGGCTATACTGACGAGGAACATCGCCCAACGGCGGGGGCATCGGCGGGGGCAAAAAGGGGCAGCGGGCGGCTGGAGGCAATGGCGGCGTGGAAGCAACGGCGGCGGGAACTGTGGCGGGACGATAGCGGCAGGAAACTGCTCGACTTGCGATTGCTGGAATTCTATTTTTGAGAGCATGGCAGTGTAGCGAAGGACATGTCCTCGCTTCGAAAACTCCAAGTCGGAGTATCTCACCAGGGGGCATGACCGGGGGCTACACTGCCCTTTTATGATGTGGGGGAAATGGCGGCTGAGGGCAGCGGGGCAATTCTTCATTGAACTCCTTTCTCGCCAGCCCCCTTCTATGGCAAGAAAACACTGACTTGCATGGCTGTTTTGAGTTGACATTACCCCCGAGCAAGTTCATACTGACCCAGTGCCGAGCCGCTGACGCAGCCTGCGGTGGCTAAACTCGGTTCAATGGGAGAGGCATATGAAGCCTGTCTCAATTTCAGTTCGTCGGTCTTTGAGATTCGGCGGGCGGGTTAGAGGAACACGGGTTCCAGTGGTCGAGCCCACAAACCATTAACCCCGTCGTTCTGGAGACCGAAGAGTCGAAAACGAGGGCGGCGCATTCAAAGGAGTGCGCCGCTTTCATTTATGCAGTTGGGAACGGGCGGCGGGAACTGTGGCGGGGGAGCAACGGCGGCTGACGGCGGCAGAAACTATGGCGATGGGACGCAGTGGTGGCGTTTCGTCGTGCCTCCCCCAAGGCGTTATAGCCTTCCGCCAGAAATATGAATGAACAAGAAGGTTGACTAATCCTGTCCTTTCTGGTAGGGAGAAAGGGCCGACGGTGAGTGTGGCGGTTACCGAACTAACCTGCCGAATCCAACTGCGAGGCAAAGACAGTTGGCGATTGCGGATATGAAGAAGTCTATCTTTCTGATGGCAACCACGATGTTGCTGGCAGGCATGAGCCTGACTGCAAGCGCACAAACCGACACAATGGGTTTCATCTCGCCGCAAGGCAATAACTCAGGCAAAGTGTACGTTTATCCCTACAATTTTACTATCAGCGGTTCCCCCGTAAGCTATCCGCTGATGTGTGACAGTTTCAACAGGAGAATCAGTAATGGCGAGAATTGGAATGCCACGACGCTGAACGTGGCTAACCTAAATCCAGGCAATGTGACGGGGTTGGAGGTTCCTTCTGCGGGCATTGTGGGCTACTTGGAAGCGTCCTATCTGTTCGTGGAGGAAGTCAACGCATACACTGATGGCAATAGCGACCCCGAAGGTCTTTACAACTGGGCAGTCTGGGATTTGTTTACAGGGACCGACCCTTCCGGTTCGAGACTGAGTTCCAGTGATGAAATTACGGTTCAGGGCTACTTGAGCAACGCAGAAGCAAATTATGGCGGCCTGACTCTGGCGCAATTATTGAGACTCGTACAATAGGCT
>PLTX01000003.1 GCA_003164675.1 Verrucomicrobiota bacterium | reverse complement strand
AATGACGCGGCGAATTTTCCGGCGCATCGCGGAATCACCAGCGAGTTATATGGGGGCGGCCCGGAGTTGCGCCTCGCGCAAGAAATACTGCTTGGGATTGGCGGTTGGCGGCTGCTCGTCGCGCTCGGCATTCAACCGGAAGTCTGCCACTTGAATGAAGGCCATGCGGCTTTCGCCGTGTTGGAGCGCGCCCGCAGTTTCATGCAAGAGATCAAGCAGCCCTTTGAAGTCGCGCTGGCCGCCACGCGGGCGGGAAATCTCTTTACCACCCACACGGCTGTGGCCGCCGGCTTTGATCGTTTTACTCCGGCTCTCATCGAGCAATACCTCGGCCGGTATGCCGAGCATGAGCTCGGCATAAAAGTCCATGACCTGCTGGCTCTGGGACGTCTGAATCCAAACGACCCGTCGGAGAGTTTCAACATGGCCTATCTGGCAATCCGCGGCAGCGGGGCGGTGAATGGCGTAAGCCGCTTGCATGGGAAAGTCAGCCGGCATCTCTTTGAGTCTCTCTTTCCACACTGGCCAGTGGACGAAGTTCCCGTTGGCCACGTGACCAACGGAGTTCACATGCCGACCTGGGACTCGGCGGCCGCCGACGATCTTTGGACGAAGGCCTGTGGAAAAGACCGCTGGCTGGGGATGACGGAAACCCTGGAGCAGGACATTCGCCGCGTCTCTGACACCAGCCTTTGGCAATTTCGCATGGCCGCCAGCAAGTCTCTTGTTGAATACGCTCGCCAACGCCTGGCCCGGCACTACGCCGCCGCCGGCGCATCGCCCGAGACGGTTGAGGAGGCGAGGCATCTCTTCGATCCCAACACGTTGACACTGGGCTTTGCGCGCCGCTTCGCGACCTACAAGAGACCAAACCTGCTACTGCACGACCCGGAGCGACTGCTTCGTTTGTTATCCAATCCGCAGCGACCGGTGCAACTCATCCTTGCTGGCAAGGCCCATCCTGCGGACCTGGCTGGACAAGCCCTAATCCAGAAATGGATACAGTTTATTCGTCAACCCGAAGTCCGTCCTCATGCGATTTTCCTGAGTGACTACGACATGCATTTGACCGAGCGCCTGGTGCAGGGTGTGGATGTCTGGATCAACACGCCACGGCGACCTTGGGAGGCGTGTGGAACGAGCGGCATGAAGGTGCTGGTTAACGGCGGCATCAATCTCTCGGAATTAGATGGATGGTGGGCCGAAGCCTATATCCCGGATCTGGGCTGGGCACTCGGTGACGGTCAGGAACATGGCAACGATCCGGCCTGGGATGCGGCCGAAGCCGGGGCGCTCTACGACCGGCTCGAACGCGAGGTGATTCCCGAGTTTTATACCCGCAACGACGCGGGAATTCCCACCGCCTGGGTTGCCCGGGTGCGTGAAAGCATGGCGCGGTTGACCCCGCGTTTCTCCGCTGAGCGCGCGGTGCGTGAATACACCGAGCAGCATTATCTCCCGGCTGCCACCGCCTACAGTTCGCGCGTTGCTAATAAAGGCGCAATCGGCAGGCAAATGGTCGATTGGCAGCACCGTCTGCAGCAGAAATGGACCACGCTACGCTTCGGCGAACTGACGGAGGAGACGAAAGGCAAGCAGCGCGTGTATGAGGTTCAGGTCTATCTCGATGATCTCGACCCGAAGGCCGTGCGAGTCGAGCTTTATGCCAACGGAGTCAACGGCGGTAGCCCGGTGCGGCAGGAGATGAAGCTCATTCGGGAACTGGCAGGCGCGTCGGGCGGCTACGTTTACAGCGCAACTGTGTCGGCGACCCGGCCGCCAGCGGACTATACAGCGCGAGTGATACCGCACTGCGACGGCGTTGCGATCCCACTGGAAGACGCACGAATCCTATGGCAACGATGATGAAAACGCCCCAACGCGAGTTGCACGATTACATCTCGGAGATCTCCGGGCGCGCTGACATTCGGGTGGGCTCTCCTCTGCCTTTGGGAACCCAGGAAAGGGGAGGCGGGGTTAATTTCGCCATTTTCAGCCGTAACGCCAGCCGCGTTCGACTGGAGTTGTTCGACCATCCCGAAGACGCAGCGCCCGCCCGGGCAATCGATCTGGATTCAGCGCGCAACCGCACCGGCGACGTATGGCACGTCTGGGTAAAAGGGATCGGTCCCGGTCAACTCTATGCTTACCGCGTGGATGGCCCTTATGAACCCAGCGAAGGACATCGTTTCAATTTCAACAGGCTTCTCCTCGATCCCCTCGCTACTGCGATTTCGCGGCTGCCTCCGTGGGATTTTGCATCGGCACGCGGATACGACCCGTCGGCGCCGGAGCAAGACCTGGCTCTCTCGAAACTGGACAATTCCAACTCGATGCCGAAATGCGTATTTGTCAACGAGCCCTTCGAGTGGGATGGAGACCAGCCACCCCGGCATCCGTGGTCGAAGACGGTCATTTACGAAACGCATGTTCGTGGTTTCACCATTCATCCCAGTTCCGGTGTGAAGCATCCCGGCACATACCGGGGGATAGGAAAAGATCCCCTATTTAGAAGAACTGGGGGTGACGGCTGTGGAATTGATGCCCGTGCTGGAGTTCAATGAAACTTCCGTGACGCGCAGGAATCCGCACACGAATCAACCGCTCAGGAATTACTGGGGTTATGATCCCGTGACCTTCTTTGCGCCGAAAGCATCCTACAGCAGCTCGGGAG
>PLTX01000074.1:42149-42911 GCA_003164675.1 Verrucomicrobiota bacterium | reverse complement strand
GCTGCTCGCAGAGCGGAAGACGGCCGCGGCGGCGTTCTCGCATCTCCCCAACATCCGGTACCTGACGGGCTTCAGCGGATCGAGCGCGCTGGTTTTGCTGAGTGAGCGGGAAGCGGTCCTCTACACCGATCCGCGCTACGAGCTGCAGGCGGCCGGGGAGACCGATTGCAAAGTGCGGGTGATTCGCGGCGCGCTGTGGCCGGAGCTCGTCAAGAACGTGCGGCGGCGGCGGGCGAATTCGCTGGGGTTGGAGGCGGAACAACTGGCGCAGGCGGAGTACGCGCGGATCGGCGAGCAGTTGGGGCCGGGGGTCCTGCTGAGCGACGTGAGCGGGTTGGCGGAAGGCTTGCGGGCGGTGAAGGACGCGGGCGAGATCGAACTGATCCGGCGCTCGATGGATGTGTGCGGGCGGGCGTACCTGCAAACGTTGAGGAAGATCCGCGTGGGCATCAGCGAGGCGCAGATCGCGGCTGAACTGGAATACAGAATGCGGCGCCTGGGGGCGGAGCGGCCGGCGTTTGAGACGATTGTGGCGGCGGGAGCGAGGTCGGCGCTGCCGCATGCGCAGCCGACGGGGTCGCGGGTGCAGGCCAATCAGCTAGTATTGGTAGACATGGGCGCAAGCCGGGAGGGCTACGCCAGCGATATGACGCGCGTCATGCACACCGGCCGGCCGACAGCGCCAACGAAACGGCTGTATGCGGCGGTGCTGGAAGCGCAACTGGCGGCGCTCGACGCGGTACGGCCGGGCGCGACCTGCGC